>JAQGOU010000468.1 GCA_028293445.1 Verrucomicrobiales bacterium | reverse complement strand
TCTCTCTCAATCCATCCCGCAATCGATGCTTTTTGCATCGCTCTAATTGTACATATCTCACCAAATGTACAAGTACCAACTCGTACCGTTCGTACTTATGGGTAATGCTTAGCCTCCAAGGAGAGGGGGAATCGTTCGCCCACGTTTTTGAATATTCAAGCGGCGGTATTCGACGACAGCCGTCCGAAAACCAGAGACATGAGGATACTGTTCCTTCTCCTCGGGGGAGAAGGTTAGGATGAGGGCGAGTGTTTATCTAACTGATCTTACGGGTATAGATACTAATGCCCGCTGCGGTCTGTGACACGGCCGCAGTTCACTTCCAACCCATCCCAAAATTCTTTTTGGCAAACATTCCAAAATCTTTATCGTCCTCCGCCATGACATCTCGGGATTTCCTCGGAAAAATCAAACGCGCCGTTTTCCAACACCAAACACCACGACTCAAAAAGCGCGGCGAAGAACTCTTCCCGCTCCTCGAGCAACCGGAACACCAACCGCACCACAGCCGGGTGCGTCGACTCCTTGAATGGCTCGTTATACCGCCGACAATTTGGTTAGTAGATTACATCGGCCTATCGAAAGTCCTCGCGCAACGCATCAACCGAAAGGAACCGATCGACCCGCGCATGCTGTCGTTGATCGATGAATTGGAAGAACCGCCCGGCCCGGAAGAACAGGAACGCGCCGTCGACCGCGAACGCATTCTCCTCACCGGCGACTACGCCGGCCTCCTGCGCAATCCCGAAAAGTATCTCGCCATGGAACAGCGCATGGTCGACAACCCCCAACGCATCGCCCATTGGAATCGGATCCAGGAACTCTTCAAGCTCGGCAAATTTCGTCACCACGCAAAAGGCATCATCCGCCGCACGCAATATCTGGAACGGAGCATGCCGCCCGAGGATTTCTATCTCACCGAAGAGTCCGATGAAGAGCGCTGGCTCTTCCGAGCAATCTTTGATTTGTACTGCAAACGCTACGGACTTTTTGGAATGCGTTTTGATGAGGCCCTGGTCGAACGTCTCACCGTGACCCGCACCCAGTTCACGACCAACATCTCCATCCCACGCTACTTGAAGATCGCCCGCGACGACATCATGTGGGACGCCGTGCAGGAGACACATTGGAATCCCGACCTGACCTGGCAAGGCCCGAAAGCCAGCGGGAACGAACTGGAACGCCTGGAAATGCTCCGCCGCATCGATTGCGCCACGATCCAAGGCAAAGCAGAAGGTCTAAAAGGCGAACCGCTCCGCCGCCGCGTGGAAGAACTGGCCGGTCTCCCGCCCCACACCGACAAACGCACCCACATCCGCTGGCAGAATGAAATTAAAGAACTGAAGAAGAAAGGAGTGTTATGAGAAACGAACGAAATCCGGGCATCACCGGCCTCGCCGCTACGAATACATCACCACCAAACTCGGCCTCCCATAGGGCACCGACGGCCCCGTCATTCGGAGGTTGTTGGAGTCATCCGCGCGAAGAAAGCTATTGGAGGTGTTTTATCGAATTTTCTCCAGGACCGCTCGGTTGAACCAGGAGGGAATTTTATCGGTCTTCAACTCCAGTTTCCGCCCTTCGGTGATTTCGGCCAGCCACGTTTGCTTTCCCGTCGCGCTGTCACCCGAATTGTCGAAGACATGCGTAGCCGTGGAATCGATTCGTTCACCGGATAGTGAAGACGCTTCCAGTAACAAAGTGAGTCGGCGGGTCGACTCTCTTCACTTCGACGCGGCGTCCGTCTGGAAACACCTCATAAATGACGCCTTCTTTGGATTCAAACACGCTTTGGCCTGACGCGAGCACTTGCTTGCGCGCCTCGGCAAAAGCTGAACCCGAAACAGCCGGAAACTGGTTTTCAAGTTTTTGAATGTCTTGATCTGACATAACGAAACCGTAATGAAACTATAAATGATTTACAATTCCACGGCAATGTCCCCGTTTTAACCGCAGAACGCGAGCACAAGTCGCCGCGAAACTCGGCCCCGCTGAAAGCACAGCAAGGCCCGAAAGCGAGCGGGAACGAATTGGAACGCCTGGAGATGCTCCGCCGCATCGACTGCGCCACGATGCAGGCCAAAGCCGAAGGTCTAAAAGGCGAACCGCTCCGCCGCCGCGTGGAAGAACTGGCCGGCCTCCCGCCCCACACCGACAAACGCACCCACATCCGCTGGCAGAACGAGATTAAAGAACTGAAAACAGAAAGGGCGTTATAGAACGCTGGAATAATCTTCTACGAGGTGGGGTAACGCTGGCGGGGCGGTGAACTCCACTGGTTGGCAACCGATCCTACTCGCTTTGCTGCCCCACCCAGTGCCGTAGGCAAAACCGACAATAGCCCGGATTTTAACCCGATGAATACGGAGTCAAACCAGCTCAATCAATTTTGCGCAGGCGCGAGCGTAGCGAGCTTCATTAACAACATTGTGTAAATCCAAAAAGGTTATTGCGGGACTCTACTGGACGTGAAACAAACGTTTGTATGACTTATCAAGCGCAACTTTACATCGATTTTTCGCAGGCCAGAAGCAACAACGCAGAGTCCGTAAAACTGAATGCAGCACTGATCCAAGCAGGATGGAAGTTCATGAACACCCGGTCTTTCGTAATTGAAAGAGATAATTTAGCAGAAGTATTCAAGGGGATTGAATTGCTGGCAAAGCAGGCGGCAAGCTTAGGACCAATCTCTTTTTGCAATTTTCAGATCATAGCTATTCCTACGCCGGCCGGCAGGACATATACTGCCGCCCAGAGCTGCCCAAAAGCATTTAAAGAAATAAGTTCCAAGCCATTCCCACGCTCGGAGACTGATTCACACTGACAACGCCCATTATTGCTGCACCATTATTCTGAAGTGACTAACGACTTGAATCGAACCGGTACTAGCAAATGATAAAGGATAAACGTTCGGTTATTTCCAAGAACATGCTGAGTTTCGCCGTGCAGCGACTTGACGGGTAGGAGCGCACACGGTAAGTAACCGGATCCTGTCCGCAATTTCAGCTTTTCTTGACGCGTTGAAATCGCATTTAAAAGAGCTTGCCGAGCGGCAGGAACATCGCTGTCCATCACAAAGCCCATCATTCCGCCTTCACGAAGTCCACGGCTGTATGTGCCCTCTATAAAACGCAGCATGCCATCATCGGTGTATTTACCAGTATTACGGTCAAATTTGCCGCCCGGATGAGAGATATTGAGACGTTTGCACTCCAAGACGAAAGCGTAGTCTTCATCTTTTTTCCCCGGTGGAAGCACCCGAATGTCTGTTCGAGAAATCTCCACGCCTGAGTCATCATAATCAGAGGTCTCCAGCATTATAAACCAATCGTTTTCAGGATCGTCTTTGATTCTTTTCTTGAGGCGCTTCTTGAAAAGGGCGGTAATCTTTGGCTCTTCCACTATATGAATAGGGACTTCAAAATCTGACCATGTATTGAGAACTAATGGTAGCAACTCACCAACAAATCCTTCCGGCAGCCAGCCTTTAGCATTCGTGTTCTGGGTTACAACACCATTCATGATCAATGTTCTGCCAAAGCGAGAAGTTGGCCCCACAATTCGTCTGCATCGTTGAGTGCCGCCGTCTTTGTCCAATGTCGTTGAGCTAGCGGCTTAAGAATGTGGATTTTGTTTCCTTCGATGAGATAAAAACCACGCAGGTAAGTTATACCACTTTGATTGACTTGGGCTGCATCTGCTAGCCGTCGGAGCAGTTTATCGAAATCGCCTGATGATTTTTCGCTATACTTGGTTTGTCCGTCATCGCGGGTAAGGGTGACAAGGCACAGACCTTCCCGTGCTGCGAGATGACCCGTTGCCGAGAGTTTCCAACCCTGCCGATTCGCCCAACGATTCAGTGTCACGCGAAGATGTTCCGCATATATTTTTCGCTCTACTTCCGATGTTTCGACCAGTGTCGGCAAGTCAATCAACCGCGATGGAAACGGCATAATGCTCGGTTTGAAAATACGAATTGTATCATCTATGAGATCCCTCTCCCACCTTGCAACGTCGTAGTAGCGATAAACGATTTCATTTAAATCATTCTTTGCTGCCACGCAGAACGCTTCACGCTGAGCGTCCAGCGCAAAGCCGTTTAGTTGTGATTGAAGGGACCGAAGACGGCCTGCCGCAGTCCGAACCATTTGCCAGCTTGCTTTGGGATCATCTGTGTCATCAGGTAAGGGGAACGGGAGAAGCAATAGTTCCTCCAAGTGAACTTTGTCCCGTTCGATTCCTAAATTCGCGCTGACGTGGAAAAAGAAATACGCGCTGAGTGGTGAATTAAGAACTGCCGTTAGGAACAATAATAAATCCTCATCGTCTACATCTTTTTTTGATGTCGAAAACGATTGAAGCGAATCCTGAAAGAGGACAGGAAAGTCAGAAAAGACGAATCGTGTACACCCTTGATTTACAAGAACTAGCGGCGGACTATAAATCTCAGCCTCACGGCTTCGATGCAGTCCGCTTTTGAATCGATCTCGAATTGCGACCGTGTCATCACGAAGAAGAATTAGGTCTGGGCGATTATTTCGCGCGTCGAGAAATCGATCAGTTTTTTTCCAAAAAATAGGAGTTGGCTTTTTAGTGTCTTTATTCTTTGGCTGGAAGCCTTGCCCCTTAAACCATCGTTTCTTGTCCCGAACTTCTCCTGCAATTAAACCTAAGAGAGGCATATTTAGGAGTCGATCGACCAATCGAATATCTCGATCTGTTCCCCAAAAATGCTTTTTCCAAACTGTAAACGTACGTCCCTGTTTTGCAGCACGAACCAATTCATTGGTTTCGACTGTTTTGACATCGTCTGGAAGGATAAAGAGACATCCAGTGCGTGGATCGAGGCGTTCCGCCTTAGGAGTCAAGTACCGCAATTTCGGATTTTCTTCCGTCGGCGGAGACTTTTGATATTGAATAATGACGGCGGGACACTTCGCGCCGCTAAATAAGATCCGACGATAATCCGCAAGTTGCCAGATACCGCCTACTTGAAACCGCTTAAACCAAGCGGTTTGGAATGCGTCCATGTTATTGTTCATGAGAACGCGTGAGGGTAATAACAGGCAAATCCGACCCGTTTCCTTACTGTGGACTGGAGATTTCCACATGAATCCTACAGCCGATTGATCTTGCGGAAAAAACCGGGCTTTGCGCACGGCCTTTTTTGGTCTGTTTTTTGAAACGGATGCCAACCACTCCGCGAGATAAGGATTTTGAGCATTTTTTCCCATGGCAATAAGCCATTGCTCTGCCACTTGCTTTCCAGACTGATTGCGGCCAATCCAAGGGGGGTTTCCGACAATAAGATCGAATTCACCTAGTTGAGCAGGAGTGACTTTAAAAAAATCTGCTTTGAGAATTGGAGGATGGCTTACTGGCTGTCCTTCGTCAGGCCTATCCATTAACGGTGGCAATACTTTCTCGGTGCCTTTTTTTCCAAGGGTCCTTTGTAAATTCCAAATATTTCGCGGTTCTAATTGATCAAGAAAGGCCAAGTACAGACTAAAGCACGCCACCATGCAGGCCGTACCATCACGATCCACCCCACAAAAACTTGTGCTTAGAGAATCTCGAAGCGCCAAGGTCCGGCGAAGGTTGTAAGCATCATCGTTCTCATTCCTTTTCTGGGAATGAATACGTCGCCATTCTTCGGCCATCCTATGAAACAGAATCACAAGAAAAATTCCTGATCCACAAGATGGGTCGAGAAACCGCTTACCCAACAAGGAAGGCATCTTTTCGGTCGCTATATCCACTACAAGTTCTGCCAAACGAGGTGGTGTGTAGTAAGCGCCGGCTTCACGCTGTGCGCCTTGCCCCTCGTCTTCTGCTTCACCATCTTCGGTCTCGGCTTCCTCAGTGCGTCCTTTAGCTGCGGCGAGAAAGTGTTCATAAATACCGCTGATGAGCTCGATAGGAATGAAGCGAAAATCGTAAAAGTCGTAATTAAGGGATAATGGTTGTTGGCTTTGATCTTCAAAATCATCTCCGCTTAGAAAACGTTTAAGAATACCAACGTGCCAAGCACGAATCCGGCCTTGCTCTCCTGGTAATTCCCCGCCAAAAAGACTTCCATTGAAATCGTCCTGAAGTTGGCGAAACAAGCGATAAAGAATGTCTCGGCATTCTGTGTTGTCGGAAACTTGGCTTAACACTCGACGAAGCGTTCTTCCTTTTGGAGCCCCGGCGGATTTAAGATGACGCTCGCCAATTATCCCTCGCTCCAACAAATAACCCGTAAACAAAGTGCGACCGAGTAACGAATGCGCCGTATCCGCAGACAAATGATGCTCTTGCGACTTGTCACAAAGTTGCTCGCGTGCTGCACTAAGGTTTTTGAGGAGATACTGATCTATCGAACGGCTTGCTGTAAATTTTTTCTGGTGGCGCCGATAGAATTGGCCGGTCTCGACGCTTCGAACGAATTGTATTTGTTCCAATGCGAGCGCTGCACCAGAAAGTGTTTCGATTAAACGATTGTCGTCGTGCCCGATCGTGTTTCGGCTTGGTTTCGCAAGGGCTGAATAGACGCGAACGTCCTGTGAGCTTTCGATAACAGCCAAAGTCACAAGCCCTTGATTCCAAACTTTCCGCTGCCACTCAATCTCCTCGGTAACATCTGTTTGCGACTTTATCTGAAAATAAACAGTGGGACGATTATCGACACACAATACGACGTCAACACCTAGACCGTCCTCGTCTTCATCTTTGAATGCTCGTCGCAATTGGTGAAGATAGCTGTGAACCCGCGTGTCTTGCTCGCATTGAGCAAAAGAGAGGAAAATCTGAGAATGCGGATCATGGTTCCACGTCACGTCACCGTTTTTACTTTTTCGTTTGGGATCAATCACGGCATCAGGACAACAGGCTACGTCAGACAAAATATCTGCTTGAAAAAGCGTGCCGCAAATAGATTGGACGGTCTAGGGAGAAAACGATTTTTCAGCTGAGCAATGCCGAGGCTACTGAGAGCCGTGTCAAGCCGCCAAAAAACCACTCACCATCTCATCGCCTCTCTGCGGGACTTCGGAGTGGCTGTGTAGTCACCGCGAAAGGAACAAAAAAATGACGGGAAAAGGCGCCTTTAGCATCGAGTAACAATTTCCCGTCACGGGAAAGTCTCGAATATGCGTCGAGGAACAGTTTTCCGTGACCGGAAACTCCCCAATACGCGCAAAACATAATTTCGGGTGACGGGAAACTCCCGAAGTACCGTACATCACCAATTTCCCGTCCTGGGAACCCACCTTGTACGCGTACATCACCAACTTTCCATCGTTGGAAACTCCCTTGTACGCGTATAACACCAAATTTCCACG
>JAQGOU010000071.1 GCA_028293445.1 Verrucomicrobiales bacterium | reverse complement strand
AGACCCCAGGCAGACCACCTGGTTGATAGGTTAGGCGTGTAATTGGAGTAATCCATTCAGCGGACTAATACTAATCGGTCGTGCGGCTTGATCGCTTTTCTTTATTCTTTGAATAAACGAAAGATCAAGCTTTATACTCGCGAACTGGAATATATTTTCTGATAGGTTTACGTATAGTTTTCAACGAACATCCTGCCTGTTTCAGGATGCTCTTTTTATGAATTTTAAGTCAAGACGATCAGCGCTAAAACGCTGGATGTTGAGCGAAAGCTAACACCGTCTGATCAGACTTTGGTGGCCATAAAGCTGTGGTCCGACCCGTTCCCATTCCGAACACGGCCGTCAAACACAGCGTTGCCGATGGTAGTAGTCCTATAGGTTCTGCGAGAGTAGGTAGCCGCCAGTTTTTAAAAATAGCCGAGATATGAAAATATCTCGGCTATTTTATTTTGCAGTTTTGGCATAATCCGACATTGCTCCGCGACTTCGCTATCAAACTAGATGGATTTGTTTCCATGTTTGGCAATGTGAAAAGAGTCATTTGATTCTGTCATCGCCTGTTTTAAACCAGAGTGTTGTGAATTCATCCATTTCAAAGGGATGATGTTGCGCGCTAGGACAATTTGTGCGCCTATTTTCGGTGAATTCTTCTTTGTTCCCCAATTGCATTATGAATTTATGCGTTTTTATCGAGTTTTTAAATATCGGAATCTAAACTGCTTTCTTCCATTAACTCACATTGAGTAATCTGGAGGTTATCAGTTGAAGAATATTTCAAAATTTACACGAAGACGTTTTTTAAGTTTGAGTTGTTTGGGTATCGGTGGATGTTGGTTAGGTGTCTCCAACACCTTCGCGGCGCGATTTGTGCGCGAACGGATCGCAGAAAGTGGACGACCAATTGAAATTCCGAGGTGCAAACCATATCCTTCAAAATGGAATGACAACGCGATTCATGCAGCCTGGCTGGGGCATTCAACGGTTTTGCTCAATGTTTTTGGCATAACCATCCTTACGGATCCGGTATTATTTTCCCGTGTCGGAGCAAGCTTAGGTATTGGCACGCTTGGCCCAAAACGCCTTACCGCTCCTGGGCTTACAACGAAGGAATTGCCGAAGATCGATCTCGTCTTGCTTTCACACGCGCATCTCGACCATTTGGACATGCCGACGCTTGCGCATTTTGGAGAATCTACTCAAGTCGTCACGGCACGAAATACTGCTGACCTGCTCCGCGGGACAAAAATGTCGAAGGTAAATGAGTTGGGTTGGGATGACAAAACGACGTTATCTACAAGAAACGGTGAAGTCCACATTGAAGCATTTGAGGTGAATCATTGGGGTGGGCGTTGGAGTAAGAAGGAAGATCGCGGCTGGAACGGCTATGTGATTTCACGTGAAGGAAAGAAGATTATTTTTGGCGGTGATACGGCGCAATGTGATCACTTCAGAAAACTTCGCAGCAAAGGCCCGTTCGAGTTAGCGATGATGCCCATCGGTGCATACAATCCATGGATTCGCGCCCACTGCACTCCGGAGGAAGCCGTTGCGATGGCTAATGACGCGGGTGCAAAATACATTCTGCCAATTCATCATCAGGCTTTTACTCTCGGCCGTGAGCCTGTTAATGAGCCCATCGAGCGATTTGACGCTGCACTGCAAAACGAGCCTGAGCGGATTGCATTGCGTCAGGTCGGAGAAACCTTTCGTCTGGGGTAAACGTCGCGAGTAAATTCAGTTTCGCTTTAGCGGATAAAATTTCTTGCTACTACGAATTTCCAACGCAATAGTATTTGCTCGTTAAGGGAAAGCTCAACCGAGCTTCATCATAACGGGGTTGGCAGGATAGCTCAGTCGGTAGAGCAGAGGACTGAAAATCCTTGTGTCGCCGGTTCAATTCCGGCTCCTGCCACCACTTCCTTTTTCTTTCGGTAACGTGGATGATTCTGCTTTTGCGAATGCAGCCGAGCGGGGAGTTATCTAACGAAATCAGACCTCAAGAACTTTTTCAAACTTGGTGAGATTGCGGGCGCCTTTGTGCGTCACATGAGCCATGTCTTCAATACGCACTCCGCCGATTCCAGAATAATAAAGTCCTGGTTCAACCGTGACAACGTGACCATTCTTGAGCACGTCGGGTGAAGATCCACTCACGCGCGGCGCTTCATGAATTTCTAGGCCGACGCCATGTCCGGTGCCATGAAAGAATCCCTGCATCCGCCCGTCCTTCTTGCCTGTTTTGAATCCTTCAGACACGAAGAAACTCTGTATCGCATCGTGAATTTCGCGGCCGGCAACATTTGAGCGCATTTTTTGAAATGCGATTTCCTGTCCACGAGCCACGGTGTCGTACATCTTGCGGACCGTATCACTGGCGCGCCCTTTGACGACGGTGCGCGTGATGTCGCCGAAGTAGCCTGTTTTCTGCGAGCGCGGAAAACAATCGAGAATGATCGGCTCATTAGCCCGCAAGATTCCATGTCCACGTTCATGTGGATCACAGCCTTGCGCGCCGCCCGCGACAATCGTGTGAGCGGGCAATCCGCCAGCCTGGATCACAGCGGTGTCGATCACTGCGCGCAATTTTTCCGACGTCAGAGGAACGTTATTATAAACCAGCTTGCGATTGTGCCCAATCTTCGCACGTTTCAGAACCTGGATTCCTTCCGACAATCCCACTTCGGCCATCATCAACGCAGCGCTCAGTTTCTTTACCTCATCTGCCTTCTTAATTTGTCGTTGAGGATAAAAACCGTCATTTTTCACCTGCACATCGATGCGCAATTTTTGCAAGTCCCGCGCGAGCGCGAGCGGAAAGTTTGCAGGAACCCACACCCGCTTGATCTGTTTCTCCTTCAACACCGTTGCGATCACTGACGCAAAACCAGGAACACGGATTTTTTGGCTTCGGGCTTTTTCGGCGAGGGTGGACTGCGAAATCACTTTGCAATGAGCGGCTTCTTTGCGGGCGCGATCAATTTCCAGGTCGCTCATCACGACATGACATTTGCCGTTCAGGCGCAGGTAGATGAAGGCATCCGGTACGAACATCCGTACCGCGTAAAGCATGTTGGCGTCGCGCTCACTATCCGCGACCATTAATAGATTTTCTCGCTGCATGGAAACTCCTCTCTACTGCAATTTAGATGCCGAATAAACGATCACCGGCGTCGCCGAGTCCTGGGCAAATATAACCTTTCTTGTTCAAACCGCGGTCAATGGATGCTGTAAAAATTGGAAAATCACCAAAATGTTCGCGCACCTGTTTGATACCTTCAGGACAGGTGACCAGGTTCACCATGCGCACGTGCGTGGCACCGAGTTCGACCACTAAATTCATCGCCGCAACGGCGCTTCCGCCGGTCGCGAGCATCGGATCGATTAAAATCACTTCAAAATTCTTCAGGTCCTCCGGCAAACTTTTGTGATACGAGGTGGCCTGCAAAGTTTTTTCTTCGCGTTTCAACCCAATGAATCCAACACGCGCATGTGGGATTAGTTGCAGAATAGAATCCAGCATGCCGAGGCCAGCGCGGAGAATGGGAACGAGAATAACTTCACGCTTCAGTTTCTTTCCGTCCGTTTTTTCCAACGGCGTTTTCACCGTCACGGGCACGACGTCAAAGGAGCGCGTCGCTTCGTAGACCATGAGCGCGGCTACTTCGCTGAGCACGCGGCGAAATTCCTGTGGGCCGGTTTTCTCATCGCGCAAGCGGGTGAGGTTATGTTGGATGAGCGGGTGGTTTATGACAGTGACGTTTTTCACGTGAGAACGTCGAATTTCCGCGAACGGGTTAGAAAAGCAACGGAATTTTGCGGGAAGATATTCACCTTGAGCTTTGTCGATGTTGCGCCCTTTCGAGCGATTCTTCCGTCGATAAACTTCCAACGAAGACGATTGCAGCGTGCAATCGGGGACAAAACTTCCAACGAAGGCGATTGCAGCGTGCAATCGAGGACAAAACTTCCAGCGAAGACGATTGCAGCGTGCAATCG
>JAQGOU010000048.1 GCA_028293445.1 Verrucomicrobiales bacterium | reverse complement strand
CCCGGAGCATAATGCCACAGGCGATGCTTGTGTAAGCCTTGCCCGTCGACGCCATATCCGGATTCACGTTGCGCCCCGCGCGTCCGACGTATTGTTCGAAAACCAGATACCCTTTCCGCACCACCGCCAACCCGGCGTTCTGACTGCACCGTTGGGAAAAATTCCACGCCTGATCGAGCCGCGCCGAATCCATCCCCGCGAGCTTCCGCGCCTGGACCGCATTCGTCGCCGTGCGCCAACCGCCCGCAGCGTCCGGTGGAGGAAAGTAATCGTGGCCCTCTGCTGAAATCAGGACGAGAAACAGCGCTGCGCCAATCGAGGCAACGCGGCGAATGGAAATCATGAACCCATGTAGTCAGACCCTCGTAGCCACGTCAACAGGATCGTTGAATATCACTATTCATCAGCTGCGGTAGGGATGGCACGCAAAGAAACCACACATTCATTCATCGCTTGCGGACTCGATGCTCTTTGCATTCAATAGATGAACGCATGAAATACTTCTTCCTCGTTGCGTTTGCACACCTTTCGGTCGTGGCGGCAACTCCTACTGATGAAATCAATCGGCTCGCAGAGTCGTTGCGTCCACAACTCGTCACCCAGAGACGCGATATTCACATTCACCCCGAACTGGCGAATCGCGAACTGCGGACCGCGCGTATTGTCGCGGATAAACTGCGCGCCCTCGGGTTCGATGAAGTCAGGACCAATGTCGCGCATACCGGGATCGTGGCGTTGATCAAAGGCGGCAAGCCGGGACCAGTCGTTGCCGTGCGCGCCGATCTCGATGCATTGCCGATTAATGAAACAATTGACGTCCCTTACAAATCACAAACACCCGGCGTCAAACACGCCTGCGGACACGATGTGCACACAACGATTGAACTGGGTGTCGCGGAAGTCCTGAGCAAAATGCGCGCGCAATTACCAGGTTCGGTAAAGTTTATTTTCGAACCAGCCGAGGAAGGGCCACCGGAGGGCGAAGAGGGCGGTTCCAGATTGCTGATCAAAGAAGGTGCCCTGGAGAATCCACGTCCCCTCGCCATTTTCGGCTTGCATACGACCGCTGAAATTCAAACCGGCAAAATCGGCGTGCGTGCTGGCGGAGCGCAAGCGGCCGCGGACACATTTGAAATCATTATCCACGGCAAGAGAGCGCATCCGGCGTTCCCCAATGACGGCGTCGATGCCGTCGTTGTCGCCGCGCAATGCGTGAATGCGTTGCACACCATCAAGAGCCGTCGCACGGCGGCTTTTGATCCGATGATTCTCACCATCGGCACAATCAAAGGCGGGCATCTCGCGGAAGAAGTAGCCGCCAGCGTGACGATGAC
The DNA here is from genome assembly GCA_028293445.1 of Verrucomicrobiales bacterium. Taxonomy (GTDB): domain Bacteria; phylum Verrucomicrobiota; class Verrucomicrobiia; order Limisphaerales; family JACDHS01; genus CBHWET01. The sequence continues at coordinate 3,068 of JAQGOU010000048.1, read as the reverse complement.
CGGCACGTTACGCACCTTCAGCGAGTCGACGCGTAAAGACATCAAACAGATGATGCGCGAACTATTGCAGGGCGTTTGCGATGGCAACAAAGCGACGTTCGATTTGAAAATCACCGAGGAGACAATGGTCGTCTACAACGATCCGAAACTCGTCGAAGAAACGCTTCCATCCCTGCGACGCGCCCTCGGCGAGACGAATGTCATTCAGGCCGAACTGCGCATGGGCGCGGAAGACTTCTCTTTTTTCCAACAGGTCATTCCCGGCGTTCTCTTTCGTCTTGGGTCGGGAAATAAAGCGAAGGGAATTGTCGCCAATCAACACACCGCCGAATTCGACGTCGACGAGGAATGTCTCGTCGTAGGGACAAAAGCAATGGCCAACACCGTTTTCGATTTCCTGGAGCGACAGCCGAAATAAAACGTAACAGTTCAGGAGACTGCACCGTTTAAATGGACGTCTAAGGATTTAACCGCAAAAGCTCTTCGATCTGTGACAGGCAAACGGACTCGAACGGACCGCTCTTTTCATTGGGCGTCGACACTGTGCCTTTCCAAGCACATTGACGACTATCCCGGAGACGGCATGATCACAGCGGATGACATCTCTGCTTTTTCTCGCCCAGGCAACGGTAAGTTATACGAACCTCGCTTTGCAGTTGATGGTGGGCGACGCCAATTATTATGCCGGAAAGCTGAAGCTAAAAGAATCGCTCCCCATCCAGGTCACCAATCTGATCGACAGTTCGATCTCGGACCGAATGTCGGCAGTTTCAGGTTATATCAAGACGTCGAATTACCTTTACGAGTTTACGCAGGGACGTCTCGAATCGCTTTCCCGAAATGACGTTTTTGAAGAGAATCAGGATTCCCGCACCAACCCAGCGTCAACGTTTCGTGAACGCGAAGCCGTAGAATACTCACGTGGTTTTCTTGAGACCTTCTCGTTTGATATGGCTTACGTGTCTCAGAAATTTAGAAGAACGTTTCAAGCCGCCCCCGCCGGGTCCCATTCCTTTTACTTAGATTCAAGATTCCGTTCACGAAATCATATGCCGATGGCCAGACTGGCCTGGGAACTCGATAGTACGGAATGGAACGAACAGTTTCACTCCATCGATTTCTATTATTATGAGCCTACAAAGGAGCTTGTCGCCATGCGCCTTGCGCCCGGATACATTACTTCGGCGCCTGTTATTTGGAATCATCCCCTTCTCGTCGTCACGAACGCCGCCGACATCGTTGTACCTGCTTTCTTTTCCGGTGAAGCGACCAGTGCTGTTTATCGCGCGGTCATTTCCACCAATGAAGTCAAAGGGCTCGTCGCGAAGGCACACGCTGAAATGCGTCGACAACTCGGCACGAACAAAGCCGGCTGCTATTTCGTCTCCGATAATCTTAACCTTCCCGACGTGGTCGCCAAAGAAGCCAAGGCGCTCCTTTCGGATGCGCCCTGGATGGGAACGTCCGATCGCTGGCGCGATGATCTTCCTTTTCCGCGGGAAGAGATGGACCGCGTGGGAAGCGGAAAACGCGGTATCTCGATCCTCGCCGTAGCCGGCTCCTTCAGCATGGAAATACATTCCATTCCCGCGGTGAACTATCAACCTGCCATGCGAAAATTTCCTCCCAACGAGACTCAAGAGGACGAAAAAGAATGGCGCGCGGCACGGAGTGAAGGTGAAAAATATTTAAAGATCGAAGCCTCCAAACTCGCCGGCCAGTTTCACCTTTCTGACAAGGATCCGAATATCATGTTGCTGCTCCTGTCCGAAAACTCCCCCGGTACAACCGAATGGGAACAGTCTTTTTCTGCATTGATGGCTGAAAACGCCACGGTCGAGGACAGGTTGGGATTTGAAATCCCGTGCCCGCGGCGACGGTCGATTTATTTGGATGGAAAGAGCTCAACCAATGTCATCGCCGCGGTCTGTTTAAGTGGTCCTTTTCCGTATGGCTATGGTTTTTTTCCTGGTAGCCACTCTTCGGGAGGAAAAGGTCGCGTGGACGACAAAATCATTACCTCCCTCTTCAACAGGTACAAATTCAAGGCGCACCCGCTGGAAGATATAGCCTTGTGTTTTACCGAGCGCGCCATCGAGATCATGCGGAACGCCGATCGTGTCGAGGCCATACGCGTGGAGCTGGATTGGGAGAGGAAGTATCCGAAGGCGAAAAAAATGGATGGCTATCACATCATTGGTTTTGCTCCCGAGCAGCCCAACACTTTTGCGCGAGCGTTGACACAGGCAGTTGCCAACGAGCGCTACACCTTTGGCTCGGTAGGCAAGGCCTGCATATTTCAACCGGGAGTCATCTTCAAATGCTGGCGTGGCAAGGAAATGGTAAAACTCACGATTTGTTTCAATTGCGACGACATGTGGATCGCCGCGTATGACGAGCAAGGCAAAGAATTCGCTACCACCATAGTCGACTTTGGTCGTAACCGTCCTGAACTCGTTAAACTCTGTCAAAAAGCTTTCCCAGATGACGCCACGATCTCGCAGCTGAAGGAGAAGGATGATTCCGATTGAACTAACGCGGAAATCGGAACGCGGAGCGCGGAAAGAAGATTAAAATTCAGGAAACGGGGAAAAGGTCTCTCCGCAGGGAGTCTTTAGGACGGCTTCGGCGGGTCTATTTTTTGGGGAAATGACTTCGTCGGATGCAGCGGCGCGGAAGGAATTTGGGGGGCGAGGAATTGAAGCGCTTTTCGGAGGAAAAAGTTGTCGGAAAGTCGTCTCGGGATCGGTTTTCCCGCTGCGGGGAAGGCGGGAACTAGACTCGGGTGACCCTCCGGCGGTCCTCCGGAGGGTCGACCGAGTCTCGACCGACCCTTCCGGACGTCTAAAAATCGGATCCCGAGTCTCCGGATCGACTTTCCCGCGGCAGGAAAATCGATTCCGAGCTTAAAACCGCCATTTTGGGGTCGGAAAACCCGTTTTTAGTCTCCGGATCGAGTTTCCTGCGGCGGGAAAAGCGATCCCGAGTCTCCCAGGAGCCTTCCGGACGTCCAAAAAATCGATCCGGAGTCTCCCTCCTGCCTCCGGCGAAGCGCCGGAGGGTCGACC
>JAQGOU010000046.1 GCA_028293445.1 Verrucomicrobiales bacterium | reverse complement strand
TCACCGCCGCGCGTCAGTTTTTCCGGCGCAATGTATTGCGGCGTGCCGTAAACCGCCGAGTCCGAATCCAGATGCGCTTCCGTGCCGCCCAGGCCAAAATCCATTAGCTTCGGTTCCCCTTCGCCATTGAAGAGAATGTTCCCCGGCTTGATATCGCGATGCAAAATATTGTGTTTCATCGCCGAGGAAAGCGCGTCGGCAATTTTGACCGCCACATCCAGAACGGTCAGTTCGTGGACGCGCCCTTCGGCTTCGATCCGGCTGTCGAGACTTCCGTTGTCGGCAATCTCCATGGCGAGGTAAGGTTCGCCTTCAAATTCATCGAACGTATAAACGTGCAGGATATTTGTGTGATTCAGGGCAGCAATAACGCGGGCTTCGCGATAGAAACTCTTCATCACCTCCGGGTCAGCGGCCATGTCCTTTTTCACCAGCTTGATTGCCACTTCCCGTTCCAGATTCAAATCGAAGGCGCGAAACACCGTGGCCATTCCGCCCGACGCAATGACCGACCGCAGTTCAAATTGACGCATCCGAAACGGCAGCATCACCGGATGCCCGCATTTCGTGCACGGAATCGTCTGCATCGGCGCGAGTTCACCGGTGATAAAGTTCTTCGCCCGGCATCCGCCGCACGCAACCATTTTTAGAGATGGGCTCGCCACGAACGGATTGTAAATCTCTTGTGGGCCTGCCTCAAGTCTTCAAAGAAGAATTTCCATCCGTGAACCACAGGCGGGAAAAACGGAATCCGGCGGCTTGCGTCACAACCGAGGAAAAACTGGAGTGCGCTTTCACAACTTTAAACTTCAAATTTCAAACCTTAAACTTTCCTACCGCCTCCGCCCTTTCCCCATGAGAACGCCCATCAACGAACGCGTCAGTGTCCCTGCCACATTCACCGCCACGCTCCGCGCCACACCTTTCGCGACCGAACTGCCAAAGATATCGCTCACCACATTCCGTTGCGCCGGAGCCGGGGCCGCTGGTCGCTCGTATGGCAACTCCGCTGGCTCGGCGGGTTCTCCTCGCCACGCCTCGTTCGTCGACGACGCCCCACCCATGGCTGGTGCAGGAGCGTAAGTGCGTCGCGCTGCTGCGGCGGGTTTCGCTGCGCCCGGCGTTGTTGTGGCGTTGTCCATTTTGCCGCCGAGAATTTCATACGCACTTTGCGCATCCAGTGGCGTGTTGTATTTCTGCGCCAGTGGCGACGCGGCGATGATCCCCTCCAGCTCCTCGCGCGTCAGCGGTCCCATGCGCGAGCGCGGCGCAGCGAGTAACGTGGCGGCCAGCGGCGTCGGCGCACCCCGTTCATCCAATACTGTGACAAACGCTTCGCCGATCCCCAGTTCCGTCAGCAACGTCGTCGTGTCATAAAAAGAGCTCTCCGGATAATTCTCCGCCACCAGCTTGATTGCCTTGCGATCCTTGGCCGTGAACGCCCGCAACGCGTGCTGCACTTTCACCCCAAGCTGCCCGAGCACATCGCCGGGAATATCCGTGGGAAGTTGTGTGCAAAAGAAAATCCCGACCCCCTTCGACCGAATCAATTTGATCACCATCTCGATCTCTTCGAGCAACGCCTTTTCCGCTTCCGCAAAGAGCAGATGCGCCTCGTCGATGAAGACCACCAGCTTCGGTTTGTCGACGTCGCCGACCTCCGGCAGCTTCGCATACAACTCGGCCAGGAGTTGCAGCATGAAGGATGAAAACAATTTTGGCCGCCCCTGCAGATCATTCAGGCGGAGCACGGAAATCACCCCGAAGCCATCGAGCGCCCGACACAGGTCCTCCACCTCAAACGACGGTTCGCCGAAAAACAGTTCCGCTCCCTGCTGCTCCAGTTCTACCAGCTTGCGCAGAATCAATCCCGCCGAAGCGCTCGGCACCAATCCGTATTCGGCGGCGACATTCGCTTTGGCTTCGCCCGTGATATATTCGAGCACCTTCTTGAAATCTTTGAGATCCACGAGCGGCAATCGTTTGTCATCGCAGAACTTGAAGACCAGCGCGACGAGACTCGATTGCGTTTCGTTTAAGCCAAGCAGACGCGAAAACAACACCGGCCCAAACTCCAGCACTGTGGCGCGCAGACGCGTCCCCGGCTCCTGCGACAAGGTCAGAAACTCCACCGGATAAGCGCTCGCCGACCATTCAGATCCGATCTTCGCATGACGCTCCGCAATCGCCGGTTGCGCCGTGCCCGGCATCGCCAGCCCGCTCAGGTCTCCTTTGATATCCATGAGCAACGTCGGCACACCCGCTTCGGACAACTGTTCGGCCATCATCGCCAACGTCTTGGTTTTCCCCGTGCCCGTCGCGCCAGAAATCAGCCCATGCCGATTCATCGTGCGCAACGGCAGTCGCACCTGGGCCTCTGGAAACACCGTGCCCTCCCGCATCGCGGCTCCGAGTAAAATTGAATCTCCCTTGAAGCCGTAGCCTGATTGGATCGTGGAAAGAAACTCGCCTGCATTCATCCTCTAAAATAGAAGCCTGCGCCGCGGAAGCAATGGAGCGCCACACTACTTCTTCCTTAACCTTTTGGACGACTCGACGACGCGGAGCGCAACCGGAGCTCGGGCGGCTCGCACGCAAGAACGTTCTTATCTCAACAAGCGAGTTTAAAGTGGGTCTAGGCTTAGTGGGTCTTTGCCCCAGCCTTGGTGACGAAAATCTTCTGGCCATGAGCTCTGGCACTCGGTTCGAAGACTTCGAGATGGAGTGTCGGCCCATTGACGATCGGAAGTTTCCAAAGGGTATACACTTCGCTGGCGTTGCCTAAGCGGGCGTTGGTCCAAGTGTTGATTTGTTGTCCCCACTTAACCGTCATCCCTTCTCGTTCGGGAACGAGATTGATCTGAACTTTGTTCCAGAGATTCGCCGACAATGGAACCCCTTGTGAAAAGCGGGTGCGCGTAACGCACCATGTTACCGAGGTATCCACGCCCGATTTCAATTCAACACCAATGAGCCACTCCGGAAGATTACTCCGCACTTTGAAAGCCCGGCGGAGAAGGAATCGGCATCCTTTTTGCAATCCGTTTCCAAAACACAGATCGTGTTCCCTGTTCTGGTCAAGCGAGAGAAAATCAACTGCTGTGGTGCCGTTAAGACGGACGACAGCCAGCGGTGCATTTTCTTTACGAATCCAAAAATAAATGGCAATCAGCACGATCACCATCAGAGCCGCGATAATCAGTTTAGCAGGCCGGACGGACTTCATTTTACGCGCTCAGCGGCCAACGGATGCTGTTCCATCATGGCCTGACGTTCGGTAGCTGTCTTGCCGGTCACATCGCGCAGAAATATCGCGAGACGAGCGTGCTCCTCCTGAAGAATGGCTTCGATAAAATAGGTTCGGCCTCCTTCGGCGACGAAACTCATCTTCATCGGCTCGTCGCCGCGAAGCTTCCTGTTTATGGAAACAATATTTGCTTCGGCCACCACCGTCACGATCCCCGGCGTGATTTCAAGCGCGGCGGCCCCTGTGATATCGGCGGGTGAATTCAGACGTTTTCCATCGCGGTAAACGTTTACCCATGTGTAACCCCAGTGTTGATTCAGGATCGTAGCGACATTGTCGCGGGATTGCGCAGGCCCTTTATAGCACTGGTACGTTTTCAGCCCGGACGTCGCACACGACGTCAGAAAGAGTAGCAGCAAGAGGCTGACAAACTTCCTTACCACTTTGCAGTTCATAGGTGATGAATTAAGTGCCCGCTCATGAGGAGACATTACGGGACCTCCTGAAACTTTGAATCGTAAACTTCTGGCCCTCGCATGCCTGAGGAAAACGTTCATTTGCCCCGGGAAAATAGAAATTCCCGAAAGGAATCGGCAACTTCCTGCGGTAATTTCGTCTTTCTCGAAAGGAAATGGGAAAATCCCGTGGAAAATCGGAAATTTCCGGAAGGAAACGGCAATTTCCCGTGGAAAAAAACTTTTCCCTGAAAGGAAACGCCAACTTCCCGCGGGAAATTTGTATTCCCCGAAAGGAAACGGGAAAATCCCGCGGGAAATCCGAAATTCCCGAAAGGAAATGGCAAC
>JAQGOU010000609.1 GCA_028293445.1 Verrucomicrobiales bacterium | reverse complement strand
CGCGGCGCTGTTCCTTCGTGAATCGGGCGACTTGCGGGATCTGAGTGTAGTTGCTGAGGCTGTACGCTTGATAGCGCGGGGGAGCCGTCCCCATGATCTTTGTCACTTTCCCGCGCACTCCGGTGGTGGTGTCGGCGATCATGGTTGTTAAGGCGTTGGTGCGATGGGTGGTTGCGCCGAGCTGTTTGGTGGCTCCACCGGCGAGCGTGGGGCGGGAGTGCCGAAATAGCGTTGGTGGGCAAGATCGAGAATGCGATTAACCAAAGCAGAATAGGTGTAACCGGCCTTCGTTGCCGCCATGACGTAAGCGCCGCCTGTGCCCAAGGAGGCCATGGAATTGATTTCCAAAACAAACGGATTGCCGGCCGGGTCGATGCGAATATCGACGCGCGAATAATCTTTGCAGTGACAGGCCCGGAAGGTGGCCAGGGAAATGGCTCGCAAACGCTCCGCTAATTTTTCGTCCACGGGAGCCGGACAGACTTTCGTCGGCTCGTCCGGTTGCTTGTGATACTTGTCGTCCCACGTCACCGCTTTCAAAGCACGGTTGCCAAAGTCGAATTCCACGAGGGGCAGGAATTCCATCGGTTCGTTGCCGAGGAGAGCGACCGCGATTTCACGACCGTCTATGTACTCTTCCACCAAAGCGTCCTGCCGATACGTGCTGACGATCGCCTCGACCGCTTCCCGCAATTGCTCGCGCTTCTCGACCAGGCGCAACCCGAAGCTGGTGGATTCGTGACGCGGTTTGACGATCAACGGATATCTCAAGCCGGAGTCGTCAATGCTGGCCGCCGAATTCATTACCTTGTAGTTGGGGGTCGGCACGCCCGCATCGCGCATCTGGATTTTTGTGACCACTTTGTCCAGTGAGATTGCGTGTCCTAGTGGACCGCCACCAGTGTAGGGGACGCCGGCCATTTCGAGCATGGCGGGGACGTGGGTATAACGGGAATTTCCTTGGATGCCGTAGCCCATGTTGAACACCATGCCGGTCGGTTGGCCCTTGGCGTCGGGCGGCATGAATTCCTGCAACGCGGCAAATAACGTTTTATCGCCTTCGAATACTTCCACCGTATGGCCGCCGGAGCGCAATGAATCCATGGTCATTTGCACGGCCTTTTTTCCATAGACCTCCGGGCAAGGCTGGCCAAAGCGGTTGATCACACCTTCATGCGAACGGTTTCTAACAACAGCTATTTTCATTTACAGGGTTTGAGTTTGTTCTTCCGCTTCGTCCAGGTCTTTTGTTCCGAGAGTATTTGTCAACGGGACGACGGCTTTAGCTTTGCCGGCAAGCATTCGTTGCTTTGCCGTGGGATTTAAATTCTTCAACAGACGCAGATTTAAAAATTGAGCGATGAAGAGGATGACGCCCACCTGGACCAGCAACAGTTCGGGGAAGTGCAACAAAAGGTTGGCCACGTGTGACTGTTCGGAAATCAAGGCAATGAGCACGGCGACGAAAGCGGTCATGCCGCCTCGCCACACAGCCGATTTGCTCCCTTCCTTAGCCAGGGTGCGGGCGAAGCCCTCCGCAGTAAGGCAAATCACCACGAGCGGAAAATAGGCAACACGGTCTGCCAGCGGGAGGTCCATCCATTCGCAACCGAGAATGACCGCTATCATGACGAGCGACACTGCGCTGAGCATGATCGAGATTCGCGCAAAATATGGCAGGCGCAGCGTCCGGAGTGATGGTCGGATGGCCACGATGAAGCCAACCGTCAAGACCAGAAACAACAGCCCCGGCACTATGCCGGTCATTTTAAAGGCAACGGCGATGAGGATTGATCGAAACGGACCCAGGAGTCGGATGCCAAGGGTCAACCGGAAAAAAACTACCACCACCGCCGCCAACGGAACAAAGAGTACATACTGAAGGCGATGCATCGAAGCGGTCGACAGATGCTTGAAGGAAAACCACTGCTGCAGAAACTCATGGGTCGGGAGCACGGAGAATTTACCGACTATTAATAGCGCTGGCACCAGAAACAGCAGCGTGAGCAGCCATTTTTGCTTCGTTGATAAGGTTTTTGTGGCGGTTTTCATTCTGATGAAATGCCCACGGCATTGCCGTCGCGCCGCGGGTCCGCCGCACCAATGCAACCGCCGCCCGGAACAAATTGAATCGCCTGGACTGCGCCCATGAAATAACTCCGCCTGGCGCGAATGCGAACCTCGCCGAAACGTTTCGCAAGCTTCGCCTCGAGCGACGGGGTGGCCGCCGCCTTTTCGAGATGCGTCTTGCCGCTGATCATCACGTGAATTCGGGCGCGGCTCATGGCTTCCGTCAGCGGGAGTTGGTGATCAATGACGCCGCTGATAACTTGCAGGATGGACGAAATAATCCGTCGGCTGCCGGCGGCGCCCAGCGCCAGAAAGGGATGACCGTCCCGCAGCAAAATTGTCGGGGCCATGTTCGACCGCGGCAGGCAACGACCTTTTAACTGATACGGGTGCTCGCGGCGCGGACAGGTGCAAAGGCTGTTGTTATAGAGAAATCCCAGTTCTCCGTTGGAGACTTTGGCTCCGAACAGCGACTGAATGGATTGTGTGAGCGACACGACGTTGCCCTCCCTGTCCGACGTGCAAAGATGCGTCGTCTCTCCCGGTTCTTCATCCTCAGCCAAATCTTCGGCTGACACTTCACTCGGGGGCCAGTTTGTTTTCTGGAACAGCTCCAAAGCCCGCTCCTCACTCAACATCCACCTCGCCATTGAAGACGTGAGACTTTGTTGTGTTACCGACCACGAATCGCGTTCGCGAAAAACGGTTTGGATCACTTGACCCACCGCTTCATACTGCCTCTCCTGATCGCCCCGCAACTCATCGGCGGAAAATTGTTCGAGGATTTTCAACGCCAGAAAAAGTTGCAGGCCACCGCCGGGAGGAGGAACACTCAACATCTGATGGCCCCGATAGCTGGCACTCATCGCGTCGCACTGGACCGGTTGAACGCACTCAGACAAATCGGACAATGCCATGAGTCCGCCGTGTTGGGCCATGTCGCTGACGATATCGCGGGCGATCTGGCCGGAATAAAAATCTTCGGTTCCGACCTGTGCCAATCGTCGCAGCGTTTTGGCGAGAATGGGCTGACGGAAAACGTCACCTACTTGGAACAGCTCACCGTTGTTCAAAAAAATCCGGCTCGATGCCGGATTCGATCGGAGATCGTCCTGACACCATTTCAACTGGCGACAGTACAATTTGGTCAAGGCAAAGCCTTCCTCCGCCAAACGGATGGACGGCTCCATCACCTGCGCCAGCGGCAGGACGCCATAAAGCCGTTGGGCATGCCCCAAAGCAGCCACTGTCGTCGGAATGGAACACGCCCGATAACCCAGCTTTTGTTGGGCGCGGGTGACTTGTTGTTTGGAAACGGATGCTGGACCCTGTGACCGCCCGTCCACTACCGTTGTTTTGCCGTCGGCAAAGCGAATCAGCATGACGGTCTTGCCTCCAAGTCCCGAGCCGCTGGGTTCGCACACACTCAAAGCCCAGGCTGCCGCCATGGCAGCGTCGATCGCATTGCCCCCTGCGCGCAACATTTCAAGAGCCGCGTCGGTCGCCGCGGGAAACGCCGTGGACGCCATTGCCGTCGCTAGCTTCAATGGATTTGACAACGACGACGCCATTCTGATTGGGGTGTTAACCCTATCGGCGAGGGGCTGAAAGTCAGAATTGATTTTCTGCCAATTCATAGAGAACCAGCCAACTTACCAACTCTTGCGACCTTCTGATCGTGCTTCTTTTTGCGGATGCTCATTTTTGGCGGGGTACCCGAGGTGTCAACATCCGGTTAAGGTCCTTTGATGCTTCATTAACACCTCGGATCAATTCGGGATCGGTAAAAAGCCCCTGGTATTTGGCAATGAGTTGCAAACGTGCTTCAATAATTTTCTCGTCGCTCGCTGTTGGATTTTTTCTATCAGCTATGCCGTCCTGGTTTAAATCCTCCATCAAATGGCGACGAGTCCTGGGCGAAAGCCCATTGTCATTGATTGCTTTATCGAAGAGCTCGTTTGCTTGCGGATCAAGGCCGGAGAAGTAGAGCGCTACCCGCGCTAATGGTTCCTTTTTTGCAGGATCGACACGGGTATCGTCATAGACCTGTGCCGCTACTGCCACCGCTTGCTGGCCAAGGGTCTTTTCCAGATATCGCAACGAAACCTGATCGATCTGCCCGTCCGGTTGGATGATTTGGCTCTGGGCCTGCGCAACTAATGAACGGTCGTTGAACATCGATAAGACCCCGTAAAGATAATTGCGGTCATACTTGTCCGTAGTGGACACGGGATGGGTCAACAAATCACGCGCGACGGAAACCGCCAATTCGCGGTAACGGTTGGGTGCCATGGCCTCCAGCGCCTTGGCGAGGTAAGATACTTCAACTCCTCGGCCCGTGGTTTGCAAAGCTCCGGCCAAAATTTTCTCTGCCCCGTCGCCGCCGATTTGTGTGACAACATCAAATAGTCCAAATCGGAGCGATGACGGGATTAAACTGGTCTGTCCCCTGGAACTGTTTCCATAGCTATGGCTCCCAAAGTTGTAATCCACATCCTGGTTTTCAGCGAGAAATTGGCCGATGGGAGGCAACGCGTTGGTTCCAATTTCGATCAGGTCTTCAAATTGCTGAATCGCAACGCGGAAGCGCCGATTAGGGTTTTGCCCAAAATCCGCAGCGCGAAGTCTTTCAATTAGCTCTTGCGGACTGACCTTCTTCACCGATTCCACTCGCACGACCCGATCCACCACGGTGGGACCTTTTGGTGCCGGGGCCTGGACAGCTTGAAGTGCCGCCTTTTCTGCTTCCCATGCTGCTCTCTGTTCGGCCAGTCGGGCAGCATCGATCGCTGCTTGCCGGCTCGATCCGATGAAGAAGGCGAAGGCAAAGACAACCCCAGAAACGCCGATAATTAAAAGTAGTTTTTTCATCTCATTTCCCTGACGCGAGGCACTGCGTCGCTTGCTGTCGCAAGAATACCATCGCCTGCATGCATGCTGTTTAACGTGAATCTACACACTTGATAGATAATTAATATATCATCTGGATGAATAGGGGATGAACAGCGAATTAATTTGTTGTCATTTTTGAAAATGGTGTTGTCTCCAACCTGCCGCTTTGCGTTCCACGACGGTGGTGTCAGCGACTTTACTCATTGTCAAACGGCGCTAAGATAGCTCTATCTAAAGCATGACGAGAATCCTATTCACCCTGTGCTTATTGTTTCCCTTTTTATCCTTCGCCCAGCCGGCGGCCGACGTGGAAAAAAGCGTAAACCACCTTTTGCATTTCATTGCCCGCTCTGACGCGATCTTCATCCGCAATGGAAGCGAATACACAGGCAAACAGGCATCCGACCATCTGCGCAAAAAATACGAGCACTTCAAGAAGGAGATCAAAACCCCCGAAGATTTTATTCGGTTAGCCGCGACTAAAAGCGCGACATCGGGCAAGCCATACGTGATACGACTCAAAGGTGGAAGGGAAATCCCGAGCGCCGAATGGCTGACCGGGATTCTGAGAGAGTTTCGGGGATCAAAACAACTTTGAGCGCCGTCAGGGATGGCAGCTAAAATAGTGGCCGTCCTTTCATGACGAGATTTTCATTTTAAAAAGCGTGGTTGCCGGGCAAATCTTCCTTAGGCTCTTCCTAGGTTTCAATCGACGTCGAACCGAATTTACAGCGGCGGAAAACGATCTCATGCAAAATGTTCTTAAACGACCGTTCCCGGCAATTATCATCGTGGCAATTATTTGCCTAGGAGGAGGCTGGTGGTGGCAAGCGCGTGGTCACGCTAAAATGTCGTTCCGAACGGCCCCGGTGAAACGAGGTGAGGTATCGGCAACCATCAGCGCTAGCGGAACGATTGAGCCCGAAGAAGTCGTGGATATCGGGGCGCAGGTAGCCGGGTTGATCAAGAGTTTCGGGACGGACATCAATGGCAAGACGATTAACTACGGCTCGATCGTGGAAGAAGGGGCGGTGCTCGCAAGAATCGACGACTCCGTTTATGCCGCCGATCTTGCGGTAGCGAAGGCGCAAATGGAGCGGGATAAGGCGGGAGAAATGACCGCTGCAGCAAATCTCGACCAGATGAAAGCGAAACTGATCCAGGCAAACGCGGAATGGAAACGGACTCAGTCGCTCCAGGAATCCAAGTTGGTGGCGCAGGTAGACTATGATACCGCGCAGGCCAATCACGAAATTGCCAAAGCAAATGTTGCGGTAGCGCACGCAGCCATCGCACAGGCGAAAGCAGCCACAGTGCAAGCGCAGGCCGCCCTTGATAAGGCAGAGAGAAACCTGGCTTTCTGCGTGATTAAATCTCCGGTCAGAGGCGTTGTCATTGATCGGCGCGTCAATATCGGTCAGACAGTCGTATCGAGTCTCAACGCGCCGAGTCTCTTTCTGATCGCCAAAGATTTAACGCGCATGCAGATCTGGGTGGCGGTCAACGAAGCAGACGTGGTCCGAATTGTTCCGGGCGCGCCCGTGACATTCACCTGCGATGCTTATGGTGGAAGGCAGTTCGATGGCACGGTGGGCAAAGTCCGGCTCAACGCGACGATGACGCAAAATGTCGTCATGTACACGGTCGAAGTGAACACCGAAAACAAGGACAACGCGCTGCTTCCCTATCTGACCGCGAATGTGCGTTTCGTGGTGCGGAAGGAAGCCGATGTATTGTTGGTTCCGAATGCTGCACTACGTTGGTCTCCCGCTTCGATGCAACAGGTTGCTCCCGACGCCCGCGCGCAGAACGCAGTGGAACCATCCACTAGTGATTCCTCCAGTGACGCCAAACCAGGAAAGAAGAATAAAGGCGGTAAGGATCGGCCGGCCGTCGTCTGGATTCAGGAGGGCGAATTCGTTCGGCCATTGGATGTAAAGATCGGCACTTCGGATGGGGCGAATACCGCCGTGACCGGAGAAAAATTGCAGGAAGGCCAGGGCGTGGTGATAGGCGATATGGCGGCCAACGCGCAGGCGAACACACAGAATCCGTTTATTCCACAAGTGATTAAACGTTGAGTTGTTCGTGCCATCTCATTCAGTCATTCATCCCAACGATCTTCCGATATGGAACTCATCAAACTGGAAAACATCCAAAAAATCTATCGCCGTGGCGAGATGGAGATTCCGGTGTTGCATGACGTCACGCTGAAGATTGAGCGCGGGGAATTAATTGCCCTGATTGGCACCAGCGGGTCCGGCAAAAGCACGCTGATGAATATTCTCGGCTGCCTCGACAGGCCGACGGCGGGAGCTTACTGGCTCGATGGACAGGAGATTTCTGCGATATCTGCGGAGCAGCGGGCAATGATACGCAATGCGAAGATCGGTTTCGTTTTTCAAAATTTCAATCTGCTACCACGAACGAGCGCGTTGCAAAATGTCATGATGCCGTTGAGTTACACGGCCGGACATCTTTCGAAGAAGGAATGCCACGAACGTGCGGAAGCCATGTTAAAGCTGGTGGGGCTGGGGGAGCGCATGGACCATGAACCATCGCAACTCTCGGGCGGCCAGCAACAGCGCGTTGCCATTGCTCGTTCTCTGATTAATCGTCCGCCTCTTTTGTTCGCCGATGAACCCACCGGCAACCTCGACTCGCGCACGACCGAGGATGTCCTGAAGATGTTTCAGAAACTCAACGAGGACGAGGGTCTCACGATCATCATCGTGACGCACGACGACAATGTCGCGCGTCATGCAAAACGTGTCATCCGGATGAAAGACGGAGTGATCGTGGAAGAAGGGTCGCCGCAACAGGTATTGGGACCAGTGAAAGCCGCGCCGACACGCACAGCAGCGACTCCCCGGGCGGAAACCGGATGGGACATCATCAAAGCCGGCGGGAAAATTCTCGGCATGGCATTGCACGCGTTACGCCGCAACGTGATGCGATCCATTCTTACCTGTTTAGGAATCATCATCGGCATCGCCGCCGTCATTGCCATGATGGAAATTGGCCGTGGCTCTTCCAACTCCATCGAACAGACCATTTCCAGCCTTGGGGCGAACGTGATCCAGATTGATCCCAGCTCTTCGTCGGTCGGCGGAGTCAGTTCCGGAGGCGGCGGTCGTGTGACGTTGACGCCGGAGGACGCAGAAGCAATTCGAAATGAGTGCAGCGCGGTGAGATGGTCTGCTCCCAGTGTGGATTGCCGTGCTCAGATTATTTATGGCAATCGCAATTGGCTGCCCGATCGCGTGCTCGGAACGACGCCGGGATTTCTAAAAGTGCGCAAATGGGATCTCGCCGAGGGCGATTGCTTTACCGACGAGGACGTTCGTGCAACCGCCTCCGTTTGTCTGGTTGGGCAGACGATCGTGCGTCAGCTATTCGGCACGGAATCGCCGTTAGGTAAAGAAATCCGGGTCAAAAATGTGGCCATGAAAGTTATCGGCATTCTGAAACGCAAAGGTGCAAACATGATGGGACGCGACCAGGATGACGTAGTGATCGCGCCATGGACAATGGTGAAATTTCGCGTCACTGGTGTCCGGCAATCGGCTCCTACATCAGGAGGTTCCTCCGCTTCCTCCGGCCAGGTGAATTCATTGAATCAACTTTATCCAAATCACCAGGTAGCGCTCTATTCCCAACCGTCAGCCATGCAGGCCGCCGACTTACCCCAACTCACTCGCTTTGCTGACCTCGACGACGTCTGGGTATCCGCAGCTTCGCCGGAGGATATTCCTGTGGCGATTAAACAGATCACCAGCCTCTTACGCGACCGGCATCGGCTCCACGATGGTGCGCCGGATGATTTCAGAATTCGCGATCTGACCGAAATCTCTCAGGCGCTCGCATCCACGAGTCGGGTCATGACCAACCAGCTGCTGGTCGTTGCGTTGATTTCTTTGGTCGTGGGCGGAGTCGGCATCATGAACATCATGCTTGTCTCGGTGACCGAGCGGACGAAAGAGATCGGCTTACGCATGGCGGTGGGCGCGCGGGCGAAAGATATTTTGCGGCAATTTCTCGTGGAGGCGGTGGTGTTGTGCCTGGCCGGAGGCATTGTCGGAATTCTGCTGGGGCGTGGTGCATCTGTAGCTATTACGGCGCTGTTGCATTGGCCCACCATTGTGTCGCTTCCCGCCATTTTCGCCGCTGTTGGGGTATCGGTGACGGTCGGAATTATCTTCGGTTATTATCCCGCATGGAAAGCGTCGCGGCTCGATCCAATTGAAGCGTTGCGCTACGAATAACTCCGCCTGTTTGAGATGTTTCAGCGCATCCAATGGCAGCAATGAATACGAAGGTAATGCCATGGGATCACCGATCATGCGCAAAGCCATAGAGCGTATGAAAGACAGCGTGGGATTGGAATCCGAGCCGGCAAAGGAAAGCCGATTCTGGCTACAATTGAAGGCAACTGAATGAATCAGACCTTTGCATCTTTTGGTGGGTCGGCATTGTCACGCGGTTTTTCAATGTAGCTGTGAATGCCCAAATCCTCGTAGGCACTATCCCCATTGGCCTGGAACCTGAAAGCAGCGCAGCGGGAAAAAAGAAAGAGAATATGACGGCGTGCACTGATTTCCGCCTGCAGTGTCGTTGACCTTTTGGGAATTGTGATTGATTGGAACAACGCTATCGAGAACCCTGGCGCCCCTGACATCACCGGTGCGTGTGCGTTTGATCGCCTTCCAGTTCCCGCCGCTCCTTCAACCGTTTTTTACGCTCCGCGGTGGTGCGTTTACTCACGACAATGCAGAAATATGCGGCATAGGCGATTATACAAACAACGATGCAGGCGAATCCGAACAACACTGCTCCACTGTAGAATTTCTGGAGAGGCTGGCAATCAAGGATTCCTGGAGCTACGCATGCCACTCAAAAGCCCCGCTTCTATTCAGGCTTGGCTCGCTCCTTGGCAAAAGATCCATAACCGTTGGATGGATCGATGCGGAAAACCATTTTGAAATCACGAGCCATTCGCTCGCAGTAAGGACCATCCTCCACATCGTCAGGATTTATCAACTCCACTTCGCGGCCCTGCTTAAGCGCCTGTTCCAACAGATCCTTCCACAACCGGTCGTTGCAATTGATTTTGGCTCGCACGCAATCACTGACTACTCCACAGTAATACTTTAGTCGAGAAGCGATGAGACTCGGTTGTTCAACCCGAAGCACACGCTGGTGATTTTCAGGTAACTCTGCTTTCTTGCTCATCCACGCCATTGTAAGTCTTGTGATCCACTTTGACGCCGGCCATGTTGCAGTTTCCCTGCGAGCATTTCGCCTTCCGAACGCAATGGATCAATTTGGGCATTAATGATTGTCGTAGGAGGCAATCCTTTCAGATTCGAAGTGGTCACAAGAGAAACCATTGGGCTTTGCGCCTCTTTCGGGCTCGGTAGATATTGTTCAAAAACCATTGCATCATCGCCTTGTTCAGCGGCTTGGCGTTGGCGTTCTCCTGGTAGGAAGGGATGTTGAAATGATGAGCTGCGATCGGATAAACCAAAACTTCATGCACCGGCAGTTGCACATGCTGATCTCGCGCCATCATGGCAACGGCCGCCGCCGCCAAATTACCCCCAGCACTCTCACCCACCACCGCAATATTTTGCGGTTGTCCTTTAATGGACGCGGCATTTTTCACTGCCCACTGATAAGGCTGTAAAGGCATCCTGATGGGCCGCCGGGAGCTGAGTCAGGGCCAATGAAAGCAAAAGCGCAAATCTAATTTGATCGCGAAATACTTTCTTGGAGGAGCATCCTTAACAAGTGAAATGCTAAAGTGAATAGGGCAGGGCGGGGACGTTTTTCGTTACATCTCGTGCGGCCTCTGAGAACGAGATATGAAAACCCGTTCGAGTGCTGAAAATTGCCAGCAGAATTGCCAGC
>JAQGOU010000590.1 GCA_028293445.1 Verrucomicrobiales bacterium | reverse complement strand
GAGAGCAAATTCTATAAGCCAACGCTGGTCGCGCTCATGCTCCTCCTGTTGTTTGGTGTTTCGCGGGCGCAACGCGAATTGAATCGTAGTCGCGATACTCTCGGCCTGACCAAGATTACTCCGCTCGAAAATGCTCCTCCCGTGCTCGCGTTTACTACGGTAGCACTCGGCGGCTTTCGCGGTTTAATCGCTAACGTCCTTTGGATCCGCGCCGATGAACTGCAACAGGAAGACAAACATTTCGAGATGGTGCAGTTGGCCGATTGGATCACAAAACTGGAACCACACTTTGTCCAGGTCTGGACCGTGCAGGCCTGGAACATGGCTTACAATATTTCCGTCAAGTTTCCTGCGCCGGAGGATCGTTGGCGTTGGGTGCGTCGCGGGATCGAGTTGTTGCGTGACGACGGCATCCGTTTCAATCCCGACGAAACCCTCTTGTATCGGGAGCTCTCCTGGTTTTTCCAACACAAAATAGGGCAGAACCTCGACGATGCGCATAAGTATTATAAGTCGGAATGGTTTCGTGAAATGGATACGCTGTTCGGGGGTAAACCGAATTTCGAAGAACTCCTGAACCCGAAAACCGATCAACAGAAGCAACGGGTCAAGGTGCTGCGCGAGACCTACAAGATGGACCCGCAGATCATGCGCGAAGTCGACCAGAACTACGGTCCTTTGGAATGGCGGTTACCGGATGCGCACGCGATTTATTGGGCCGACGTTGGACGCCGTCGCGGCAAACCAGAAGACCAGAACACACTTTATCGATCGATTTATCAGACGATGCAGATGTCTTTTGAGCGCGGTGCTTTGGATGAGAATAAGTTTGGTCCCCCTGCGTTGCGTCCGAATCTCGATGCCGTCACGAATGTAAACAAAGCCTACGAGGAGTTATTGAAGTCCAATGATCCCACGTTGAAAGATCAGCCCCGGACAGGTCACAAGAACTTCCTCAAGAAGGTGCCGTATTATCTCTATCTCTATAATCGCCAGCGAGAGGCGCAGTATTGGTTTGATTACCTGAAGAGTAAATATCCCGAAGCGGTTCCTGCCACCTTGAGTCTCGATGATTACGCGGTTCAAAATGTCACGGAGATCACGAGTGAAACAGACGCGAATAAAACGGCGGCGGCCATCAATGGACTATTGGTTCAGGCGTGTTTGGCATTGATTCAGGATGAAGATGACCGGGCGGTGAATTACGAACGGTTGGCCACGAAAGTTTATACCACCTTCAGTGCAAAAGTGGCAGGGGCAGAAATTCGCGTCGGATTGCCGCCGCTTGCCGACATGAAAGCCAGTGTCATCAAGAACCTGCTGGACCCGAAAATGGGTCTGGGTCCGGAAGCTGCCGCGCGCCTACGCACAAAACTTAATCTCCCCGGCGAAGCGGAAGCCAAGCCTCCCGCAACACCAGCCACAAAACCGTAGTAACCAGTTCGATTTGTTCCCGTCACTCCGATCAGCTATCAGCTATCAGCTATCGGCTATCGGCTATCGGCTATCGGCTATCGCGTTTCCCAGTTCCTAAAGGAATGGCGGCGATGCATGAACCAGTCTGTGATTCAACCATTGACACCGATTATGAAAAATTACGGACGACGCAATCGGAAAAACATTTGCGGCACCGGATTCGTAATGGTGGTGTAAACCACACCTGCCTCCACATTCGTCCGCTCCGAATAACCGAACATGGTAAATGGCTTTGCCATATTCGTCGTAGTTTCCAGCATGTAATTCACGGCGGAGACCGGCCATTGCAACCGGATGCTGCCACTGTCATTGGTCACAATTATCGAGGGCCGTATTTCAACCACCATAGCTTCTGACGTGGAATTCGCGACGGACTGCGTGGCGGAGATGCTGTTCGCTGAAGTCGAAGTGGCATTTGCACCGGTGGATGCTTTCGCGGTTTTCACTGGAGTTGCAACTCGTGCCGCCTCGGGCGAAACGATTTCGACGACGCCATTCATCGGCAACCCGATTGGGTCTTTGGCCCTGTCATTCCAATCATTCCATTTACCTCCCTGATCGTGGCCGGGATAAAAAATCGCGACAAAATCCTCTCCGCGCCCGACGTTGTTCGGCTCACCTTTCGCCCAGCAGGTATAGGAAACCGATTCACCGCTGCTCCAGCCGAAATGAAATTTGTTGGCCGTGTCATTCAAACCGATCCAGAGCAATCGCGGCGCGCCGCCGAGCCGTCCGAACGTTTGCAGTAGCCAATCCTCCTCGGCTTGATTGCGCACGGTCGCCAGATGACCGCCCATGGCCACGGCCTGCGCTTCAGATTTTTTCCAGGTGGCCGACCGGAGCAGGATATAAGTGTGACCATTGGCTGGATTGACGAATGGCTGACTGGCCGGACGATTGAGGCCGAACAATTTTTCCATGGCTGCGAATCGGTTTTTGCCCGCCTTCGCCATGTCGGTAAAGGAAAAAGTCAGCGATAAATGCGTCGGCTTTTGACCGTCGAATTTAAGCCAGATCAAATACGTCTCGCCGTCCTGAATCGAAGTCCCGGAAAGGTTTTGCAAATAGAATCTTTTTCCACCACGCGGGAATAGTATCTCCGCTCCCATGTAATTTCCTCTGGGCCGCTCGTCGAAGTCTTTGAAGCCTTCCATGCGGCCGGTGGCAGGCACGATATACCAATGAATCCAATCCTTCGGTGCGGCAAACGTCCAAACAAAATCTTCGTGCTTCTCGCGCCTGGGAACTTGAAATCTAAAACCGTAGTAAGCGGTGCCGTCGATCGCCACAGGATTGGTCAAGGTGATCGTTTGAAACGTTGGTTCACCCACGCCATTGGTCGAAGGGTTCAATAAAGGGAATTGAAGAAAGGCCGCTTGAAACTGCTCAGTGCGATGCGCATCACTGTCCGTCGAAGCACTTTGAATTGCGGAGAGGGTTGGAATGGAGCGATCCGCTGGAGCATCTTCGGCAACCAATCTTGAGCTGTCTGCCCAAAAAGAAAACGCCATGAGCCAGAGGAGTGCTTGGGGTTTCATTTCATTAGAGATTAACTTTTGCCGTCTGGCGGGACAATGCCAATCGGCGCGAACGATGCAGTTGAACCACGACACGGACGAACACGGATAAGAAACGATGGCCCGCTCCTTTTCACAGCCTCCCCAATTATCTCAACTGATCAGCAGTAACCGTGGTGATTCGCCGGGAGCGGTTTCGGGAGCGCGGTGGATGCAGGGAGGGACCGGACTGCCGGGATAGTCCACGGCAATGCGCCAGAGATTGCCGAGGCCGAATGAAAAAGGTTGCGCCTGTGAGGCAGGGGCGTAGTGGAGATCGTAGCAGTTTTCTTTGAGGTATTCGAGGAAGTCGGCGTTGTCTTCTCCTCCGTAAAGCTTGAGGAGTTCGGCACGCGTTTCGGGGATGTCGACACGCCGTTGCGCTTCGTCGTTGCGCAGGCCTTCGCTCGCAGGTCCATGGTAAGTGCAAAGATAGGTGTCGGTTTCAACCGTCGCGCTGTCGGTGTGAAAGGAAAAGACATCCGTCGGCACGGGCCCCGGATTTTCGTCGCGCGGATAGCCATTGATGCAGTTGAGGACGGGATCCAGCGCGTGCTCCCGGAGCAGTCGCTGATCTTCGAGGAGAATATTTATGGCCACTTTGCCTGCGGCACTCACAGGGAGGCTATTGAGTCGTGACTCGTCGAGGGTGGTTATCCCCTCGCTGGCACCAAGACGTTCCACGATTTCACGGAAATCACCCGGCAGCGTGCGTTGCCAGCAGAGGGCGTTGACGCCGCCTTCGAAACGGGTCGTGACGAGTTCATGGAAACTGTTCACCAGCTTGATACGCGGGTAATCGGGAGGCAGGGTGAAAGGAATCATGCGGGATGACACGGAACAGTAAATCTAAAGAGGGGAGTTGAAACCACGAATGGACACGAAGGAACACAAATCAGAACGGTTTGGACAGAGCACATGCGATACTTTGATTTGATCTTCAAAACATTATTTCCATTCGTGTTTATTAGTGTTCATTCGTGGTTTTACTTTAAGTGCCGCATTTAGATCACTCCAGCGGCGACAATTGCGATTCAGAAGTGAACGCTTTCGTTGCGTATCGATAACAAGTTCATCACCTGGGAAACGATATACGAGATGCGAGTTCCTGTGAAACTCAGAATTGCATCTGGGATTGCCGGAACGAGCAGTTAAACCACGAATGAACATGAATATACCCAGCACGGTGGACCCGCAACCGAGAGAGGGAAATCGAAATCACGAACGACATATCGGTAATCCGTCGTTAACCCCGGTTCCTCTTCATTTTCTGCCTTAAAATTCGTGCAGAATTCGTGTTAATTGGTGTCTAAACTCTCCTTTGAGTTTTGCCGCCTTTCCGCGTTCGGATTTCCGCGCTCCGCGTTACTCTATTTCTTCTAAGTCATTGTTTATGAGTGCTTCACGTCGACGTTTTTGGAATAAAGTAACCAATATCGCGCTTAAAATGTTCACCCGGAGACTCCCGGCACCCTCCGTCGCCGTGAAAATCATCGACCCGAGACTCCGGGCGACCTTTTTCGCGGAGAAAACGCTCACCAAAATCCAAAAACGCGAAATTTCGTCGCGTCGAAGGTCACCCGGAGACTCATGACGACGATTTTCGGCAAA
>JAQGOU010000574.1 GCA_028293445.1 Verrucomicrobiales bacterium | reverse complement strand
TTCCCGGAAGAAAAATTCCGGGAATGGGCATCATTCCCCGAGTTTCCGATCCGGCAAACAGGAGCAGGACGGATAATGTGGTCAAAAGAAGCCAGACACGGGAGCAATGCGCGTCATGCTCCTCTTTGGCGCGACGGAAAAGTGGACCATGACGCGTTGTACTCACTTTTCCAGAGCGTTTTTTTACGTTTTTCGCGTCCTGCTCCTGTTTCCCGGAAGAAAAATTCCGAGAATGAGCGCAATGCTCCTCTTTCCCGCCGCAGAAAATCAGGGAATGAGCGTCATGGTCCGACTTTCCTGCTGCGGAAAACCGGATTTTTCGCGTCATGCTCCCTTTTTCCAGCGCAGATTATTGGACCATGACGCGTAATGCTTCGATTTCCCGACCAAAGATTTTCAGAGTATTACGCTTCATACCTACCTGCCGCACGGAAAGACCATCACTACTATAGCGATTGCCAAAAGCAATTTCCGGAATGCCCGGTCGGTCGCGCTGAGGAAAGGGCGCGCGGCATTTATGCCGCTTCACTGCACGACTGACGAAAACCCTGGAGAATTCAAAAGGCATGCTCTAGTGATCACGTTGAAGCGGCGTAAACGCCGCGCGCCTTTCGCCAGCGCCCTCGCCCCTCCGATCTATCTGGAAATTACTTTTGGCAACCGCTCTACAATTCTCAATAGAGCTTATAGCCAGCCGGAGCCTGTAACTGAAACACCTCTTTGTTTTCAAACGTGGCGTTCATCTCCACTTCTTTGAACTTCATCGTTTTCCGCTGTGTGGTCTCAGTCGGCGTCTCGACAATCCAGGTGTGCGGGAAACCGTTCGTATCGAAGTCGTCGCGGATAGAGATATATGGCGTCTTGATCAACGGCATTCCCGTCAACTCGATCCGATAAATATTCGTCGCATGATTCGGATCCACGAAGAACGCGACTTCCTCCCCATGGGCGAGACTGATGGTTTTGCCCTTCAACCGGAGCACCGCAAGTTTTCGTCCGTTCAAAACGGTTTCCTCTGTGACCACGGTCCATCGACCATCGTGACCCGTCGCCAACGCTTCCAGTTTATTGGTGTCGAGTGTCACGCCAGCGAACGAATCGATATCCTTCTCCGCTTTAGGTTTGGCTTTTAGAAGTTGGGTTGTATTCACCATGTCGCTGAGGGCAAAGGTCAGCAGAAACGCAAAGTGCGATTCGAGCGTGGCGGCCTCCCATGATTTCTCCTGCGTCCAATGGGAATTCTGACCCCACACCGCCCGAAGCCGGTGATCCAGCA
Source organism: Verrucomicrobiales bacterium (assembly GCA_028293445.1). GTDB lineage: Bacteria > Verrucomicrobiota > Verrucomicrobiia > Limisphaerales > JACDHS01 > CBHWET01. The sequence goes on along the minus strand of JAQGOU010000574.1, from coordinate 7,482 downwards.
TGCCGGACGTCAACGGCGCGAAACTCGGATCGTTGACGTTCACCATGGTTTTCTCATAGACCATTCCTGGCGGCAGTGGCTCATCCAGCTTGCGCAATATTTCCGATTGGGGCGTGGTCTCTGTCTGGTCAAGCCGCCAGAGGCCGCCGGATAGCCACTCCTGTTGAATGAAGGTGCGCGTGCCGTGGTAGCGTCGAGTGGATTCCGCCCTGATCGCGTTCAACTCTGCCAGGGAGCGCTTCCTTTGTTCCTGCGCTTTTTTGGGCATCTTCGCCCAGTCTTCATCGCGCAAACCTTTAATCTGGCCCTCTCGCTTACGAGTCTCATCCTCCTGCCGCTGGACTTCCGCGCGGACTTGCTCCTCGGTCCACGGTTTGTTCACGACTTCGGATTCTGACACAAATCGCATCTGTGCCGGCAACGGTGCGCTGATCCGACCGAAGACGGCTTGTAAAATTTGCCGCGCGAGCACCGGATTCGCGGGCGGCTCGTTCTTACCATTCACAATCGCCACGGCGACACCACCCGCCACCAACACCGAAGCAGCCACACCGAGCGCGAACTTTACCTTCACCCAGGCCATCGCCTTCAAGGTCGCGTTCATCAGCGCCGTGATAGAACCTCCAACGGCTGCGCCCTTTGCGGTGGCCGCGGTCGCGGTCAGGGCCAGACTCGCGGGTGCGGCTTGGATCGAATTCGCCGAAACCATTCCCGCAATAACGCTCGTCGTCGAAACCACGCCGCGTTTGAGAAAAATCTTCCGCAACTTCTCCAACGCGCGACGGACGCGTTTGTGCGCTGCTTCCTCTTTGATTTTCAACGCACCAGCCACTTCGAGTGCAGATTTGTTTTCGAAAAACCGCAAGAGAATCGCATTGCGGTCGCTTTCACCGAGTTCCCCCATCGCCTCGTCCAGCCACGGCGCCATTTGTTCCCACTGATCCGAGGCGGCTTCATTCAAGGTGGATTGCATATAAGCCTCCTGTTCGCGCCGTTGGCGGCGGATTTCATTCTTCAGAACATTAGCCGCGGTGAAGCGCGCGGTTTGATAGAGCCAACCCGAAAGCACAACATTCCGTCCCAGGCTGCGGGCTTTCTGCGCCAGAATCATGAAGACAACCTGCGTAATCTCCTCGGCCTGATGCGGATTCCGGGTGAAGCGTAGCGCGGCGGAATAGACGAGGTTTACGTACCGCGCAACGAGGGCGGCAAAGGCGGTCTCCGATTGGGTCCCGACGAACTCGGCGAGCAACTCATTGTCAGTTCTCTCAGTCATCTACCGTAAAGATGTCCAAGAGATCCGAAACTGGACAAAGAATTGTTGAGATCTTTTGGGGGGCTTAACGGCGAAATTAGTGAGCTAGGGCCACAGGCCCGCGCCATATCAGCATGGGGCAACGCCCCATGGGCGTGGCAACACGGAGGCAAGGGCTGAAAGCTCGATCCAATCGGGAATTCAAATAAAACGGGCCTATAGCCCTAAAATCGGTGGTTGGGGGTCCACCTGGGCCCTTGGCCCAGGCTGGTATTGTGCGGGCCTTTGGCCCTGTAAAATTTTTCCGCTCTACGCGCCGGCAACAACCTTGGCTTCGGCGCGGTTCTTCAAAACAGCTTTACCGTATTCGCGGTTGAGCTTGGCAATAAAGTCGAGACTGATTTCTTTCGGGCAAACCGCTTCGCAGGATCCAGTGACCGTGCAGTTACCAAAACCTTCGGCGTCCATCTGCTTGACCATGTTCAACACACGACGTTCCGCTTCGGCTTTGCCTTGGGGCAGAACCGCGAGATGCGAAACCTTCGCAGAGACGAACAACATCGCTGAAGCATTTTTACACGCCGCAACGCAAGCGCCACAACCGATGCACGCCGCAGCGTCCATCGCTTCATCAGCGGCGACCTTCGGAATAGGAATGCAATTCGCGTCGGGAGTGCCGCCAGTGTTCACGGAAACGAAACCGCCCGCCTGAATAATGCGATCGAAGGAACCACGATCAGTCACCAAATCGCGCAGGACAGGAAACGCCGCCGCGCGCCACGGTTCAATCGTGATCGTCTCGCCGTCTTTGAAATGACGCATGTGCAACTGGCACGCCGTCGTGCCGCGCATGCCACCGTGAGCGAGTCCGTTAATGACGAGCGCGCACGTGCCGCAAATACCTTCGCGACAATCGGAATCGAAAGCGATCGGCTCTTTGCCCTGGGAGATCAGGCCTTCATTGACGACGTCGAGCATTTCGAGAAACGACATGTCTTCGATGACATTCTTCGCCTCGTATGTTTCGAAATCGCCAGCGTCGCTGGAATTTTTTTGGCGCCAAACTTTAAGTGTGAGGTTCATGACTAAATTCTTGAGAGCGCTTTGCTTCTATTGGTTGCCGATTTTGGCTTCGCTGTATGAAAACCGATTTCACGTTTGTCCGGAATGACAGTTGTTTTCGTGCTCATTAACTCGCGGATGGCGTCGAAAACAATTTTGAATTGATGGTCGTACTTTTTCTCTAGATCGTTGAGGCGTTTGGAAAGTTCTGTATCCGAAGCGAGCATCTGACGCAAACGAACGAAAGCGCGCATGATTTCGATGTTTACATGAATCGCGCGGCTGCTTTTTAATACTGTAGAAAGCATCGCAACGCCTTGCTCTGTGAACGCGAAAACGCTTTTTGAAAACTTTAAATCAGAGGATGTCACAGTTTGTGATATCCTTCCGATCTCCTCGCGAGTGAGGACAAACATAAAATCGGCAGGGAACCGTTCCATATTACGGCGAACCGCTTGATTGAGAACTCGGGTTTCAACTTCGTACAGCTTTCCCAAATCCTTGTCTAAAACGACCTTCTGCCCTCGAACGAGGTAAATGAGGCTCTCGACCTGTTGGATCGGAATAACTTTGTTAGTCGTCTTGCTCATGCTTCTTAACTCATCACAAATTGTGATGAGTTCCGTTTGAGATCACAAATTGTGACCTCAAGTTCCTACTTATAACTCCGCGTGCTCATGTGCACTTCCTCATACACGAGCGGCTCTTTGTTTAAGATCGGCGCTTTGCCTTCGCCTGCGTATTCCCACGCGGCAACGTAGGCAAAATTGTCGTCGTCGCGTCTGGCTTCGCCGTCTTCGGTTTGATATTCCGACCGGAAATGGCCGCCGCAGGATTCTTTACGCTCCAAGGCGTCGAGGCACAATAGTTCGCCGAACTCGAGGAAGTCGGCGACGCGTCCAGCGTGTTCCAGATTTTGATTCAGTTCATTGCCGGAGCCAGCCACGTTGACGTTCTTCCAGAATTCTTCACGCAAGGCCGGGATCAGCTGCAGCGCTTCCTTGAGACTCTTATCGGTGCGCGCCATGCCGCACTTTTCCCACATGATCTTCCCGAGTTCTTTGTGGAATGAATTGACCGTGCGCTTGCCTTTGATCGAGAGCAGCTTCTTGGTGCGGGCTTCGACGTCCGCCATCGCCTGCTTGAATTCTGGTTGGCTGGTGGTCGGCTTCGGACGTTTGGTCGTCGCGAAGTAATCGCCAATCGTATAGGGCAAAACAAAGTAACCATCCGCCAAACCTTGCATGAGGGCGCTCGCGCCGAGGCGGTTCGCACCGTGATCGGAGAAGTTCGCTTCACCCAGGACGAAACAGCCTGGGATCGAGCTCATTAAATTATAATCCACCCACGTTCCGCCCATTGTGTAATGGACGGCGGGATAAATGCGCATCGGGATTTTGTAAGCGTTCTCGCCGGTGATCTTTTCGTACATGTCGAAAAGATTGGCGTAACGCTCGCGCACGGTGTTTTCGCCGAGACGCTTAATCGCATCTGCGAAGTCCAGGTAAACACCGAGTCCGCCCGGTCCGACACCTCGACCTTCGTCACACGCTTCTTTCGCGGCGCGGGAGGAAATGTCGCGAGGAGCCAAGTTGCCGTAGCTCGGGTATTTGCGTTCGAGAATATAATCGCGCGCTTCTTCGGGAATGGAGTCAGGCGCTTTGCCGCAATCTTCTTTGCGTTTCGGGACCCAGACGCGTCCGTCGTTGCGGAGCGATTCGGACATCAACGTCAGTTTGGACTGATGGTCGCCGCTCACTGGGATGCAGGTCGGATGAATCTGCGTGTAACAAGGATTCGCGAAGCACGCGCCTTTCTTATAAGCGCGCCATGTTGCGGTGACGTTGCAACCTTTCGCATTCGTCGACAGATAAAAAACATTGCCGTAACCACCCGTGGCCAGAACGACAGCATCGCCAGCGTGCGTCGTAATCTCACCTGTGACGAGATCGCGAATCACAACGCCTTTCGCGTGTCCATCGACCAGCACAATCTCCAGCATCTCGGTGCGTGGATACATCTTCACTTTGCCGAGGCCAATCTGACGGCTCAACGCCTGGTAAGCGCCGATGAGCAATTGTTGGCCGGTTTGGCCGCGAGCATAAAACGTACGTGAAACCTGCGATCCACCGAACGAGCGATTCGACAACAACCCGCCGTATTCGCGCGCGAACGGAACACCCTGCGCCACGCATTGGTCGATGATGTTGACGCTCACCTGCGCGAGACGATAAACGTTCGCTTCACGAGCGCGGAAATCTCCGCCTTTGATCGTGTCGTAGAACAAACGGTAAACCGAGTCGCCGTCGTTCTGATAATTCTTCGCGGCGTTGATGCCACCTTGCGCCGCAATGCTGTGCGCGCGACGCGGGCTGTCCTGAAAGCAGAATGCCTTCACGTTGTAACCCATCTCCGCCATCGAAGCCGCCGCCGAAGCACCAGCCAAACCGGTGCCGATGACGATGACGTCGAACTTCCGCTTGTTGGCCGGATTGACGAGCTTCAGGTCAAATTTATGCTTATCCCACTTTTGGGCGATGGGCCCGGCTGGAATTTTAGAATCGAGTTTCATGGGAAATCTAAAGTTAGCGACCGCCTCATTTGACGAAACCAAACAGGATCGACAGCGGGATCGAGATGTAGCCGAGGAAAATCAGCCACGCCGCCACGATGGAAAATTTATTGAGGAACAGGCTGTAAGGAAGTTTCTTCCAACCGAGCGATTGAAACATCGCGCCAACGCCATGGCTCAAATGCATACAGAGCAGAGCCATCGCCGCCATATACCAGATGGAAACGCCAACATTCGAAAAGCCCGCCACCATCATTCCATACACATCGTGCCGCATGGACGCATCCGGCATTGTTTCGTGCAACGTCTTGAAATCGCGTCCGGTGAAATTCACCGCGGGCGTCTGCGCCGTGAAATGCAACAGATGATAAATAATGAAAGCCGTAACGATCAATCCGCTCCACATCATGGTGCGGGAGGCATAACTGGCGACTGTCGGATTATAGTTCGCATAAGCGACCGGACGAGCCGCCCGGTTTTCCATGGTCAACCGCACCGCCGACCAGATGTGCAACACCACCAGAACGATCAACCCGATCCGAGCGGGCCAGATCAGCTCCGGATTGCTCTGGAGAAAGTGGCCGTAGCGATTAATCGCTTCGCGTCCGAGGAAAATTTGCAGGTTACCCACCAGATGAGCGACGACAAAGAGGAAGAGCAACATGCCGGTGGCGGCCATCACAAATTTCTTGCCGAGCGATGAGCAAAATAAGCGCGTAACTATATTCATTTAACTAATGCGAGCGAACGAATTGCACGAATAGAACGGAAAACTAATAAACGGTAGGTGAGGCGTCAACGGGACGCACGACAATTCGCCAAGTATAAGGGGAGCTTGGTCAGGGGTTATCTTCGCTAATTGCCAGGATTGTTACGCGGCGTGTGCATCTGCTCCTCTTTCAATTAAGCTCGTCGGCTCTGGCCTCGAAAGCCCATTGACCTTATGGAGTCGCCAATCGTCGTAGGCAAGTTGGGACTTATTGTTCTGTAACCTGCGGTCCACCGCACTCGATAGGCTGTCCAAACCACTTCATGCTTTTGGGGTTCAGATGCAGGTTCGTGGCGTCGCTTCTCAAGCGCTGATTGAGAATACCTGGGTAATTCCGGGCGACACTGATCATCTCTTGGAAGCCACTCGCTTGTTCTTGCACCAAGGTTTTCACTCTCCAAACGGTGCCCGTAGGAATCGTCCACCGTTCGGAGAATCGCGGAGTTCCATAACCGGACTGCCCCGGCGCGAGCACAAACTCTTCTTTTAGTCGAAACGAGACAGTTCCGTTGTTCACGATCTGCGGCGGCCTTTTAAACACCAATTGGTGCCGCGTTTGTGGTGATTTTCCTTGTGCATTGGCATCCCACGTCACCCACCCAGATGACTGTTGGGTTTCCACCTGCATGCTGACGCTCACCATGTTCGTCGTGTGATTAGTTACCCAAAAGACCCTGCCAGAATATATCTTGAGCTGTGGGCACTCAGCGGGGGTGATAGGAGCTGCGGATGAAGCATTGCCGACATACCGCAATGTGACCGGAAGATTGGTATTTGAACTCCCACTCCGCATGGTATTTGTAGCTCCTGTCGCCATTGTTGCGTCATTATTGGGCCTGCACCCGAGCAACAGCATAGCCATAACCAAGGCAATCGCATAGTTCACGAGCCGGACGGTCTCTGTTGTGAGCCATGTCAGCATGCTTATCTCAGCTTATGGTCTTGGGGCCCTCGTGACGGCCAGACTTTCCATTTCCAGCCGAATAGACCGACCCGTTCCTTCATCGCGGGTGATGCGGTCTCCCTAGCAAGCGAACACACAGGGTCTTCTCCGAGTCTCCCAAATTGATAAATACCACCGGATGGACAAACAGGCGGTTTTTTGAAATATCGATTTACGAGCACTTCCACCGCCACTGTCCCGTTCGTTTGCCCGGATTCTATCATGTATTGGTCTTTCGCTCCATCGATACGCCGCAAATTATTCACGCAAGAATCGCCGGACTCACCATCATACCTGCAAAATGGTGGCCACATCATGAGAACCGAAAGCGGTATCCAAATCCCTAGAACGCAGATCAAGCTCACGATGATTCTTTTCATGTTTGCAGGGGCGAACAATTGAGCCTACCCAACGTCGGAATAGCGCAGTTCACAATGGCAGCGTATTCAACCGGAAAGTTGCTGTCGACTGGGATATTAGGCGGCTCGCGATCGATGCGGCTAAAGCCGGATAAAGTGCATATTCACGCCGCCAGCCCAGGAACGAATCGTGCGGGCGGGACTGGCCTCGCTCGCTTTCAAGAATGTCCAACCTTTGGCGGCCATGTCTGCCACCATCGCGTCATGGTCTTTCGTCTTCTCGCTCCAGCGAACGGAGCGGAACTGAAGATACACCGAAGTCTGCTCGGCATCCGGACGCTCCGCCAAAATCCCTCGGGCACGACGCTCCATCCGCAGGCGACGCGGAAGCATGAAGACCAGCACCCCGAGAAACACAATGATAGACGGCGCGAGGACGATAAGTACATACATAAAACGTGTGCGACTGCTTCCCGAATCGCCAGCAGCTTTATTTGGCCGCGGACGGCATACAGACAGCGA
>JAQGOU010000573.1 GCA_028293445.1 Verrucomicrobiales bacterium | reverse complement strand
TAATTGTTGTCCAAAGACGTTAAATCCGTTGCCGATGGTTGTGCTGAACTCAAAGATGAATCCGGGTACGGCCACACCATTGGCCGTATCAATCTGCATGCAGTAACGGCGCACATCGGGGTCTTCCAGAAGATTGTCCTTCTTAGTTCGACGCATCAGATCCTGCCAATTGGCAAGGCCATTAGTGCCGGGAAGAATGCGATAATTTTCCGTGCGCAAAGATGCGGTCGTGCCGTAAGCGTCAGGATTGTTGAAGCCTAAACGTCCGCGGACAACGTCCCAGTCTGCCTTCATTTCAGCAAGCACACTGGAGAGACCCGGATCGCCGGTATCGCTGCCAGCGTATTGTGGTTCGCCCGCGCGAACTACACCCAACGCCCGTGAGTTAAGAATGCGATTCACAAAGCTTCGACCAGTATCGGTATTCAGCAAACCGGTCTCGTAGTCATAGGCATTTGCGGAGAGATAAGCATAGCGGGCAGACAGATCAAACAATGTCTTGTAGCGCTCGAGTTTCTCGTTACGGAAAAGGCGGAAGGCTGCGTCACGGGTGCGGAATCCCTGAACGACGGCGGCCGCACGTTGACGGAAGACCTGACGTTCCTGCTGAACGCGATCCCCTTCTGCGACTAACGTTTGATAATTCTTCACGGCTGCCTCCAATTCCTGAAGCCGTTGATTGATCGGAAAAACGCTGCTTTGCAGGTCACTCAAAGTGTTATCCAATTCCAATACCTCCCGCTTGTCTTCGATTTCGCGCAAGAGCGGTTGAACCACTTCGGCATCGTGGATACGCAGATAACTCTCTTTGGTGACCTTCAGCGCTCCGATCGCGAAATCTTTCGCAAAAGCGCCAAATCCGGCCGCTCCTTTGGCGGCAGCATAGCTAGCAAGAATAGCTCCACGAGCCCCGGAAAGAATATCGCCACCGTTCGCCAACCCAACGACCGTGCTTTGCGGTATGGTTGCCACTGCAGCATTTGCTGTACTTTCCAATCCTGAGAAGAAATTATCGGAAATCGATTGAGCCATCTTCGCCGCAAAGAGAGCGCTTTGAACCGCCGTCTGGATACCAGCAGCCGCGACGTCGTTTTCATGGAGACTCTCATCAGCCGCGACCCGGGCATTAAAATACTCAACGCTGCGGTCCAATTTGCGTTTCAAAGAAGCATTATCAGACAACACCGCAAGCGCCGCGTTGCGAGCCAACAAAATTCTCGAAATCGCATCCTGTATTTTTCCAGGGGAGGAACGTTTACCAGTCCAGGTCGCGGGTTTCTTGAAAGATCCTTGGGAATCCAGCGTGTAACTGATGTAATGGACGTTCTCCTTGTATTCAGGGTTGTTATTCAAAGCCGACACAACGAAATCAAAACGGCTCTTACCGCCTGCTTCGTAAGCGCTGCTGTAGGTCTGAGTATCAATTTTAAATTCCGTCGCCTGATCAGGAGCCATGAGATTTGTAACCGTTAACTCTGCGGAGTCCACGTAAGCAAAGTGAAAGAGGTCAGGTCCGGCATAGGCCTGCTTGTAAAGTTTCCCAACTCCGATGTCATCCGCATAGGGAGTGCCATAGAGGTCAATGAGCGAATTGGTATAGGATAGTTCCTGTTTATCCACGCCTGCCTGGAAGTCTGCCAGGGAATCCTGCTCGGAACGCATCAAACGCGTCACGTCTTTGGCGTCATCAAATGCGGTCACGGCATTTTTCAACGCCACTTTGGCGCGTTGATAAATCTGTTCAAAATGCGTTCCACCATCGACAGCCGTGATCTGATTTGGATTCACGTCGAATGCGACACTACCGGGCGATAAGCCCAGCGGAGTCATACCATTTTCCGCGTTTTCCATCGCTGTCTGGAGGTTGTCTGCTTCCACAGGCAATTCGGTAAGCTCGGGCACCGTGGTGCGGTCCACTTTCTGGATGCCTTCGTGCGCCGGGTTCGGATCAACTGCCGGCAAAATGGCATTGCCCATTACCCAATTCAGATAGGCACCCTGGCCTGTACGGGCTGCCCAATGATCAAGGCCCCAATAACGAATAGAGTTCGTCGTGCCCGTTGGCGTAGTGAACTGACGACTCGAATTCACCTTGGTGGTCCGCATATAATCCCAACCTGCGCTCTGATTTGGCTGGTAATCTTTCCGCCACGATAGATCGAAAATCTGTTTTCCAGTTCGCGCTACCGCGACGGCGGCTGCGGCAAATTTGCGCTCGTCGAGATAATCGACTGAGACCGGCTGTCCAAGCACCGATACCGCCTCAATACGAGGAGCCCAATCGAAGTTCGGATTCATCAACAACGAATAATATCCCTGCATTGCGGTGAGATAATGTCCGTAAGCATCACCATGCGCCTGCGGAAAGAGACGAGCGGCATCGGCTGCATCGATGGAACCATTGTGATCCTGATCGAGGATGTTGTAGTTAAGGGCGTAAATGACTTCGCCTGAATCAATGCCACGGGTGTAATTCCAGACCAACCGATTATAGAACGGCGCGGTCTGAACACCGGGCTGCAGAAAATCATCACGACCACGGAGCAGGGCGAGCTCTTCTTCGAGCAGTGAAGGCTCTTGTCCCTTGAAGGCGAACAATGCTGTCGCAATATCTCCGTAGGTTTGATCCTTCGTGCCGATGCCGATGGTTGGGTTGGAAGCATCTGCCCAGGCTTCATTGCCCATCATCATATAAAGATCGTTGAGATAACCGGACGCCAATAGTAAAGCGTCATTCGCTGGACCATAATTAAATCCGGATTCGATACTCAACGAGCGACCACGACGCAAAACTGTTTCGTAGATCTCGATCAAGCCATGGCTGTCGAGTGTATCGATGTTCAGTGCAATATCCCCTTCCCAACGATGACCGGCTTGCGAGACAATACTCGCATCGGTGTTCACGCGATTATTAAACAAATCGCTCGTGCGTTGGTTGTAGGGATTGATGCCAGCGAGAACGCGCTTGATCCATCCTTCCGCGAGTTGAGGCGTCGTCCATGCAGACCAATCACTATTCGCAGGACTGGCTTTGTAGAGCGGATGGTTCGTGCTGATCGGGCGATAACGCATCACAACGTAGTTGTCGGAGAGCGCTTGAATCCCTGCTCCCCCAAGCGTGTATAAAAATGCACCGATCCCGTTGGTGAGGGAGAGATAACGCGACATCGTGGCGTCGGTTACCGGCGGCAAACCATCGACGGGCGAAGCAATTTTCCACTCGTATGCATACTCACCCGCCCGGCCTGCCAGATCACCGGTGTGTTGGAATGTGACCTGTTCACTCAAAGGATTCGCAGCAGGAATTACCTTCAACTCGCCGGTATAGAGAGAACCTCCTATTTTAAAAATGTGCATCGAAATAGGATCACCTGGCTTAGTGAAGGCAGTTCCACTCGATTCGATCAAGGTGATGTAGCCATTGCCGGGCCCGGTAGCACTTAAAGCATAGGAATCAACTGCGGTATTATCGTTGGAAACCACTGCGAGGTCTCCCACGCCTACAGAGACACTCGTTTTTGGAATATAGGTCCCCGGTACAGTTGGGGATTCGTAAAAGGTTTCTACGCTGGTGGCGAGTGCGTCCACCAACTGAGTCCATTTGGTATAATTAGGATCGCCGGTGGGACAGAGTGCTTTGGTCGCGGCGAGATCCGCATCGCGCAAAACGTTTAAGAGAACATACTTTTCTCCGGCCAATTCGTCTTTGAATTCACCTTTCAGCACTAGACTACCGTTGGCCCCACGATTCGGATCGTATGAGAGCCGCGACGATAAATGGGGCGGCAATTGAGGGAAGTAATACTTGCCCTGATAGTAATCCTTCTGAATGCCGCTGGGGATGACCGTCAAACTTTTACTACCCAGGCTGCAAGCTTTTTCACGGGTCGGATCGTGCAAAACCGCACTCATAACCGCATTGGTAATATTTGCCGCGATCGATTGCTGATAGAGAATGTGCGCCGTCTTGAAGTCGTGAACACCGGGAAGACCGTTGACAGCCTTCGTCAGTGTTTGACCATAAGGCAACGTTGCAACCAGCTTGGTCCCGTCCTTCGGGTCCATTACCGGCCAGATCGGACGATAAACCACGTCGAGAGAAGACGTATTCTTGGAGGCACCATCACCGATGAAAGCATTGTTGGTGGAGTCAAATGGACGCAGGTAAGGCACCACAGTTCCGACCGCTGGGGGGGTGGCGACGCCAGGCCAGTCGAAACCGGCCTCGGTCTTGTAGTAAAAACGCATCGTAAAACTATTCGATGAAACGGGCGACTGCGCCAAGAACGGAGGGCGGTTCGTGAAATCGATAATGACACCCGTATAACTGTTCGTGCTCAAAACGTGCATTACGTTTTGTGCTACCACCGAACCACTGGCCAAAACACGAAGGCTCAGGCTGTTCGTCACTGCACTACCATCTTTGTCATCATGGACAATAATCTGAACTGTATTTGATCCGATTGCCGTAGGCGTTCCCTGGAGAGAAAGCCCGCTAACGACGACCCCGGAAGGCAGGTTGGTGCCGGTGATAAGCGTGAGGTACTGGCTTTCGCGGGACGCGTGAATGAAATAACTAAACGGTTGCCCGACAATGGCGGTTGCAGCAGGCAGATTTGTAAAGGTTCCGGTTGCCGAAACATAAGAACCCGCCCGGAGAAGTGGCTGGCCACTATGAATACCGCGATAAACCCAGAATCCCTGTTTACGATCCCGATAGGTAAATTTCTTGTAATGCCCGAAGGTGCCGCCCGCATCCCGACTATCGTTCCATGCAACTGGCAAATCTCCCCCGGCCTGGCTGGATTCGGAATTATAATTTACGGCTGAATCGCCGCTTCCCTCCACGGGCTGCGCCATCAGCCCGAGAGGCATCGGCGGTTGCAAAAGAGTTCCCGCCTTTACCAAATAATCGAAGAAAATGCCTGCGGAAGGTTTTTCCCGAAGAACTTTATAAGCCGACATCGCGGGACGCCCATCAGCCGTCTTGTAATTCACGAGCACAAACGGATGCGAAGAATAACCAACCGCGTTGGTATTATTCAGATCGTCACGCAGTGCAAAAGCCGAACCTCCCGACATGATTGCATGCTCTTCGTTCGGATTGTAACCAGGCAGGTTGGGATTGTTTTGCGAGTAGATGGTTCCCAATTGTTCAAGAGGATCACTGATTCCATTGCCAGCGCTGCCTTGATTGCTGGCCAATACGATTTCAGGCGGATTGATCGGCCATTGAATCGTATAGCGTCCGATCACCGAGGGCCAATAAACCGTATTGAAACCTTTCGCTCCATTAGCTCCATTGGCCCGGAACCACCAGACTTCCAGATTGTTTGAACCTGGAATCGTGTTGACCGGGATGATCGCACCAAGGTTGGCGGCAGGAAAACCACTGACAAACGGATCTACATAAGCCGTAGGATTAAACGATTTGCCTAATGACTGGCGGATATACCCGGCGAAGTAGTTAGAGCTAAAAGCCGAGCCGCCAATTTCACCGAGGGGGGCAACAATCCGTTGACCGACGTCCACGTTTGTAATCACCACCCGCGGTCCATTGTTCGGATCAGGAATACTGAGAGTATTGTTGTTTGTATTCCATGTGCTCAGGTTAGTCGCAACACTACCAGCGAAGTTCGTGCTCTTCAGATTTACATCCAGCCACGAGAACACACGTTCAAAGGAAATATTTTCGCCGGACGTAAAACGAAGCAATGTTCGGTGCGCCGGGTTTGCGGTATCCAGGAACGTATAGAATTTGAAGTCTTCGGTAAGTTTGGCGCGCGGAAAATCCAATGCATCCTGATATTCGATTAACGGCACGTTTTCCGTAGAAAGAGGCACTGCGGTTTCTTTCGCTTCAGCTTCGGTGGCAACCAAGGGGCGGACATATTGGCTGTATTCGGTCATGTCCGGGGGCCATACCAATTTGTAACGCGCAAACTGTGAGGGCCATCTTAAACCAACCTCACCTGCTTCCATCCAATGAACCATGTAATCGTTGAGATTCCGCGTCTCGCGCGTCGCAAACAACTCGCTGATGTCGCTACCCGCTACAGTATGATTAAACGCAAAAGTCGTTCCTGCGGATTGCAGCACAGGTTCGGGAGATAAGTCGACCACGCTGCCGGGTGGCGGTGGCACTAATCGCTCACCCAATTCGGTGATAATATCTGCCGGATTAACCTGCTTGAATACGTCAACAATTTCGAAACCCAGCTGGACTCGCGATTCCCCATCCGCAGCGATATCGCCGAGCAACTCCACAAACACGCGGCCTTCCTGGTTATAGGCGTGGATATCCCCGGTTTGCTGGTCGAACCAGAGCGTTCGCAATTCCGCAAGAATGGCGTTGGTCGTGCCATCCGTGGGACTGGTCTGACCAGGCGCAAAATATTCCTGCGGCACGGTTTTTGTGAAACCGCTGTTGTAAACGATCTTTACCGCACCAACACGAGCAGCGGGAACCGTCACGACCTTACCGATATTCTGAAATGTTTTCTCGGTCCAATAGATTTTCCGCGGTTTCTTCACGGCGCTGCCGGAAACGACATAGCTGGTTTTGAAAAGCCGGAAGTAGTTACCACCATCGACGTAATAGTTAGCAGCATTCGTCGAGTAATCGGGCGGCACGGAAGTGGTCGACGCAGCTTTCTTCCATGTAACGTTTACCGGTCCTGATTGCACGGCATAGACCTTTTCCGCGTTTGGACTCCAATAATAAGTCGCGTTCGTGTGATTGTTGGTGCTGTGAGGTTCCGCCAGCCAATACTGCTCCTTCACAATATTAGTGAGCAAAATGCCGTTTTCATCCGTGGAGGGAACTTCAATCACGCTGCCGAACAAATAGGAGACCTGCCGACTCACGAACGGCGCCCCGAGCTGCGCCCGGCGGAGAATCATGACGACGACGTTGTTTGACTTGCCCATCGGCAATTGCATCTCTTTAGCGACGTTGGCGGAAAATGCCGTCACACCATTTTTAAGAGTGGTTGAATTGCTGAGCGCGACACGATTGGTCGGTGACGGAATCGCACCAAAGCCCATGAAACCACGAAACTGGTTCGTATTACCGGGCAAATTGGATCCCGATTCATTGGCCGCCGGCAACGGCATCCGCCCGTTGGAACCAAGCGGGTTATTGTTCGTGGTCGAGATCGGCACACCTTTTGTGCTCTGCAAATTATAAGTTATCTCGACCTGGCGGAATTCAATCGGACCAACGACTGTAG
>JAQGOU010000523.1 GCA_028293445.1 Verrucomicrobiales bacterium | reverse complement strand
CACTTGGATTTCACCCAGCCGAGCGATTGAACTCAACAAAGAGGGCACGATGCGTTTCCTCCCGCCCCAGTTCTTCGTCCTCAGCAACATCGCCAAGGCGGTGTGTGGCACTTGATATCAAATTGCTGCGGGAAAGTGAAACCGCCCCACCCCGCACGACGACAGAACGGACCGTGACCATCACTACTGTTTCCGGGGAGTGGCGTTTCTTTGTAAGCACCAAAACAATGCTTCTGGGCGGAAGTTTACCGCAATGGGTTGTTTTCTTTGGAGGAACCACTTTGAGTTTGCTGTTGTTTCAAATGTTCTCCACTCAATCTCGCCTGAGGCACGAAGCGGAAGTGGCACGGGAAAGCCTTCTTGCACGGGACACCGAGATCACCGGATTAAACCGCGACCTGGAAGTGAAAATCACCGCGCGCACTGCGGAACTGCACGAGGCCCTCGCTGAGGAAAAAGAATTAAACCGATTGAAAGGTAATTTCATTTCCATGGTGACCCACGAGATTCGCACTCCCCTGGCGCTTATCCTCGGCTCTTCCGAAATTCTTTCACGCTACCTGGATCGCCTTCCGCCAGAACGACGCGCCGAACATCTCGGAACAATCGACTCAGCCGTCGCCCGCATGAGCGCGCTCATCGAGGATGTTCTCCTCTTCAGTCGAGCGGAAGCCGGTCGCATGGAGTTTAACCCCGTGCCCATTAATCTGAAAGCGTTCACGGTGCAACTGGTGGACGAATTGGCTTCCGCCACCAACCGGCGCTGCCCGATCGAATTATCGATGCGAGACATTGAACTAGTCGCCCGCGGGGATGAAAGCCTGCTGCGGCATGTTTTCGCCAACCTGCTCACCAATGCGGCGAAATATTCACCTGTCGGTGAAAAGATTTATTTCTCGATCATCCGCGAGGCTGGTGATGCCGTGTTCTCCGTCCGGGACCAGGGCATGGGAATTCCCGAGGAGGATTGCAAACGTCTCTTCACCCCTTTCTATCGCGGAAAGAATGCCGCGACGATTCAAGGGACTGGCTTGGGACTGGTCATCGTGAAGCATTGCGTGGAACGACACGGTGGAGTCATCAAAGTTGAAAGCGCGGAAAAGGCAGGCACGACGGTAACCGTTCGCATGCCTTTGTTTTCACCCGCCCACACGGAATTTTTGAAAAAACTCGAAGCGGAAAACCCGGAACCCAAATGAAACGTATTTTAATAATCGAGGACGAACCCGCCATGCGCGCCAACCTCCGGGAAATGTTGGAAATGGAAGGCTTTCAACCGCAGCTCGCCGCCAACGGCCGCGAAGGACTTGCCACTGCGCGCAGCCTGCAACCTGATCTGATTCTTTGCGACGTATTGATGCCAGAACTGGATGGCCACGGCGTGCTCAGTGCGTTACGGAGTGATCCCGCGACCGCTCAGATCCCTTTCGTGTTTCTCACCGCTAAAGGGGAACATCAGGACGTCCGGACCGGCATGAATCTCGGGGCGGATGATTACCTGATCAAACCGGTCCGCATCGATGATTTGCTCGCTGCCATCGAAGCACGACTGGAACGCGCTCAACAACGGACAAACTTCAACGCCAACTTTGATTCTGCCACGCCACTCGAGGGACTCGGCATCTCACCGCGCGAGGCGGAGATTCTGCTCTGGATTGCGCAAGGCAAAACGAATTTCGAGGCAGGAATTATTCTCAAGATCAGCGGCCTCACGGTAAAAAAGCATCTCGAACACATCTACGAAAAACTTAGCGTGGAAGGACGCAACGGCGCGACCTTGAAAGCGCTCGAAGTCCTTTCCAATTTACCAGGTTAACCCACGCAACAGGTGTCGAGCCCATGCGCAGGAGAGCTGCCACTCTATTTCTTCACCGCACCGAAAACTTTTTGCAGAAGTTCACTGCTGCGAGCGGCGGGGTTTTCGCGAATCTTCTTTTCCTCTTCGGCAACCATTTTGAAGAGCCCATCCAATGCCTTTTGCGTGACGTAGGCATCGATGTCCACGGTGTTCTTGCCGAGATACTCGCCGCCCTTGTTTAAAAGACCGCCCACGGCGCTGCCGGTTTGGCCAAAGCCGCTCAGAGAATTACCGATCGTCCCTTCCTGCGCTTTGGCCATAAAAGCTTTGTATGAGTCCGTCACTTTGCTCGACGCCGTCGCTTTCTTTACGATCGGCAGGAACTTCGCGTATAGATTTGTTTCAGTCGTGCGACGGAAGAACTGCGTGGCCGCATTGGTGGTGCCGGTCAGGACATTCTTCGCATCGTCGATCGACATCTGCTTGAGCGAATCGGCGAAGACGCTGACCGCCGCTGGGACCGCTTGTTCAGCGGCCCGATTCATCGTGAGAACAAAGCTGTCGGCAAGTTTCTCCTGCTTCATCGAACGCAGCGTCTTCTCGACGCTGGCCAATTTGTCCGGCAATGGGATGCGGACATTCACGTTGGTCAGAAAGCCGTTGGTTTGCCCGAGGCGGGAAACAGCTTGTTGCACACCCTTGCCCAGCGCTTCTTTCAAGGCGTTCACCATTTGATCCTGCGACAACGGAATGGAGAGCGTGGAATTTTTGTTGGTGCTGCTGATGATGCCTCCTACCTGATTCAGGAAGTCGTTCGCAAAAGTGGAATGAGTAACCGAAAGCAATAAAGCCGTCGTGAGGGATAAGAATCTGAATGTCATTAGGAGGCATTTAAACACATGTCGGTTCTTTGGCAATGGGAAGGAGTCCTTAGCGTATGATTTGAAGTGGAGGTCAAGACTGAACAATGGAGCGCGGCTGTGTCGCAGACCAGCCGCAGACGCCAACCAAAGATTTGGTTTTATTGCCAAGGAACGCTTTTGAAAAAATTGAAAGCGAAGGTTTGGTCGACGCACTCTCCCTCACCCTAACCCTCTCCCGCTGGGAGAGGGGATCGG
>JAQGOU010000519.1 GCA_028293445.1 Verrucomicrobiales bacterium | reverse complement strand
GAAGAAGGAAGAAAACTTTTCAGCGATTGCTTCTAATAAAATACAATGGAAGAAGATCCATTTTCAAATCACCCTATCCGCTCCAGTTCTCTCTCACTGATGACAAGAACCGATTGATTTGGCTTCATTGTTCATGTTACAACCGGATACTTATACTGATTCGGTTATGTTAGACATTAATTGCCCACGAAATCCGATTCACTTTTCGGTGAATGGCGAGTTGCAAATAACTGAATAGGTTTGGCATTGTCCCGGGGATGACGTGTAGAGCTGAAGTGCAGTTCACTCCAAATATACCGAGACGCCACTCCCTCCAGCCGCCGGGAATTTCACCTGACCGAAGCTTAGCTATGCGTAACTCACCACCTAACGTAGCGCGCAATGAACGTTTGGCGTTCCGCATCAATCACCAACCGAGCGCTCGAAAGATTCAGTTGTTTTCATCGCTGCTTTG
Organism: Verrucomicrobiales bacterium; assembly: GCA_028293445.1. Lineage (GTDB taxonomy): Bacteria > Verrucomicrobiota > Verrucomicrobiia > Limisphaerales > JACDHS01 > CBHWET01. The sequence continues at coordinate 3,642 of JAQGOU010000519.1, read as the reverse complement.
AAATCCCAAAAATGTATTTTCCCGTCGTTGCCACCGCCGATGAGCTGGGAACCGTCAGGCAGGAGAATAAGCCCGTTCAGAGTACCACTCTGCCCGGAAAAATTTCCCCGGCAACGCCCCGTCTTGACACTAAAAACATGAACATGGGCGGTTCCGCCGATATCCAGCGAGACAGCCAGAAGATGTCCCCCGTCGGGAGACCAAAGCAGATGGTCATAATGCTCAGCCCAGGCTTGTATTCCCTCCAGATTCATTTCCGTCTCAAGTTTCCCGCTCTTCGAATTCCAAATGCTCAGGCGCACGGAACTGGAGGTCCTGGAAAAAAGGTTCGTTCCATTTGTAACCGTCGCACACAGGGAGAGATCGGGCGAAAAAGAAGCTTCGGAGAGGCGGACGTTCTGGCACAGGGTCGTGACTGCACGTCCGCCCTGGACATCCCACAATGCGACCTCGCCGGATTTCAAAGTGACGACAGCGCGTTTCTGGTCCGGTGCTTGGACGTATTGCAAAGCTTCTGGAGGGACCTCAGGCGTCTGCTGGATGCGCTCCCATTTATCCGTATCAAATAGGGCAAGTTCATCATCGTATTCCAGCAATAGATGCTGCCCATTTGCAGTAAAACCAAGTCGGCGCGGCGTATAGAATCCTCCGTCATTCCGAGGTCTATGAACCTTTTTAAGGACCTTCCACGTTTCGGTTTCCAGACAGAATACCCCCGCATAGCTGCTGAGGACAACGGCTTTGCAACCGTCGGGGCTGTACGCCATGCCTTCGACTGTTTCTCGTCCCGTGAAGGGTGAGCTTCGAATCTCTCCAACAAGTTCGTGGGTCACGGGATCCCAGAACTGAAGGGGTCGATGAGTCAAAGCATAGAGAATCCCCCGCCGATCGGGTGCCAGAGCCAGGAATCCGTCGTGTTCCCATTCACTAGAATCAATTCTACTGTTCTCCTTAAATTCCGGGACCCAAACCGGAACCTGGAACCCGGCCAGATGAGTAAGCTCCTGGACACGAACGGGCAGATTGCCGCGGTCATATACACGGGTAAGCAATTGACCATCCACGTCCGCTTGCACCAGAAAGCGACGGTCCCGGGGGGGAAGGCATTCCCCGTCACCGGGTAAATTGGCGAGCATTTTGTCCAGTTGGAACAATGTCTGCGCAGAAATCGTAGGTTCCGTGGAGCCGCTGCCACTAGTGCCGTCATCTGATGCGTAGAAGGAACGAACAAAGCCGGTTCGGTAGACGATCGAACCTTTCCTCACAATGCTCGGAAATATCGGACGTACCTGATTGGTCGGCTCATTTACGACACTGGTCACCATAAAAGCAATCTTATCGGAACGGCCGAAGTAACCGCTCTGGGTGAGATTGCTGCGCGCATAGCTCGCGACCCACTCCTGATAGTCGGTTGCCTGGACGTGGATCGCCATGCACAAAATGGCAAAGGCCATCCCAAACGCCAGTTTGAAGTGTGTGTTCGCAACCATTGGCAACCTTCAAGGTAGTCGCCCGAGATGGCCAGGCAATAACAAAAACGTTTCCATATATGCCTGACAGGATCGGTTTTCGGACGGAGCCATTACCTGTGAAAAGTCAGAATTCCGGTTTTGTGGCTGCTGTGCGGGGTCACCTGAGCACCGTGAGTTCGGAATACCGTTGCTGTTCCAAGGCTGTTGTGTTTTGCAAAAACCATCGCCTGACTCTTTCGCGTAACTCAGCATTGGTTAGACTCGACTGCGACTGTAGCCCGGCCCATTCGCGAACATTGTCCGCCACTCCTGGCGCAACTACCAACGTTTGAAGAATAATCCTGGTTGACTGGACACTGAGTGGGGTCACACGCATGTCCTCCTCGAACAGACTCCCTTCAGGAGTTTCCTCAGTAAAAAGATTCTTTTTCATTCTGACGATCACGTCCGGCCGCCCTGCTCTCGACAAATAACCGAATGCTCTCCTTTGCTGCCCCCAATTCGTTTGCTCCTCAAATTTCTGGAGCGCTTCTTCTGTTGCAACGGGATCACCCAGCTTCACCAACAAGCTAGCGTCCGATCTGCACGACCCAAAGGCTTTCCCCATGGAACTTTTCGGCAGATAACGTCCCGATGCTTGAAGCACTGCCACCGCCTTGCTGATGCGATTAACTATTGGTCGGCTTTCATGTGCCTGAACCGCTTCCCGCAACCGGGGCCCAGCTTTGGCTTCCCTCAACTTTCTCTCGATCCAGTAGAGCTGTTGCAGTTGTCTCAATATCCAACCTGCGGTCTGGGGAGCGTTCCCCAGCGCCTCGTGAAATATCTTCGAGCATGAGCCCAGCAACCCGCCTGGATGATTGATCCTTTGCGCTCCGTCACAAAAGTGGGATAGGCGCTATAGCCGTCGCACTGCAATACTCCGGCAAAATCGACGGTGATCAAATTTTCCAGGCACACCGCCGCGCGGCTGGTTTCCCATTGGAAGTAGACATCTCCCCGGGTTTGCTGCCCACCCACAGGTATCCTTGCCGGGTTTCCCCATGGCCTGGTTCCAGGTATCGAATCGGTGTTTCATCCACCTGAACGTATCCTCCAGCCATTACCCCCAATTTAATTTGCTGGTAGATTAACTTCAGCCAATCCGCTGTCAGTTCCATCCAGCGCGCCAGTGTCTGCCTCGGCAGATGTACTCCGTGGCGCTGTTGAAAAATCTTCTCCTGGTTTCCAGAGAGGGAATGGGGTCTCCGACTGTTTCAGAAAGAAATCCAGCTGTTTGGAATCAATCGCCTCGCTGCTCTTTCCAAAGAACCGGCGAAGCAGCAAATCCAACGTTTGCTCGAGCAGCGCGATATGCGCTTTGGCTTCCGGCAGGGCGGCGTCCTTTTGTTTATTAAAGGTTAACCTCGATAATCTGACCCTTCTCTTTCAACATCGTTTTTTGTGCAGTTTGAACGCGAGAAACTGAAGGTCAAATTAGCGATGCCTTTTTAAAACCCTGCGAATCCATCCGGGCGAATATCGGCGTTATCATGTTCGAGTTTTCGCGCTTTCATCTCAGTGATTTTGCGCATGGGCGGGAGTTTGTCGCAGCGCTTGATCAATTTTTCGGGAAGCTGCCGAAAGGCTGGCCCTATGCAGTCGAAATGCGTAACCGCAACTGGCCTTACCCTTGAATATTTTGCATGCCTGGCGCGACATGGGATCACGCATGTCTTCAATGCCTGGACAGCGATGCCTCCAATTAGCGAACAATGGTCACTTGCCGGGAGTGTGACCAATCCTGATCTCGTCTCCGCGCGGTTCTTGCTGCGCCAGGGACGACCCTTTGAAGCGGCAGTCAAAGCATTCTCACCCTATACCAACGTAAAGGAAGTGAATGAAGAAGCGCGCATGGCAGCGGTGGCCCTTATCCAGGCGCGCAAAACAAACCCGAGAGGAAAAACCCTGATTTTCGTGAACAATCGGCTGGAGGGAAACGCGCTCGACACCATAGCAGCCATAGTCGGGTTGGCGGAAAACTAGGCTTTCCCGCCTCGAATGTGAATAACATTGCTTTGACAGCCCTTGGCCAAGGATGTAGCCATGTGGCTATATGGAAGACATGACCCCCATTCAGCGCAAAGTGTTCGAGTTCATTCAGGAGGGTATTTCGACGGGGGGTGCGCCC
>JAQGOU010000507.1 GCA_028293445.1 Verrucomicrobiales bacterium | reverse complement strand
TCAGCTGTTTTTGGTCCGGACAAAGCCAATTCTGTTTGAGCAAATCCAACCACGGATGCGGTTGGTCTTTCTCCATGACCAATATTAAAAGATCCCGGGCACGAGTGAAACCGACGTACAGCAATCGCAGTTCCTCCGCCTCGGCTGAGCGCAAGGCTTCTTTTCCAATGATGCTTTGCTCGATCTTATCAGCTAATGGAATTCCATTCTCTTGCGGGCCGAATGGCCATGGCCAAAAACTCAACCGGCGATTCGCCAATGGCTCCGCAAAACTGAAGCCTTTCATAGCGTCCTCTTTCAAAATATTCACCCCGTCCCAAAGTCGTGACTTTAGTTCATTCGTTAGATCGGTGCAGATGACAATCGGCCATTCCAGACCCTTAGCCTTGTGATAGGTGAGCACATGAATGGCATCCGCATTTTCATCACCAGCCTTTTCATCCAATTCTCCGACGGCAAGGTCATCACACCAAAATAAAAAGCCGGTAACCGTGGCTGGGCGATGATTGGTCGCGCAGCCTTCCTCATATTTTGCAGCGAGACCGCGCAAGGCTTCGAGATTCGCGCGCCGTTGGGTAACTCTACTTTGAGACGGCCCCCAACGTGTGACTGTTTGAAAAACGTTTCCAGCAATCATCGCCACATCGAAGAGTTCGCACACAGAAGCTGTGTCCAAGGCTGTTCGCGCCCGCTCCAATGAAACGATAACAGGATGGATAAAATCTGTTTCCAGCCCCCATTGCGCTCCTCTTGAATCTGGATTTTCAACGCGCACCTTCTCCATGTAATCGAGCCGATTTTCCAGCCATTCCTCCGGCGTCATTTTTCCTTCCAGGGCGATAATCTCGGCAGTCGCCAGAGTGTCGCTCGGATCGAGAAGCCGCTTGAAGCAAGCCATGGCAAATAGAGCTTCGGGAGTTTGAAGAAGTCCGCCGCCAGCCATGCTGACGGTATAACCTTGCTGCATGAGTGCCTCGGCAATCCGTCCCGCATCGTCATTAGTACGACACAATACGGCGACGTCACTGAATTGCGCAGCACGGTACTGATCAGCTTTTTTGTCGTACACCTGGTAATCTTCAGCCAACAAATTGCTAATCCCCGACGCGATCGCTTGCGCCAGGGGTTTGTTCTCGATTCGCTTCGCACGACCATCCTTGGTCGTCTTTCCGCTGCTCACATGAAAAAATTCGAGGGCTGGTTGGGCTAACTCAAAGGGTTTGCGTGTCGGCGCAAGGCAAACCTCTTTTGGAATCAACTGGAGAGATTGCCTGAACGGTTCGGCGAAAATGGCGTTCGTCAAATTCACGAGATCCGGAACTGAGCGGTAAGACTTGTCCAAAGGCTCGGCCACTCCGCCGTGCTTTCTCAGCTCGAAAACGACAGCATCAGCCAACTCCGGACTCGTACCTCGAAAGCCATAGATTGCTTGTTTCACGTCACCGACCCAGATGACCTCTTTTGCGCATTGAGCTAATTTCAGGAACAAGGTCAATTGAAGCGGGCTGGTATCCTGAAATTCATCCACAACCAGAAGGTCCAAATCGCTGGCCAACGTGGTTATTACTTCGGAATTTGTTTCGAATAATAACAGGGTCTTCTGCTCCAAATCCGTGAAGTCCATTAAACCGCGTTCACCTTTCAAATCCTGATACGCACTTAATGACCGCGTCGTGATTTGAAAGATCAGTTCAATGTATTGCTGAATATCGGAATGCAGCCGTGGATGCATTTCATAACGACCCGCCGCTTCGACCACCCCAAGAATACAATCTTCGCTTTTTTTTGTCGGCTTCTTTTTTGCAAGCTTAACCCAGTCACTCCAGGGAAGATGGCCATTGTTCAAGTCCCGGCAGCATTGTTCAATAAATCGACAGTATTCCTTTGTTCCGACACTGTCGTCTCCGTTTTTGTTGATTCTCTCCAAAGCACACCGAATTGCTTCGTTCAATTGCGCATCGAGATCGTCTTTCGATGGGGATGCAAAGTGTGATAGCAGTTCCGAGGAACAGCGCTCTGCCATTTTTAGAGCACTTGTTTCGGTAAAATTATTTTCACGTATACGATTGGCCAAAGAATGGACTGTCTTTTTCCAAGTGTAATCGCGTGTCTGTGTGTTTTTCTGCCCTAGACGATCACCTAGAATTTGAAGCCTGCCCGTGTCTACGTTGGAACTGGCTGATTCCACCGCTTGAATAAAGAGCAGGTTGGCATCCTCCTCCGCCAACACTTCGATCTCTGGAGAAACGCCAGCCTCGAATGCGAATCGGCTAAGCACATGCTTGCAAACTTTATCCACGGTCCCGATAGCGGCCTCGCTTAGGCGTTCGGCCAAATCATATTTGCCGGTCGCGTAAAGGTTTTGCCGAATTTTTTCAGACAATTCGTTCGCAGCTTTGATTGTAAATGTTGTCGCAATGAGACCACTCGGGCGACAGGTATTCGAGATAAGGCGATTTTGAATTTCCTGCGTGACACGAAAAGTCTTTCCACTGCCGGCACCTGCGCCAATGAACGTGATGTTATTTCTCATGCGTTCACCTCCACTCCGGTCAGCGCTTTAAAATCATTGTATTTATCTTCGTCCTTCCGTGGCATCCAATGCTCCAAAGGAACCGCCCTGGGAAAGCTATCTCCGTTCTGAGGTTCAGTGCCGCTTACGGTAAGTTCGATCCAACCTTGATCGAGTAACGAGCGACGATATTTCCACATTTCAATGATTTCATTCCAGCAAACCTCAAGGCCCGTCGAGTCACCTTTTGATGACGTTAGGGAAGCGTCAGGAAAATAGTTTTTGTCCTGCGCCAACATTCGTCCGGTGTTTAAAATGAAATACGCCGACGCGGGCCATTCGTTTCTTGCCCGCTGGTGCATAAACCCGTAAATCGCGAGTTGCAGTTGAGTGTTTGTCTGCAGTTCTCGCGTCTTTTCTTCCAAACGACCGAATTTTAGGTCAATCACAGCCGAGTCGAGCGCTTCATTTTTGACCAACAGATCGACATATCCGTCGAGCTTTCCTCCTACGAACTCTGCATTGAAATTCACATTTGCAGTCGCCTCTCTGATCTTGGCAACTCTCAACTGTTGCACCAGACTCCATAATGCTCGTTTTGCGGTTGCGACCAAAGCGATGGCTTCTGACTGTTTGCCCAAAAGTAAGAACGTTGCCCCTTCTTGTTCGAGAAGGACGGGCCATCGTTCGTCGATATGTTTTTTTAGCTCGCTCTCGGTGATCGTTCCCCAAGCGCTTCCTTTCAGCGGACCAGCAACCAACAGCTCAAGCAATCGATGGAGCAAGTTTCCGCGCAGAATACTGTCATTTTGCATTCGGAATTGGCTGAGAACTCCGGGCCGTAAGGCTGCTTTGTAATCAAGGACCCATGCATACGGACTGTAGATAAACTTTTCGGCACTGGAAAAGGACTCCGTCTGGCGACCTTCCAAACTTTTTCCGACTCTCAATTTCCACCAGCGGCGAGAACCCTTGAGAGGCGTGTGATGATGTTTTTGGACGCGCGGAATTCTACCCTTCCGTACGTCGATATCCACATCCGTGGTCGGAAACTTTCCATCAACAACTGCTTGAAGGCGACTGAAGATTGGATGGATGACGACGGGTTCACCATTGCGTTGCCTCGGGGTGAACAGCAGCAACTTCTTGCGGGCAGCCCAAACTGGCCTTAGTTCATTTGCATTTTCCGTCGACAGGATTGCCGCAGCCGAAGGAATTTCGGCACCGTGGATTTTTAGTTCCTCAATTTCAGATCTCGTCCAATGTGGGAGCACAGGAAGCTGCGGCTCCGAAAAATTCCACCACAGGACGACATCGGCTGGTTCAATGCAGGCAGCGGCCTTACCAATTCGATGGCCATGGCCTAATTCGCTAACTCTTGGAGCAGACCAACCATCGCCAGAGACTTTCCTGATCAATCGTTCCAACCGACATTGAGGAACTTTATCGATTCCCATCAGGGCCTCTCCCAATTCAAAGGCCTCGGAGGCGAGCGCGTGGAACAGTGACGCTTTTGCACGATCACCTTGCTCCTCCTCTTTTACAACGCATCCCTTCGCCCATTTGGCCATCCGTGAACAGCATGCCGCAAGCTCTGTTCCGGCCGCGCCGTCTCGATGGTCATATCGAGAAATGTTAATCCAGTTCGATAAGTCTTTTTCGAGGCGGGCTGAAAGGGCATTCGCTTCTTCCGGAAATTTCAACTTATAGATTTGTCTGGCGCTTTCAATTGCGGCCAACCAATTGGGCCCGCCAACACCAGGACACTTTATCAATGCACGGGACAGTTCCTTGCCAAGATGAAACTCAATCGGGCTGTGCGGATGAATCAGAAACTCCAGCAGATGAAGTGGGTTGAGAGGTTTCCAACACAAGCGAAGCGCCATCATTAGCAATTGGGGAATTGGCCTCGCCAAGGATGCTGGTTGAACTCCGAGAGCGGAATGATCAGAAGTAATCAGGATTTCGTCCAACGCTGTGCAATCCGGGGACGCAACGAGAGTATGTGAATCGTTGCAAATTTCCCGAAAGATTTCGGCAGCCCTATGGGCCAAAATAAATTCCGAGTAAGCACTCAACAGCAGAACAGAACCATCGTTGCGCAACTTGATTTTCTTCGTCTCTCCCAGCCGTATTGCAGTGCGCAACCTAGATAAATCGGTTTCGCCGGTTTCCGGCTGTGCGGAGAAAGCCTCTTCTACTGGACTGAATTTTGCGCTCAGCTTTATTAACGTTTTTCGCCATAGCAATGGTAGAGATGAGGACGATTCGACCACCACAATCTCCAAACCATGATTACGGTGCTCAAGAATATTGTGCACCGCAATTAGTCGGTCGGATAGACTGAGAAAACCGTCTCGAACAAGTAAACCGTGAATGTCAGCCAGATCAGCTAATCGTGCGGAGACTCCATCTGATAAACCATTCCATCCGTAGAGCAGAAGTGAATCTCGCCATTGCAGCAGAGTTTCAGCAACTGCCAGAGGGTCTCTCTCAAAAGATGCCGAGTAAAAGCGTTTGTTGTTTTTGGCATCCTCTTCGAGAAACTTAACCAGTTGCAAAATCCGAGCGACCGCACTGATTGGCTTCTGTTTCAAACCGAGTCGGGTTTCCAAGATGTCAATCAGCCTGCGAGGACCACAAACAACTTCCCCGAGAGAATTGCTTTCCTTTCGCAATTCCATCCCATCCAGAGCCATTCCAAAGGTAACTTTCATGGCGAGTTGACGGAGCTTTTCCTAGTTTTGCTGGAAAAGCGATTGTTTTAATTCTCTGATAGCGACGATTAATCGCCTTCTCATATTTATCTCCAGAAAAAGCCACCTTGATGGGTATTTGGATAAATTGATGTCCACCAGCAAAAACTAGAGGCGTGCGGAATTTGCTACAGCGACATGCATGCCAAGGAGAAATTATAGCCCTGTCTTAAGGGTGGCCATTCATTTTGTACGTCTGAGTCTTCAGCGATGAGATCCCGTGTCTTCGCTCGGACCTTGCTGGCCGGTTTATTTGAAATTGAACTTTCGTGCCCGGGAGTTCAATCTCGGGCGCGATGAGTAAACGGATCCGAGAATCGGATTTTAGCGCACTGGAAAACTATAACCCGAATTAATTTGCCTCAGTCTGGCCGGAGATCGAAGCTTTCGCGAATTCTCCATCGAACCTTGCCATGAGACGTGCCAGAATTTCGCTATATTTATGGCGCACGTTGCCCCGGTCGACATGCAGCAACTGGAAGTGCGTGAAACCCGTCGCCGGAAACTGAGGAGCGATGCGATTTCTTTGTGCTCGAGTTCATATGGTCGAAGAATCGGAAGGGGCTGCTGCCTCACCGGAACTCCGCAAATGGCTGGCACTCCGGGCGAAGATGGCGATTGTCATAGCAAAGCGCGAGGAGGAATCAGGATGGAAGACATGTCGAAGGCTCCCGATCTCAAAACAATTTTGAAGAGGAAGTTGGGATGCGCCTGACAGTTTATTGACGCCGGTTTGGAAAGGAACTTTGGTTGGATTGTGATCCGGATCAATCTTCGAGGACGGAGTAGAATGCGGAGTTGCAGGATGGGTTCGCCAACCTATGATGCGGTCATGAGCCATGGTGTGCTGCAATTCATGCCGGTGCAGAGTTTTGAGGATCCATACCGACTGGGGCGCGATGGTGCAAAGGACGCAATCCATTGCCTGGACGACAACTGGGCGCCTGCGCCGAGCAGCACCGCAGATTGGCCAAAGGTGGAGATCGCACTGAAGCGAGATGGAATGATTATTGCGGAGGCAAAGTCGCCAAGTTTTGTTTTGTCGCTGAAGTTTTGCGAAACGGATTTTCTGTCGGCAGTTATGAGATTAGGCGTGTGCCACACGGCGGGATCGAAAGTGGGCGCATCACAAAGGTTAAGGCTGCGCCGGTTGATGATCGGGATATCAGGGTCTCAATGCTGGCACGCTTTCCGATTCGCTACGTCGTGGCAACCATTTCAAACGGCAGACCGGTAAAAAAGCAGGTGTGGCTGCTGGGCTTGAATGACTGGCGCGAGGTTACAGAAGAAGCTGAGACCAATGACCGCTAGATGTGGTTCGGTCGCGTATCAGAATTCAACTCCACTGCTCGTGCACCCGGTGTAATTCTTCCAGAAAGCATTTCTGTTTGTCGGAGAGATTCCGCTTGTAGTATTTAGCCAGCTCGTAAAAACCATTTCCTGGCTCCATGTCGCCGTGCTTGTGGACCACAACAACTGAGAGAATTCCACGCCCCGCGTTTGCTTCGTCACGGGCGGCATCGCCGAGGAGTTCCCAAAGTCGCTGGTCATGGGGCTCAAAGTCCACACCCGGATGTGCCGCGTTGAGTTTGTCAGCGACCTCGGAGTAGGTAATCATGCCGCGCAAGGTCGCGCGTTGAATCATGATTTGCGTGGCGGTCGCCTTGTATTGAT
>JAQGOU010000498.1 GCA_028293445.1 Verrucomicrobiales bacterium | reverse complement strand
TGATTTAGCTTTTCCGCACATGAGTTCACTCGCTCAATTTCCTAATTTTCGTCCGCGTCGTTTGCGGCAATCCCCTGCCCTCCGCCAATTGGTTCGGGAAACACGCTTGAGCGTCCAGCAACTCGTCCTGCCTTTCTTCGTTCGGACCGGCAAGAATATCCGGCAACCGATCAATTCCATGCCGGGCGTCTTTCAACTTTCGATTGACGAATTGTTGAAGGAAGCCGCCGTAGCACACAGCGCGGGCGTCACTGCGGTGCTGCTCTTCGGTATTCCTGACAAGAAAGATGAAAAAGCCTCCGGCGCCTATGCCACGAACGGCATCGTGCAACGGGCAGTGCGCGCGTTGAAAAAAGAATTTCCGAAACTGCTTGTGGTCACAGACGTTTGCCTTTGCGAATACATGAGTCACGGCCACTGCGGGATCGTGGAGAAAAAACGCGGCACAGTTTTAAATGATCCCAGTTTGAAATTGCTCGCACAGACAGCCGTGAGCCATGCCGAAGCGGGTGCTGATATCGTTGCACCCAGCGACATGATGGATGGACGCGTTCGCGCCATTCGGACGGCCCTCGATACAGCGCAATTGATCGACACACCGATCATGGCGTATGCGGCGAAGTTTGCTTCCGGCTATTACGGCCCCTTTCGCGAGGCTGCGGAATCGACACCACAATTTGGTGATCGCCGCAGTTACCAGATGGACGCTGCCAATGCAGAAGAAGCGTTGCGCGAAGTCGCCCTGGACATCCAGGAAGGCGCCGACATTGTCATGGTGAAACCAGCGCTGGCCTATCTCGACATTCTTTATCGCGTGAAGGAGCAGTTTAAATTTCCGACGGCTGCCTATGCAGTGAGCGCGGAGTATTCGATGATCAAAGCCGCCGCAGCCAACGGATGGATTGATGAACGTGCGGTGATGATGGAAAGTTTAATGGCGATGCGCCGCGCGGGTGCGGATATCCTGATCACTTACGCTGCCGTCGATGTGGCGCGTTGGCTTACTGAGAGCTGATTCGCGTAAAGGCAAAGATAACTGCCGCGATAATCGCAACGAAGACAACAATTGCGACGATAACAAAAATCTTCGTGCCTTTATTGCTCTTCTTGGAGAACGGAGAATCTTTCGTGAAGGTGCCGGTCTTTGTCCCTGGTTCGAGCTGATCCATTTTCACACCGCGCTTTGCGCCCTGTGGCAAAATCATGGTCTGCTCGGATTTTTTGGCTGCCGCTGGTGGGGGAGCACCATCGCCGTCGAGGCGCATTTCAACCTGACCCAACCGCAAAATCTGGCCCGGCTGCAAAACCGACTCGGACACCGCTTGTCCATTAATGTAGGTGCCGTTGGTTGAATTGAGGTCTTTAACTAAAATTTCATTACCACGGAGGAAAATTTCGCAGTGATGGCTGGAGACAGAAGACTCGGCAAGCTGGAACGCATTGTCTTCGACACGACCGATGGTCGTCAGCACCGTCACGAGATCATAGCTGCGCCCTTTTAAGCCTTCTGTGAGCACAACGAGTTTTGCCATATTTGTTAGCGATTATCTTCAGGATGCATTCCAAGTCAAACTGTAATCCGTGCGGATTTGAAATTTGATCAGGCCTTCTCGATCAAATCGCGGAACTCTTTGAACAACGGAGTGGAGTCGTGCGGGCCCGGAGAAGCCTCAGGATGATACTGCACGCAATAGATCGGTTTCGTTTTATGGCGCATGCCTTCGACGGTCTGATCGTTGAGATTAATGCGATTAACGCTCACTTCACTCGGCAAAGATTTCGGATCCACGGCGAAACCGTGGTTCTGTGAGGTGATTTCGACTTTGCCTGTCTCCAGATCTTTCACCGGCTGATTCGCTCCGCGATGGCCGAATTTCAGTTTGAAAGTCTTTCCGCCGAAGGCTTGTCCCAGGATTTGATGGCCGAGACATATGCCAAAGATCGGAATTCCTGATTGCACCAGGTCCTTGGCTGCCTGAACGGCGTATCCCAAGGCCGATGGGTCACCTGGACCGTTCGACAGAAAAACACCTGCCGGTTTATACTTCAACGCTTCGGCTGCGGGGGTGGTTGCGGGCACCACCTGAACCTTGAAACCCTGCTGGCGAAGACTGCGTAAAATATTGTACTTCATTCCGAAGTCATAGGCGACAATCGGAATGTCAGCGGTCGGCAATGGATCGCGAACATTGCGGGCATCGGCAACGGCCGTTCCTTGAATGAGATTGAACCGTGAACTGTCCTGGTCTTTTTCGTCCCAGAGAAAAGCATCTTTATGGGTGACCTCTTTGACGTAATCTACGCCGACGAGTCCCTGCCAACGTTTCGCACGATCTACGGCCTCGGCATCCGAAATTTCTTTCGTGGAAATGAATCCTTTCATCGCGCCGGCGACACGCAATTTCTTCGTGAGCGCACGGGTATCGATGCCTTGAATTCCCGGGATGCCGTATTTTTCCAAATATTGGGCCAGCGTAAAATCTGCGCGCCAGTTACTAATCACCGGCGACAATTCGCGAATAACAAAGCCGGACGCATGGGCGCGCCATGATTCGACGTCCTGATTGTTCACGCCATAGTTTCCGATGAGTGGGTACGTCATCGTGACAATTTGGCCTTTGTAGGAGGGATCGGTGAGAATTTCCTGATACCCCGTCATCGAGGTATTGAAACAAACTTCACCGCAAGCTTCGGCGGAAGCGCCAAAACCTGCACCGTGGAACACGGAACCGTCTTCGAGGGCGAGAATAGCTTTCATCAATTTGTTCGCTGGGCGGCGATGCTAGAGCCCAGCGGGCATCGGTCAAGTTTTTAAGAAAAAAGCGTGGAACAGATTCACGAGCGGATTATTTCTCGTTGGGTTTATCGCCGACGGCAGTAGTGAGAGCGGCCAATAACGGACGCACCCCTCCTTCAGGCGCACCGTTCTGACGCCATACTTCTACCCCTTCCTTATTCAGCACAACAATAACAGGAAGGCCGCTGACGTGAAATTTCTCTTTCAATGCTTCATTAGATTTCCTGAGCGCGGGGCTTTGAGCTCCCTTGTTCGGAAAGTCCGCCTCGACCAGAATGAGATTTCGCCTGGCGTACTTGGTGAAATCCAACCCGGTAAGAACGTCACGTTTGTAGTTGATGCAGATCTGTGACCAGTCAGATCCGGTGAAATAGATCAAAACATGTTTTCCCTCCTTCTTGGCCTGCGCCTGGGCATCTTCGAAATTGTAGAGCCACACCGTCTTTTTCTGTTCCGCCCCATGCGCTACAAATCCACACACTAGTAACAGACTGAGTAACAAAGTTTTCATATTTGACATAGTTTCTTCAGCTAGACGAATGCCATCGGCTCCGTCGCAAAACTACCGCACACTATCGTTCTCCACAAGATTCGCAAGCTCTGGCCGTTATGTGGTTTCAGGAGCCTGCAACATTCAGCCGTAACCATTCTCAATTATGCTTTTGAGAGTTCACGCTGACCCGACCATACGATCTTTCCCGAAACAATCGTCGCAATCGGCCTCCCCTTCATGGTCCAACCGTGGAAAGGCGTGTTCTTGGATTTGCTGGCCGTTTCAACTTTATTGAAGGTCCACTCTTCATCCGCATCAAACACCGTAATGTCTGCATCCGCTCCGACGCTTAAAGTCCCTTTCGGCAGGCGCAGCAGACGCGCCGGCGCGACCGTGAACTTCGCAATCAAATCGGACAACGACATCCGTTTAGTGTGATAAAGCTGCATCAATGACAACGGTAGTTCGGTTTCAAATCCGACAATCCCGAATGGCGCGTAATCAAATTCCACTTCTTTTTCATAATCGCAATGAGGCGCATGATCGCTGCATAGAATTTCCAACGTCCCGTCCACGAGACCTTCGATGATCGCTTCCCGATGGCGTGCGGAACGCAACGGCGGATTCATTTTGAAATTGGTATCGTAAGAAGGCCATTGCGGCAGCTCGCCCTTTTGAAACGTTGCGAATTCCTTCCCGTCCTGTGGCCAAAACTTTTCACTGCCGGCAATGGCAGCATCTGTGAGAACAAAATGGTGGGGGCAAGCTTCGC
>JAQGOU010000451.1 GCA_028293445.1 Verrucomicrobiales bacterium | reverse complement strand
GAACATGCCTTCAGGTGGGCGGAGTTGAAATGAAACTAGCGTATAATCGCTCCCATGGCGCATCCTGCCAGGGTAATAGTCGATCAGGACTAGCTTTCTTGGAGCAATCTTGAATTGATCACAGACTTGAAAAGCAAGTTCCTCGATCGAATTAGTAACACTTTGTCCATGTCCTTGAGGAAGCTTCTTGCAGATTACGACAACGCGACCATCGGAAAGAATATGTCTTTCAACCCCGCAGATGCCATCGCAACGGTTGCTGGCTTTGTATGGGAAAAGGAAATGGTTAACTTCGTGCCAAGGTACCAGCTTCCAAGGAGATAAAAGCCAGTCGAGTTGCCCTTGAGCTTGTTCAATCACACCACGCAATTCGTGGGATATTTCCTCTATGAAAGCAGGCTGTTCTCGAGTTGGAGTCAGCTCGCCATTTTGAAAAATGTTTGAACCGAGTTCACGATAAAGCCGGTCGCGATAAATCCTTAATTCTTCAGAAGTATAGCCCTTGGATTGGCTAGTTCTGGAATCGAAAACATCATGATGCTCTAAACACAGCCACACAAGATTGTCAAAATTTGAATCAGATCGATCGCGGCTTAAATGAGCTAACTGGCCTCTACGGTGCGAGCGATTCTGATCAAGATAATAGCATAGGCAGCACTTGCGCTGACTGGCAGTCAAAACATTTGTCTCTACGGATTTAGTGATCACGGCTCGCGGATTCAAGGCCATACGAAGCTCCGGACACTACCAATAAGAAAAGTTTGAGTCCAGACCAGATGACATCTCTCCAAGCGAAGAGTGTCGCCCTCGTGCTGCACTGACTGAAACAGTTTGAGATGTCGTGATCACTCAAAATTGGGCAGGATTGGACAACGAGTAAGTGCAGGAAGCTTAATCCAATAAACTGACAGTTTCGCCGGGTCTGGCCGTTTGCCAGAGAGCAGACAAAATAGTTGTTGGTTTTTCCAGGATGCTTTTGTCGGCAAATAAAAACAGGCCATAACCTCGTTTCAACTGTGAACAAGCAGCCATGAGTGACTTTGTTCTCTCAGGACTCGTTGTGATGGTAAGAACGCGGAAGCGATGGAAACCGAAACGTTGTTGGTGGATGGATTGCGACCAGGTCGCTTCGTAGGCGAGAAGTTTGCGGAAAAAGGAAGTTTGAGAGAGATTTTTTCGGATGACCGGCATGGTGCCCCGGTCGGCTTCGAGGAAAAAATACACACGGGTGATTTTACCGCTCTTATCCAAATATTCCAAAGCGAAGAAACGATCGGGAATGACACCCAATTTCAAAGAGTTGCTTATATTCACTTTCCAGTTGAAGGGTTGTTTTTTTTCACCCTCTTTGTGGGGAAGTCCTAGTTGTTCATCCGTGATCAATCGAACGGCTCCGTTCTCTCGGCAGGCAAGTTCAATGGCTACCATCACATCCGAAACCAAGAGTGCATGTTCCAGAAATATCCTTCCCACAGAACGGTTTTTCTCGCCAAAGCGGAACTGGTTAGGAGAAAGGCCTAGTTCCTGTTTCAAGAAGGTGCCACCTTTGTTTCCCAAACCGTAAACCAGGGAGCGACTTCCGCCTTTGTGATAATAGTCAATTTGTGCGCGAGGCCGTTCCAGAAATCCATGGTGATAGAGCAACTGTAACCTCCGCAAAATCTGCTGCGGGCTCCCATTTATCAACGAAATGATTTGCTGGGAACGTAAAAGGCGGTGCCGGTGAACTAACCGGATGATTTCATGGTCGCGTTCCGTGAGTTGAATGGGAGCAACTGACGGGGCGCGTTGGAAGCGGGGAAGACGAAGAGGCTCCATCGTTGCACCCTACCTCAATATAAACGAGTGAAGAAGTCCTCAGGTTTTGCGCTTTGCGCCAAGTTGAATTCTGCTGTATCCGTCGACTGAGAAAGAATCCTTCGACCTCTAGACTGACGAAAGAGAACTTTTGAAAGTGAAGTTAACTGATGCGGATCACGTTGTGCGATGCGCCTGTCACAATTCTTCATTCTGAAAAGAATCAGAAGCCAGGTGGTTCACACTGTGCCGATAAACTATTCGGGTTGATGCGGCCTTCGCGGGGTATTGGCATTCGCATATAGCCCATCGACATGTTGCAGGAATGCAATCGTGTTCTGGATTTTCAATTCTACGCGGGGCGAGAGAGTTTTCCCGTGAGCGCCGAAGACTGAACGGACAGTTGAGGGGATTTGAGGCCCATCACTTTCATCGGGATGCCACAGATTGTAGTACGACCATTTGATGGCATTGGGTAATTGTGGCGCAAGCGTGTGTGGATCCGAGGCCCGATGCTCTTTTAGTGGCAGTGGATACCACAGACACACTTGTTCCATAATTTTGTCATATCCTAGCGACTGTGCAGCCTTGCTGAGTTGTTCCTGCGCCTTTGGCGAAAGACAACAACCAGCCCATTCGGTATTTTCAGCGCATTCATGAGCCTCAATGATGGGTTTGCCAAAAAAGCAACGGTCCTCAACGAAAAACTTTCCAACCGAAATAGCGCCACGCAATGGAAGCCCCGCGTTGAAATGGCGACGCATGATTTCGGCGCATACGTTGAAAAACGAGTACCAATAGTGGACCTCAAAATCTTTGGGAAGCTCACACCAGAGGAGTATGGAATCGGCAAAGGCGCAGCCGTTCGTTATTGGATACGATCCCGGACCTCGCAACCTGAGGTCGATTTCTTTTTGAATCTGTGGAAGCTCGACGAGGTTTGTTTTCACAAGCTCAGCAATGCGGCCAAACTCATTTTGATCCTCAACCGCTGCAATTTGGGAAAATCCCAGGATATCAAAGAATCCGACAAGGCCCGTTTTGAAATTAGTTGCATTCATTGCATTAAAGGCTATCAGGATGTCATGAGGTCGACTGGTGCGCCAGTTGATAGTGACACAGCGAAAAGCGTGGCGTAAGAGGCCCCCCTGGTTCAGCAACTCGGTTTAATATATGGGGTGCCGCACGGGTTCATGGCACACACTTTTTTGGCGGTCGCAATTGCACCTGACTTTCGCGATCGCTTTTGGCATTTTACTCTGGTTTTTTGCGTTTTCCTACCGCTGCCTTTGCAGCCTGCTTGTGTCTTGGCGTTACACCTGTTGACTCTTCACGAATAGTAGTGATTTTAGGTCCCACCTTACGGATTGTGCCTGGGACATCCGACGGCTTGTTGATGTTTTTCATTAGGGCACGTCTAAGTCGGTAATTGCGCTGTGGCAAGCAAAAACGCGTACTATGGGCTGACAAACCAAAGGGATTTTGCTCAGACCTTGGCCAGCGCCGGTTGACAAACTGCAATCCTTGCGCGACAGGATAACATGTGCCAGCGGAGGCACGTGCAACATAACAAAATAACCAATCAAATACTATGAGCAAAGGCGGATCAGGATCAAAAGGTGGAGGAGGAAGCCAGGGTGGTAGCAAAAGGTCTGGCAATGGCGGTAACTGGCCAAGCACGACCGGAAAACCGTCTGGAGGGGGCAGAGGAAATAATTCTCCTTCCAAGTAACTTTGTGATCATCATCAAAGCCGCATCTTTTTGTCGATGCGGTCTTTTTGCGTACGAGTTGCCATTCTTCACTGAAAAGAGCGAATCTTCATCCACCTCTTTGACTTCACTAACGGGCACCAGTTTTCCTGCTTGCGAGAAAACATAGTAGCGGCGGCGGCACAATGGACAATCCACCCGATAGCCTGGGGACATACTTTTCGGCTCCTCGGACCGACCTATCAGGACAGGTTTGTTTTCGCAGATACAGAGCCATGCAGCGTTATTGCCAGTTGCGACTGCAAGCTGTTCTTCGCCGGAGAGGAGAATTAGTTTAACTTCACGGAGCTGTTGCGGCATACGAAGGAAAACCGTATCGCATCCATTCGTCAGAGCAACCGCTATCAGCGACGAATGACCATTATTTCTTGGCTTGAGCCTTAAAATCGAGGGTCAGTTTTTGTTTTAAATATTCCTTTAACACAAAAACCTCGCTGTTGTGATCGGCCGTGTCTGAAGTGAGCATGTATTTGGTATACGAGTCAGGTTCGTCAGCACGGGGAGCCGTGATCTTCAAAACTCGTTTTTCCCCTTTCAAATCGGTGATTTCGTCTTCGTTGGAGAGCTGAGTATCCCAGCAAATCACTCCGGCCAATTTGGCGAATGAGTGGCTGAAGTCCCGCCGCAGTTGGTATTTCATCTCGACAAATCGCAATGCGGCACGATTGAGGTCGAGGCTAGTATCCTTTGTGACCAACAGGTCGTAGCCAAATCCGGTGTCATAGTCCACAATCTTAAAGCCGAATAGGTCAGGCTTTTTAGCCAGCAGAACCATAACTAAACTAAATAAGCCGCCCTCCTGGCGCGGTTCAA
>JAQGOU010000440.1 GCA_028293445.1 Verrucomicrobiales bacterium | reverse complement strand
CTGAACCGTGGCGCTGCGTTGTGCTGCTTTGAGGACGGCTTGATTCAACCCGGAAAGAATGGCCTGCAACGGCGAAGGTTTGGTCAGGTAACAGTCCGCGCCTATGCTCTCAGCCAGCTTTTGATCGCGCGCCGAAGTGTAAGTGCTGGTGTAAATGACGAAGGGGGTTGCTCTTAATTTTTCGCTGGCGCGGATTTCCTGGCAAAGGCGAAAGCCGTCCATGTTCGGCATCAGGATGTCCGAAATAACTGCGTCGATTGTTTCATGATAAAGAACTTTCAAAGCCTCCCGTCCGTCGGCTGCTTCAACCACCAGATGGCCTTCGCCTTCAAGGTTGACGCGAAGCAATTTTCGATTGGTTGGAATATCATCAACGATAAGAATCTTCATTTTCCCTCTTTCTGTTTTTCGCGAGCATCCTCTCGCGATTTCTTGATCAGGTTCTGCTCGAGAAACTCAGCCACCAGGCCTGAAAGTTTTCGGGTATCAATCGGTTTGGTAATGTAACCGTCGCAACCGGCGTCACAGGCCTTCTGGTCGTCGCCTTTCATGGCAAAAGCGGTCAACGCAACGATGACAATCGAATCGGTCTCTGCGTCAGCCTTGAGTTGTCGTGTCAAGGTAAGTCCGTCCATACCCGGCAAGGCAATGTCCATCAGGATCAGATCGGGGCGGTTCATCTTGATGATTTGCTGCGCCGTTTCAGCGTCATTTGCCTGGAAAATATTATGGCCGTCGAACTCAAGCACAGCAGAGACAAGTTTGAGATTGGTCGGATTATCATCCACCACGAGGATGCGCACGGGCTTCATGTCGTTTTCTCTCCGGTGGTGAATGGCAGGATCACACTAAACGTACTGCCCTTTCCCACTTCGCTTTCAACGCCAATGACGCCGCCGTGCAGTTCCACGAGCTTACGCGTGAGCGCCAATCCAAGACCTGTGCCTTCGTAGCGCCGGGCTGTTCCAGCTTCCAGTTGCTCGAACTCCCGAAAGAGCCGCTTGATGTCCTCCTGCTGGATGCCAATCCCGGTATCCCTCACCGAAAGCTTGAACTGATCCCGCTCAATGGGCGCTGCGGAAATTTCTACCTCACCGCCGTCATCCGTGAATTTGATGCCGTTGGAAATAAGATTGTAGAGGATCTGTTTGAATTTCTGCTGATCGAGCGTGACGAGGTTGATTTCGGAGGGGATTCGGACGGTGACCCGGATACTTTTTTTCTGAGCCATCGGCTTGGCGACAGCACAAACTTCCTCCACGGCCTGGACGAGTGTGAAACTTTCCAGGTTTAGTTTCATCTTGCCGGCTTCAACCTTGGAAAGGTCGAGCACGTCATTGATGAGCTGGAGAAGGTGTTTGCCGCTATTGAGAATGTCACCCAGGTATTCCTTTTGCTTGGGATTGAGAGGGCCGGGCTTGCCATCTCCAAGAAATTCGGCGAATCCAATAATGGCATTGAGCGGCGTGCGTAATTCATGACTCATGTTCGCGAGGAACTGGCTCTTGGCGAGATTGGCGGATTCAGACTGCTCACTCCGCACCTCCGCCTGTTCGGTCCGTATCACCGCATCCTGGTGCAGCAGGCGGACTTCGATCATGTTGCGAACGCGCAACAATACCTCCACGAGATCGAATGGTTTGCTGATGAAATCCTTGGCCCCGGCTTTCAACGCTCGGACCTTGTGATTCGGTTGCGCGGTTTGCACAAGAACTGGAGGATAACCTTCCGCTTCGATCGCCTTCAGGCCTTCCAGCACCTGGAATCCGTCCATGCCAGGCATTTGAAGATCGAGCAGGATCAGAGAATAACGATTCTTGCGGTGCAGTTCACAAACCTCGTGCGGGTTCATCGTGGATTCGACGGAAACATAACCGGCACTGGACAGCATATCCTCCAGCAGCGAGACATTGGTTTCCTGATCGTCGACGATCAGGATGCGGGCTTTAAGAATTTCCAATGGACTGATCATTTTAGTTGTCCTGCCTCAGGGATGGACCGAACCGTTTCTTCTGCAAATTTCAAGGCCGCGCTCAACGTGTCCATGAACTCTTTGATTTTGATGGGTTTGGTGAGATAGCGGAAAAATCCCGCCTCCAATCCTTTCTCGATGTCGCGCGGCATGGCGTTGGCACTCAGGGCGATCACCGGAATGTGCGCGGTGGCAGGATCGTCGCGCAGGATTTTCAAGGCTTTGATTCCGCTGATGCCAGGCAGGTTGATGTCCATGAGGATCACGTGCGGCTGAGTGGCACGGGCGAGTTCGACGCCGAGCGTTCCGTTCACCGCTGTCACCAACTTCAAGTCGGGGAACTCCCCTATAATTTCTTCGACCAGTTGCATGTTCGCCGGGTTGTCCTCGACATAGAGAAGAGTGTAGCGCGGCCCGGCACCCGACGCGGCCCGATGGACTAGAGATCCCGCCTCGCTGCCTTCGAGGGCAAGTCGTGGCGCTTCCGCCGAAATCATCTCAAACCAGAATACGCTGCCCACTCCAACCGTGCTTTCCACCCCGATGACGCCCCCCATCAGTTCCGTCAATCGCTTTGACACCACAAGGCCAATGCCCGTGCCAGCCACGCTGCCAGTTTCCTGGCCGAGGCGATTGAATGGGCTGAAGAGTTGCGCCAGTTTTTCGGGCGGCAAACCCGCGCCCGTATCCGTCACACTGATGCGAATACGGTCTGTGGAACTCGCCGTGCAGTCCACAACTACAGTTCCCTGCTCCTGATTGTATTTGATCGCGTTGGAGAGCAGATTGATGACAATTTGTTTCAAGCGGGTTCGATCGGCGGAAACAAACACCGGATTTTCGAACTTCGGAAACGTCATGCGGATGCCCCTCTGTTGCGCCTGCGGTTCCATCATGCTCCGACACTCGGACATGATCTCATCCAGCGACACCGATTCCTTCGACAGTGACACCTTCCCGGACTCAATCACGGCCAGATCAAGCACTTCGTTGATCAGCTTCAACAAGTACCACCCGGCCTGGAGAATCTGGGCGATCCTTTTGGTCTGGGAGGCCGTCGGTGCCGGGGAGGCTGACTCCATCAATTGCGCGAAACCGAGAATCGCATTGAGCGGGCTGCGCAACTCATGGCTCATGCTGGAAAGAAAATCCGATTTGGCGAGATTGGCTTTTTCTGCCACGACCTTGGCGCTCTCCAGCTGGACGTTCGTTTCCTTCAGCTCGCGCTCGAAACGTTTTCGTTCCTCTTCGACCTGGTGGCGTGCGGTATTGTCCGTCCCGATCAACAGGTAGCCGATGATGCCGTCCTGCGCGTCGCGCAACGCCGTCACTGACACCACCGCCGGGAAACGACTGCCGTCCTTGCGGATATAAGTCAGCTCGTAGATATCTTCGATCCCGCGCGAGGCTTTGAAAACCAAGGCCTCAAAGCCCGGGGTGATCGGCGTTCCGAGTTCGACGCTTAGCGCTGTGGCGCGCGCGATCACTTCATGCGGATCAGAAATATCGGCCGGAGTAATTTTGTTCATCACGTCGGCGGCCGTGTAGCCCAACATTCGCTCGGCACCGACGTTGAAGATCTGAATGACGCCCTTTGCATCGGTAGCGATACTCGAGAAATTGGCGCTGTTGAAAATCGCGCTCTGCAGCGCACCCGCTTTTAGGAGAGCTTCTTCGGCCTGCTTGCTCGCGGTGTTGTCGGTGCCGATCAACAGGTAACCGATGTTTCCGCCGCCACCCTCACGCAACGCCGTAACCGAAACGACTGCTGTAAAACGGCTGCCATCCTTGCGGATGTAGGTTAATTCGTAAACGTCATCGATCCCGCGCGAGGCCTTGAAAACCAACGCCTCGAACCCCGGTGCAATCGTGGTTTCCAGCTCCTGGCTCAATGCTTTGGCGCGCGCGATCACTTCCTGCGGATCGGAAATCTGAGCCGGGGTGATCTTATTTAACACCTCAACCGCCTGATAGCCCAGCATACGCTCGGCGCCGACATTGAAGATTTGAATGACGCCCTTCTCGTCCGTGGCGATGCTCGAAAAATTGGCGCTGTTGAAAATCGCGTTCTGCAAGGCACCCGCTTTCAGCAGAGCCTCTTCGCGCCAGATCTCCGTGACGTTCTTCCCTACGATAGCGTCGCCGTTCGGAATAGTTTTTTTCTGCATATTTATTTTTGTACCAAGCTGCGATTGGGCGAAACGGCCTCGCATTCAACCAGGCGACGTCGCCGCGCTACTTGACTTCCACCGGCTTGCGCCTGGTCAAGCCAACACAGCGAAAAAACAGGCCACCCACTTTGCCCTTACTCTCCTTTTCGATAGAAATCTTGAAGAAAACACGACGCCTTGGAATGGCGGATCACGGGTCCGTAATCGCGCACGTCCTCATTCCAAAAGAAAATGGTCCCGGGGTTGAAAGGATCGAATGAAATTTATATCAGTATTTTATACTGTACTTTCATTTCCCTAAGCTGGTTTGAGGGGAAATCAAACTGGCCTGGTCCTTCTTCGGTAACTCCATTCAGATCGAATGCAAATCCGTTTGCCTTGCATATCAATCTGTAACCTCCACTCAGCAGTCCTGAGACCATGATAGGGTTTTACCCGTTTATACTTACGATCGATGAACCTCCTACACCTGCGTAAGGATTCGACTGACATAAAACCCTGAAAACCTGAGCTTGATGAAGTTTTGAAACGGACGGCTTTCGTAATGCAGTTACAACTGTGCCTCAAAAGAGGACAACTGATTACCGCAAGGTCTTGGATGCCAACGTCGTCTGCCTTGAGGACCCGTTACCAATGACCAAGATTGATCATATGGAACAGGTGAGTGAACGATCGCGACGACGGACGTTGAAAGCGTCATCGGTAAGGAGTCTTTGAGTCGGCTTCGGTGGGTCGGGAAAATAAGCAATTAACCGGATGTGGCGCAGAAGAAACCCAGGGCCAGGAATTGGGTACCCTCGGACGAAATGATCTCGGAAATCTGTCTTGGAATCGGTTTTTTCGTCGCGACGAAGGCGGGCGGGAGTCTCGGGAAGACCTTTTCCAGCGCGGCAGGTCCGAATCGGCTTCCGTGCCAACTCCCTGTTCTTTCCCCCAGCTTGTTGACGAGTCACTCGCTATACTCCTTGAGCAACTCCGTTTCCGGCAGAAGGGACTGCTGGACGCGATTAGCCCGGCACGAATCGCTCGTCGCCTGGCCGTAACCCGACTGCTCGCAGCGAAAAGAAATTCACCGGACAAGTGCGTCTATGCAAAAAAAACCGCCCCGGTTTCCCGAGACGGCTTTGTGTTTTAGTCAGGGCTGAGCGGCAGCTCGAGCCCTACCATATTGGGTAGGGTCGGCGCTGCTGCGCCGCCCATTTGTCTGCCCGTGCCTGTGTGCTAACACTGGCCGTGCGCTAGCACCTTAATGCGTCACAATACGGATCACTTCCGAGCGCGCACCTTCACCGCCGTTGTTCACGGCTGTGACGACGACATCGACCGTCGCATTCGCAGGCAGGTTCTCGATCGTGAAATCGAGATCCGCCGGCGAACCGATTGCGCGATATTCCGCATCCACACCGAGCACTCGGATATACACGCGGTAATAAGCCGCGCGCACCGCCGCCTCCCACTTCGTTGCTGCCGCCATCGGTCCAATCAACGTCACCTTGAGACCAGTCACCTGATCCGGCGTTTCATCCGCACCCGGCATGTTCAGGCCGAACTTCATCCAGCGCGAATCCAGCGGCGCCAATTGCATGCGCAACTCCTGATAAACGCCGCTGAGGCGCTTTTTCAAGATTTCGAACTTCTCGTCGCGAATCACGATCTTCGACTCGATTTCACCTTCCTGCGAGACAATGGCCGCCTGTGCTGCCGTCAACGCATCGAGCAAGGTCTGCGCACGGGCGGCCGTGATCAGCGTGCCGACCTCTTGCGTCGGGTGAGCGGTCAACTGCGCTTTGATTGCCAGCAACATGCCGATCAGGTCCTCCAGTGAATCGGGAATTTCCAGCGTTCCCATGCTGAAACCCAGCGCTGTGAACAGCTCTGAGAATTGAGTGCCCCAGCTCAGCTTGAAGATGTCGCGGGTGGCGCGAATGAATTTCGTGACCTCCTCGAGTTGTTGGTGCAAGGCGTTGCGGCGGGCCACCTTGACTTGTTTTGCTTGTTCATGGTCACCGCGGGCCATGATGGCATTTACCAGGTCTGTGTTGATATCAGCCTGCGGATTGAATGGCAGGATGATGCCGGCACCGACCTCCGTGATGCCAGCCACGATCAATTGAGCCGAGTTAATGGCCGCATTGAGTGTGAATATTTGTTTTTGTTTCATATGTTTTACTTTCTTTTTTGTTCTCGAACCGTTCGCTGTTTCAAAGTTTGAACAACCGATGTGAGGCGCTGTCGCTGTCGGCCACAAACATCAAAGTGTTTGTCAGACCCGCGATTGGATGAGGGTTCTAATCTCATCCGACCCCACCGGATTTCCGGCCTCAATCTTGAGACTTTCCATCCACCGCCCTCGAACGATGCCTATGTTAGCTCTGCGACGCTTACGTGCAAGAGAAAAATAGAATTCTTTTTGGCGTATTAATATTGGCGCTGAAAATCAATCCGCCCAGGAATGGGAATGGCCGATATGGAAGGAGCGCGGCGTTCAGAGCCTGTGGGAAAAATGGTAGGAGCCGACGTAAGGAGGCTCATTCTTGCCTCCTACAGCGTCGTTTTCCGAAGAAATATGAGCCTCGTTCCCTCGGCTGCTACGAATCATCGGATTTTTCAAACAGGCTCTTTACGCCGCTTCCATGTGAAAAGGTCGAGGACTTTCAAATGATCAAACCCACTCGTCGGTCGAATGTTGAAACGCCGTAAACGGCGCGCTCCTTTCGAACGCCTGGAATGTTCCGCCGTCTCGACGCCGCGACGATTCAGGCCCGGTCAGAAAATCTCAGGGCGAGCCCCTCCGCCGCCGCATCGAAGAACTCTCTTCCGTGGAATAATTCCACGGCTACAAGACGGGTCGTCGCTCCGCGACTGACAAAGGCTTCTGGCCGTAAACATCGAAGAGGTCTCTTAACTAAGCGCCATTCAGGACTGACGCTTTTTGGCAGCGGCGGACGTCCGTGTATCTATTCGGAAATTATTTTTTTGGACTGCGACCAATCAGATGAGCCACCTCGGCTGTTCCTTCGGGAAACTCCCCAATAATCTTAAAGAGCGATTTCCTGCGCCGGGAAACTCCCGCCTTACGCCCGAGGACCAGTTTTGCCTCGCGGGAAACTCCCACCTTTGCATCGAGTAGCTATTTCCCGGCGCGGGAAACTCCTGCATACGCGCGAGGAGCGATTTCGGACGCCGGGAAACTCCCGCATTACCGTACAACACCCATTTTCCGTTCCGGAAAACTCCCACATTACGCCCGAGTAGCAAATTTCCGTCGTCCGGAGGTGCCTCTTGCGCGTATGGGGCAACTTTTCGGGACGGCGAAGTGGTGTTGGACGCGTAAGTCGCCCTTCGCCGGAACGGAAAAGTGTCTCTTACGCGTATGAGGGCTCTTGCCGGTTCCCCGGAGTGGTGTCTTGCGCGTATGAGGTGACTTTTCGGCGTCCGGAACTGTCACTCGATGGTATGAGGGGAGTTTCCCGTTCCGGAAAGTTGGTCCTTGCGCGTATGGGGGAGTTCCCCGGAACGGAATTTTATGGAAATTGCGCATGAACCGGTTTTTCCGGAACGGGGAAGTCGTCTCATACGCGGATGCGGTTCCTGCCGTTCGTTGTTGATGAGCGGTTTACGCCAAAAGCTCGAAAATGGGCGGCTTAAGATCGGAAGTGGGCGGGCGAGGAAATTTCAGGTTTCATGCCAGAATTCGGGGCGCGCGAGCAAGGGGGAAAAAGTTAACCACAGAATACGCCGAATACACGGAAAAGAGAATCCTTCCTTTGCCCCTTCCGTGTATTCTGCGTCTTCCGTGGTTTAAAAAATCCTATCCTCTCTTTCTCATTCCTTAAACTCGAGCACCGCAGTGATGGCGTAATGGTCAGAAGCGAACCGTCCTTGTGGAAAGACGTGCTCAATGGTCGCTGACACCGGTTTAATATCAGGAGTGTGGAAGATGAAATCGATGCGTGAACCGCGCGTGACGTCGTTGAATCCGTTAAACGATGCTTCCTCGGCAGAACGCGACGGATGCAATTCCCGATAGGAATCCATCAGCCACGGCTTTACCCCCTCTTTGCGATTCATCAACTTTGTATAAGCGGCTGAATCTTCATGGACATTGAAGTCTCCCGTCAAAATAATAGGCCTGCCCTTTGCCAGATCAGGCAATCTTTCTACGAGCATCCGGGATGAGTTTTCCCGCGCGAGAACGCCCTTATGATCGAAGTGCGTGTTGACGAAAAGGAATTCGCGACGAGTGGTCTTGTCTTTGAGACGGACCCACGTGCAGACGCGGGTGATGGCGGTATCCCAGGATTTGCTCCCCGGCACCTCGGGAGTTTCAGAAAACCAGAAATTGCCCGTCTTGATTTTTTTAAACCGGCGCTTGTCATAAGCAACGAGCGCACGTTCCCCTTCGTTTTTGCCGTCGTCACGCGCCACACCGACGAAGTCGAAATCGCGCTTCAGCCGTCCCACGATATCCTGGTATTGATCAGGGCGAACTTCCTGAAAACCAATGATCGCTGGCGCAAGGCGATTCACCTCGTCAAAGAAGACTTGCCGGCGCAGTTCCCACGAATTCGTTCCATCATGCGGGTTGGTGCATCGAATGTTAAACGACACGATGCGCAATGGCGTCGAATCGGCTGCCCCGACCTGGAGAACGGGAAAGAGCGCGAGCAACAACAATGCAATCGAACGAACAACTTTGATCATCGCCGCAAGAGACGTAGCCGAACCGGATCAGGTTTCATCCGTGGGGGTCAGTCCTTACTTTTTACACCAAATCAACCACGTTGATCTCCGCTTTCAGCCCGTTTTTGTGCGAATGGTGGGGACCGACCCATTGAAGAAAATACCAATTCCCTCGACCGACGCCCGATTGTAACGGTAAGATCACTTTCACCGACACCAACGCGTCAAATTTCTCACAGCGGTTTTATCGTTTCAGGCAACAATGATCATGATGGATCCCTGTCAGAATTGAATTGAATGATCTCAAAGAACATTTCAGCATCTCGTTGCCGCAACCAAATATGGCCAACCTATCGACTCCGGACGGAAAGATTGCCCACGTAAAATATCTGTTTGATAGCCCTTCGGTAGCTAGCTTCTATAGTGAAAGCGGGCTTGCCTCTTTGCTCCTGAATCACCGAGTCATCGATTTTTCGACGGTGCATCACGTTCTTCCTTTGGCCAGACCAGAGATTCATAAATACCTGATCAACTTTGCCGCTTCCGCACCCTGGACTGACGATGAGTGGGTTCGCTATCAAATCGCTCACATCGGTTGCTATGACATTCCAACCGTACCTCCACGCAAATCGACAGTGCGGGAGAACCGGTGGCAAGAAGTCTTGGCATATCGGCAGGCAGCGGAAGCCATTCGAGCCTATTGTTTGCAACAAGGAAACGAAATCAAGCCACGGCAAGCGCCATCGATTGATCTACCTTTGGAAGTCGCCGTTTATCCAGTGCCATACATATCATTGGAAGAAAATCGAGCATTTAACGAGACAGTCGCGACGTCCCTATTAGGCTGGAGAAAAGGAGTCGACTCAAACGGCACTGGCAGCTTTTGGATGAATGGAGACGAAAAAAAAGAGTGGTGGGCGGCCAACCACATCACCACAGACAATCGGCACTTCGATGCTCTCTGGACCCTGTTGCTGAATAGTCATCCGTGGAAATATATCAGTAAAGCTGAAGATAAGACTCGGTGGGCCGATGTGATTTTGCGGCAGCATCTGGAAGAACCTTACCCGGCAGAACCGGCACTAGTAGTATGTCGCCCCACTTCATGTGTGACTGTCTTACGAAAAAAGAGTTCAGAATTCCCCTGGCACACCGAACCAAATGAATATGGCGAACCCATTTTCAGTTACGACGGATTAATCCAGGCAATCGAGAATGGGGAGAACTTTTCCATTCCTGGACACGGTCACGCCGATGCCGTTTGTCGCGCCTTGCTGGTCGCACGTATCCAACAGCAGAGAGAACCTGAAAGGTGGGTCCTTAGGCCAAACGTCTTCGACTTCTGTGGAACTTGGTAATGGTCACACGACGACGACGCAAAGGGGTCCTTGGGTCAGTCCATAATATTACACAAATCGAAAAGGGGGCAGTCCTGAATGGCACTTAGTTAAGGAAGCGAAACCTCGTATTTACGAGGAAATGTATCGTGAGAAGCATCGAAGATAGGTCTTATCTAAGCGCCATTCGGGGCAGTCCTCAGTATTTACACAAATCAAAACTCCCTGCGGCTCCTCTTTAAACCGCGCGCAGATCTGTTATTTCCTCACACGGCAGAGATTGAAGGTCGCGAGCATGTTTAGAACCTCTGGACGGGTGATTTTTCCGGCGTTCGTGTCGGTGCGCCATGTGCCACTCAGGACCTCGGACAGGACGCTACAGGAAATGCCTTTTGGCCCGACGGTGAAGCGCACGGCGACTTTCTGCTTGGGCGGATATTGCACTGTGATGGATGTCACTGAAGGGGCGTTATGCATGGCACAATCGCAACCTCTCTTGTTCACTTCGGCCAGGAATTCCTCAATTGCCGGCACAAAGACTTTTGCCAACAGGGATTCAAAATCGGCTTTGGTGAGGCGCGCTTCGCGGCGGGCGATCGCAGCTTCATCCACTAAAAGGTACTTTGATATGCTGGGAATCTCTTCCGCGTCCAATAGTTGTTTCCAGTCCATGGGGCGAGACTGTAGAGATGTTTGGCCAGTCTGACTAGATTTGGTATCGGCAGGGAAAAAGACGCGGACCTCTCGCGGAAGTAGCTTTTCCCCTCAGGCGGAAACTCTACGACCTGCGTCCGCAAACATTTTCCAGGGAAATCCGGCCGCAGGGCGGGGATCCATTTCGGACGCGAGGAAAAGTTCTGCACGCGCGGGGGGCGCTTCTTCCCTGCGGGGAAATTCTTCCCCCGCACGCGGGGGAGAATTTCCGGTCTACGGCGTTGAACTACCCGGCAAAGCTCTGAGCAACGCGGCGGCGACGGCGCGAGCCAACTCTTCCCGCGTCTTCCATGAAAGATTTTTGGGAAGGGAGATCGGCGACTGGAGGTGGATTCCAGGGAGCTTGATTTCTGCGAGGCGCTTCTTCGCTTCACTGACCTCGTCACCGGTCACGGGTTCGCCTGGAAGAAACTTTGGTTCTGGATAGGAAATAATTTGGTAAAGAGTCGCCAATTGAACGCACTTCCAGAGTTCCGTGCCGTGCGGCAGATCATCGAAATAAGACAAGGACAAGGTACTGCCCGCATCCAGCAATGCACTTTGCACGGCCAGGGGCGGAACCGCGCGCGGTTGGACCTGCATTCTCATACTTATTCCCGCGATCGCCCCGGCAGCTTGTCCCGTCAACATCGTGCTCGGTTGAAGGCGTGTGGCGCCGTTGACAATGCGTGATTGGGACAGGTTTTTTTCCGCCGGGAGAAAACCATCCACCTCCTGCGGAATGAAGGTCTCGAAAGGAATCTGAAACGGTCCATAGCCAAATTGAATCCATTTGCGCGGTATATCCTCAGTGCGATCGAGGTCGGTTTCAACCACCCCCGGCACGTCGGCCGCTCCATGCACATCGACGGGATAGTCAGCGATGGCCAGTGCGGTCGAAAATTTGGCGGGTTGTTCGGGTGCCTTTCGGCGAATGTCCCGCGCTTTAAGAGTATAAACACCTTGAATGCGACGACTCTCCCGTACGTAAGGCATGACCGCGAACTGTTGGAGCAGCGACGCAAATGGCTTCAGGTCCGGGTGTTTGCCAATAAGAGTTTCGACGTGCGCACGATGATAGGAAGAATCGTAGCCGACATCATTCATCACGCTCCAATTCGTCACGCCCATGACGTGCTGGAAATAGTAGATCACGCCCAGCGTGCGCACTTGAGCTAAATATTCCACCTGTTCACGCAGCTCAGGGACTTCAACGTCCAGGGCGTTACAATCCTGGTCGTTCGGTGAAAAATTAATATGGGTGCGAGTCGCGACAGATCCGGTGCCATTGCGGGCGTCCGTTGGACTGGTCGAATCGGGCATCCCGCGATATTGTACGAATCGTTTCCAGGTCCAGGCGTTGGGATTGCCGGGGCCGAGATAACGACGAATTTCTTTCTCATCGTAATGCGGCGGTGGTTGATTCATCACAAGAGCGGGCGGCACTCCTTTGGGATACAACTGGATCGGCGCGGTCCACGTCATGGGTTGAACCGGTGGCGGCGTATTCGTGTCGCGCGCAGCATCGCTTCGCCATGAGCCGAGTCGATAGGCGGCCCCGGCCTTCGGAATGACGTCGCCATATTCGGTGGCATCGATCAACACTTTGCATCCAACCTCAGCGCGTTCTTTTTTCCGGCCCGAAGAAATCGTGAGCGAAACACCTGTTACTCTGTTGCCCTGGCGGTGCACGTCCGTGACTTCGGAGCAAAGGAGGAGATCGAGAACGGCGGGCTTTTCGGATGGCGTTATCTCACGACGGGTGTCGCGAATCATCTCTTGCAGGATTCGTTGAGCGACGTCGGGTTCAACGGCGAAATGATCTTCACTGACCGCCATCGTATCGACTGATTTGCCTAACGCGCGGTAATAGGCGCGGGCTCGCATCGTAAATTCTCCATAGACACCGCGCTCGCGCACATGGGAGCGAGGCGGGTAACCCTCGTCCATGCTGGTGACACCGGCCGCAGCCATTTGCCCTCCAATCCAATCGGTTGATTCGACGAGCAAAACGCTCGCGCCGAGGCGGCTGGCCTGCAACGCGGCCGCGATGCCGCCCGTCCCCGCGCCGGCAACGATGACATCATAATTCTTGCCGATCGTTTGCGAACCGCGCACGCCTTCTTCGCCCGTTACACAAAGGCAGGTGATCAACAGGACCATCGAGGTAACGGCAAAAGGGCGATGCTTAAAGAGATATGTTGTCATGCGATTTGAACGTAAGGGACACGAAAGGGCATCCGTATATTCA
>JAQGOU010000433.1 GCA_028293445.1 Verrucomicrobiales bacterium | reverse complement strand
GTGAACCTGAGGAGGGGTTTTTCTTTGGGAACTTTAAGGTTATCCTCATCCGATGTCCGAAGTGAATAACTCTGACCAGAGCGCCGAGTCGAATGTGGACCAGACATTACGCCCGGCAGGGAAAAGTCAACGCCTCCGCAAAATGCAAATGCCTACTTCTAGCCCAAGTGGGCATTTTTCTTGGCTGGCCCAGCAGGCGAGTGATGTTTTTGCAATTTCATCGTGAGTGGGGAGGGGATATATTGTCTCTTTGTCAGTGTGAAGCGAAAAGAATTCGCAACTTTGCACAAACAACGGTTTTCACATACCGTAATTCGCCCAATGGCTGAACCTATGGATCCTGATGCAGCGCTGATGCTCCGTGTTAAACACGGAGATATTCCTGCATTTGAGGAATTGGTGGAGAAATACAAACAGCCCGTCATTAATGTCATTTATCGCACCTTGCGCGATTTCACTGAGGCCGAAGACCTGGCGCAGAATGTTTTTGTGCAGGTTTACAAATCGGCGGCCCGTTACGAGGTAAGCGCAAAATTCTCCACTTGGCTCTTCACGATTGCCCGCAATCTGTGCCTGAACGAAATCCGCCGTCGCTCGCGTCATCCTGCGGATTCCCTTGATGCCCAACCGGAAACCGAAGATGCCCCGGCGCGACAATATGAAGATGTTAAGACCTTTTCGCCCAACGAAACCGTTTTGCACGGCGAACTTGAGGAGAAAATCCTTCAGGCGATCAATGAATTGCCAGAAAACCAACGGACGGCAGTTTTGATGTGTCGGCAGGAGGATATTTCATACGAGGACATCGCAAAGATCCTGGGAACGTCGCTGTCCGCGACCAAATCGTTGATTCACCGCGGACGTGAGACTTTGAAGCAGAAACTCAAACCTTATTTACAAACCGGAGCGTGGAAAAAAAACGACGAATAGGCGCAACTTTTCCGCAAACACGGTTTTAGAAAGAGAAAGATGGAATCATCGGTTTACCAGAACTTAAAAGAGCGAAGCTGGCAACGCAAGTTGACCCCTCAGGAGGAGGCAGAGCTGAACGCGTTTCTGGCGGCGCATCCCGAGGCCGAAATCGATTGGACGGAAGAGACGGCTTTGACGGAGTGCCTGGATCAATTGCCGGACGCGCCGGTCTCATCCAATTTTACGGCACAAGTCCTGCAAGCAATTGAATTGGACGAAAAGAGAATTTCCCGTGTGCAAAAACGGGGGTGGACAGCATGGCGGGCCGGTTTCAAATGGGTTTTCCGGTCCGCCATCGCTGGCTCCGTTGCTTGCGTGGCGCTGTTGATTTCTTATCAACATCAACTTTCCCAACGTTTTGAGATGGCTCAAAACCTTGGGCATGTCGTGTCGGCGACGAACTCCAAAATGGAATGGCTTCCTGATTTCGAAGCCATCAATCGCATGAGTCGCGTGCAATCCCCAGCGGATGAAGAATTACTGGCAGCATTGAAATAACATGCGTTTACATTTCAAGGCTTGCACTGTGGCTTGTGCCGGCATTTTGCTGGCCGGCAGAGCTTTCCCCCAAACACAGACGCAAACCAACGCGAACGGAACCACACGGATCATTATGCTCCACCCGATTCCGCCGGTGGATTACTTCAAAGAACTTCTCGCGATGGACCCCGTGCAGAGGGATCGTGCCCTGGCGACCAAAACACCGGAACAGAAGCGGTTGCTGTTGGCAAAAATTGCCGAATACCAAAGCATGTCGAACGAGGAGCGGGAGTTGCGGTTGCGTCACACGGAATTACGATGGAATGTCACGCGCCTGATGAAAATGCCTCGCCTGGAGCGGATCACGGAGCTGGCGGCGATCCCTCTGGAGAAACGGGCCATGGTCGAGGAGCGGTTGCGTCGTTGGGACGAGGTGCCGCTGCCGCTGCAAAAGGAATTTCTGGAAAATGAGGCGTTGATCCAGCGCGTTCTGGCATGGGAAACCACTCCTTCCGATCTACGTGCGAAACTTACTCTCGAAGAACGTGAGAAACTCAGGCAGGAGCTAACGGCGTGGCGCAGTTTGCCTGAGCAGAAACGTCAACTCATGTCGGAGCAGTTTCGCCAGTTTTTTGAGCTGAATGATGACCAGAAGAAAAAGATCCTGGGCAGCATTCCCGCTGTCGAACGGGAGCAAATGGCCAAAGCGTTGGAGAAATACGAGACACTGCCGTCGGCGATGCGGCAAAGGTGTATCGATTCCTTTACGAAGTTCGCCGCCATGAGCAGTGATGAACGCGCTGAGTTCATGAAGAATGCCGAGCGATGGGAATCGATGACTCCAAATGAGCGCCGCGCCTGGCGTGATCTCGTTAATAGACTTCCACCGCTGCCTCCCATGCCGCCTTCTCTTAAGGTCCATCCGACAACCGCATTGGTCGCGACGAATGGGATCAAATAATCGTTTGAGAGTTTAACGATCTTCGAATCGTATCATAGCTTCACGCGGACGGATCCTGTCTTCTTATTTCTTCGAGCAACAATCAAGAGTTCGCTTAGCTGTAGCTGGGTTGCATTGCACAACTTCGAATCTTTCTTCCACGACGTTGATTGTGACTCACCCCAAAGTAGAGGGCATTCAACCCCCGGGTGTGGGAGCGGTGTAAAACCTTTAAAGCTTGTTCCAATAAAAAAGAGGCATCCGCTTTCGCGGATGCCTCTTGTGAGAACTTAAGCAATTCTAGCGCTGAATGCGGAAGAATTGCGCAGTATTGACCATAGGAGCAGTGGCTTGGAATACGCCATTCGTTCCCGTGATAACTGCGTTTGCGACGGATGTGTATGACGCACCGCTGGTGGACAGAGTCGTTGAACCGACCAGGGTGAAGCTATCCGGCGAATTCGACATTGTATCGGTGAAGTTAATCACGATATTTGTAGTACCCTTTTGGACATTAAAGATGTTCGGCGTTGCCGGCGGGACCGCTACGTAACCCTGAACCTTGAGATTATCCACAAGGGCGAAACTCATTGCGCCAACCGGGGATGGGCCTTTGAAGGAGTCGTGGTAGCCCAGGAAGATGTTCCCCGCAAGAGCTGCGTCGCTGATAGTGGCGATGAGGACACCGTCGATATGCCACGTCACGATACCGCCTGTTTTGCTAACCGTGACGGTATGCCAGGACATACCCATGTTACCGGGCTGCTGGGTTCCGCTTTGGCTCGGAAATGCCGCCAACTGGGCGGCGGGAGCTGTCAGACCGCCCCAAAGTGAATAAAAGGGATTGGTCGTCATTCTGACGTTCGCGTCAGTCCCAGCGGCGTAAACACCAGAATCGAATGGCTGGAGAGAACCTCCCGAGCGGGCGGCCAAATCACCGAAGGTATTGTCTGCCCCGCCGTCCCCGTCGACGCTAAAGGAAACGCCGTCCCCCGCTGGCGAATTCAGGTGATCACCTGTTGTGCCAACGCCAGCATCCATATGATATGTGGATCCGGGACCACCATCGAACATCGGTCCGTTGTAGTTGATCCACATCTTGAAGGACATGCGATAATCGTTCGTACCGAGGTCTAGGCTTTGCGGAGATATGCTGATAGCATAAGAATCGTTTGTTATCGCAGTGTTTGTGGAGCATTGAAGCTTCAGGGCCAGAGTATCGGCAGCACCTTGCAGAGTGGGCACAAAAACATTTGTATAATTATATCCAAAAGTCACATGTGAATCATTGAAACTATCCAAACTAAAGATATTCCAGGTCGCAGAGGTATCGCTGCTCGGAGTATTGAAGTTATCTGAAAACAGATTGGTGCTGACCGGTAGATCATCTTCCACGATCGAAATGACTCCGGCATTATTGACGTCAACCGTGTAACCGGTGCCAGCGCTCAGCTGCACGAGCGTGCGTTTGTCGCCTGAATAGATCGTGTCATCAATCGGGGTAATCGTCAAAGTGTTGGTGACCACGTTAACAGCCATAGTAACGGTGGCCGGGGCGGTGAAGTGGGTTCCTCTCAATCCCGATCCAGTGTAGGAAATGTTGGCATTCAGCAAAGGGGTTAACTGCCCCTTGCGGATCAACTGGAATGAGGCTTTGGAGGCGGAATAGCCTTCCAGCATGGCCGTTTGCACGGGAACCATGGAGAGCACCGGAGATTCGTCATCGAGAATCGAGACAGTCGCCGAATTGGGGACACCAGCAGCATAGGCGCCGGAACTTGTAATGGTAAGAGTAGCAGTTCTTGTGAACTCGGCAATGCCGTTATTGATTGGAGTAACAGTTACGGTCGCATTGGTCTGTCCAACGCCGAACGTGACGTTTGTTGCCACCGTGACATAATCAACACCGTTGTTGGCTGTGCCGGACATCGTGTAGTTCACGGTAAGAGCACTGGTCGCATCGCTCCGGGAGAATGTGAAAATGCCGTTCGTGGCAGAACCTTCCAGGGCGGTCGCAACTGTCGCCGTAACCGTCACCAGGGTTGCCGGGATTCCGTTTTGAATAGTGCCGTCAGATCCTGTGGTTATAAGCGTAGGGCCACCACGGGAGTAGATTCGCAGCCACTCAGCAATGTTATAGACAATGTAAATATTGCCAGCTGCATCATAGGTAATGTCCCGAACTGAGTCGGAGAACACCCCAAGTTGAAGACTGTTGGTATTAACCAGATCAAGGATTCCGTTAGTCAGGGGAACAAACAGAATGCGTCCGAAGCTAACCCCTTGAAGAACTGCGAGCGTCTTGCCATCAGGAGACAAATCCAAAGCGGTAACATTCCTCAGGATATCAGCAGCGGTAGGATTACCGAGGAGTTGGCGAGTTGTTGTCAAGGAGTTGGTGATCGAGTTTCCGTTAGCGTCAAACACACGAACACCGGGGTCGGCTCCGGCCGATCGGTTTTGGGAGACGTAAAGGTAACCATTCGCTCCGCCTTTCACCAGGTCAACGGTGGAATTGACCAAAGTCTGACCCAAAGAATTACTGCCGCCGGCAAAGGGAAGTGGACCAGCGTTTACATCGTAACGCCACGAGCTTTTAACGGTAGGAAGATCTTCGTCCACGGTGAAGACTTTCAGATTTCCATTGGCGAGGGATCCCTCAACTGCGGCGGCGTAAATGCTCCCGTGATTTGCGCCCAAGGTGTCACCAATTTGAGCCAGCACATTGATTCCTGTATTAAGATCCAAATCAGAAGTCCAAAGCCCGCCATGAGGGTCCGAAAAATCGGACATATAAAGTTGATTGTCATCCTTGCCGATAGTCAGGCGTGCCGGACTGGCGGAGTCTGTAGAAGCACTATCAAAGGTAATGCCAGCGTTTTTTGGGGATGTTTCAGTATCGAGGGCAACCGTATCATCGGAATTCAGCGCAAAGATACCATCATCTGTAAGCCGCGCGTTGCCGCTGGTGGTAGTGGTTCCAGCCTTGGCGTTGGCAACGTAGATGCGACCAAAGGAGGGAGTGGCGGGGTTTTTATTAACAACAACGCCGCGCGGAAAGAAAAACCTGTTCACAAAGACGCCGTTACTATTTGTAGCGGAATCATTGCTGGACAAGGCGTAGCCCGCGGCGGCTGATCTCGTAACGGCAACTTTGTACACCCCGACAATGCCAAGGTTGGCAGTCGTCGTCACCCCTTTAGGCAAAGCTCCGAGGTCATTGGTGGATGTAGCGGTAATGATTTTCACATTCTGGGCATCTTCGTTCAAACGAAACGAAATTACGCCGGCGTTGTTGGTCAAATCACAGGCATATGGCGCTGCATTTGTTGTTAGTGTTGAGAGGAACCAAACGAACGATAATACAATCGCGCGCATTCCCCACCGGTAGGTGTGTTGAGTCATCATAACTTTAGTCGGGTTTCTATTTTATTGCTTTGTCGTTTGGAGAAATAAGGGAAATGGTCTTTGGTATTGAGTCTTTGGACTTAGTTGGCAGCACAAACTTCTTGCCGCGTCTTTTTTACTGCTCCCCACGCCTGGAAATCGGACGAGCGTGGATTTCCCAAAGCGCCCGTTGGTGTGCCGCATTTAGCACAGTTCACAGTTCCTGCGGGTTGAAAGCTTTCCCCCAATTGCGGAATGGTAATA
>JAQGOU010000414.1 GCA_028293445.1 Verrucomicrobiales bacterium | reverse complement strand
CGATTTCGGGTTCCAGCGCCGCAAGAATTTCAACGGAGCGACGCGCGTCCTGCCAGTCCGTGGTGAAATAAGCAGGCGGACGACTCACTTCTTCTTTCTGCAACAAGACGGACATCACCGATTCGTTTTTAACGGTGACGAATGCGTCACCCGCGATTAAGAGTCGATCTCTTTCGCGAAGGAACGACACGTGCCCAGGCGTGTGGCCCGGCGTATGAATCCATTGCCAACCCGGAAGTCCCGGGACGAGCGCATCATCAGGCAAGGGATGAACCAACCCGACGAGGTTTATCCCCCTTCGAGAAAAAAGCGGAGACAACCGGGCAAACAATCCACCGCCGACCGTGGGATCCGGTGGTGGATAATCAGAAAGCCCCGTGAGGTAGGGCAATTCCAGTTCATGAGCATACACCGGCACGTTCCATCGTTCCAATAGAGGCGTCAGCGCAGCAACGTGATCAAAATGCCCGTGTGTGAGCAGAATCGCCGACGGGACGGCCTCGGGTCCAAAGCGTTCCGCAGCGGCTGAGAAAATCTTTTTGGCGTGACCAGTAGTCATTCCCGCATCCACGATGACCCAGGTGCCACTGCTCGGTTCGCCGACGAGGTAGCTGTTAACAATTTTATCCCGAAGACGCGTTACTTGAGGGGTAACCGGTTTCGCCCGACTGGTCCGGTTGCGGGTACGTTCCAGCGTACGACTTTGCTCCATCGTTTCCATGGGATCCTCCTATCCGGAGCGAAGCCGACATGAGTTTTACGATGTTCCGCGCTTCAACTCCTGATATGAACCTAAGGCCATAACGGGTCGGCGCAACGCTGATTCTAACCCCGTGGATTCTGCGTGTTTCTGGATTCTAGAAAAAACGCAGAGAGTATAGATCGGCGTCTTTCATCGTGACACGAAGCTTCACGGTCTTTCCGGCAAGACTACTGACGTCCGAACCTTTGGTCCAAGCGATGATACGTGAGATGTCATCCCCGATCATTTCGTGACAATCACTCAAGGCAAAACCGGGAAGCGGCTGACCCTTTCCATCCTGGATTTCAACCTGCACGCCGCCGCCGGCGCTCGTGGCGAAGTTCATTTCCAATTTATTGCCGGTAAAAGTAAATGGCTTTGTCACAACTTCTCCGCCGCGATACGGTGCGTTGATCGAAATGAAACCATCGGTCCGCAACGTGTAGCGCGCCAAATGAACCGAGGGCTGTGCGTAATGGGAGACGCGGTAGATGGACATCTCACGTTCATTTGCCGGCACCACCCCCAGGGCGGGCGTGTTGTCGCGGGCGATCCAATCATGCGCGGTCGGTCCCGGTCGGATAAAGGCATCGAGAAACGTCCGTTCGTAATGATTCCCCCCGCGCGTAGTCATGAAGATGGAATCGCTGGACGCTTTGCGATAGCCCGGGTGATCCACCAGTTCTTTCGCTTGTTCATCCGAAAGCGCTACCTTGCCTGGAAAGAACCGTTTCGCGAGTGCGATGTAAATATGCGGAGCACGGAAATAAGGATGCGTTCCATTCGTATAAAGTTCTTCCGGTGGCGCGTCGCCGAATTCCATTTCGACCGGTTCGCTCCAGTTCAAAAAGTCTTTGCTCGTGGTGCGGGAAACCCAGCGGCATCCTTTCTTTCCAATTTGTTTGAAGATGCGGAAATAACAAATGTATTGCTGCTCTGCTACTGACCAGAACGCGACGTTCTGTGAATCAAAGGCGCCCTTGGTAATCACGGGGCCAGATTGTATTTCGCTCCAATGAATTGAGTCCGGTGACTTGAAGGCGTGTAAACCGCTTTTCGTGTAACCAGCGAGTGCCTTGAATTTTTCATCCTTGGGAACGCCCGGGCGCTCATCGAGAAACGTACTGAAGTTGTGAGAGTAAGGCACGTTCGTCCAGACGACGTTATTTGAACGGGTGCCGAATACTTCAAACAACCCGAGATTGGGTTTGGTCCAGGCAATTCCATCCTTCGACTCGGCATAGCAAACTGATTCGTTTGGTGTTCCATCTTTCGTTGCGATCGGCAAACCGCGATAAATCATCCGGAAAATATCGCCGTCTTTCATTACCGTTACGTAACAGGACCAACCACCTTCCCACGGGGCATCGAATTTGAGCGCGGGTTCTTCCCGGTGCGGTTCGTGCATCTTCAACTGAGCGCTTTCCATCTTCTCGATGAGAAATTTATCGACGAAGAGTTCCCGCCGCGAACCGAGCTCAATCACTTCACCTGCGGACGATGAAAGTAGCGAAACCAGAAGAAGAACGGGAATTTGAATCAAACGACGCATGGCGTGGACTTTAGACAGCTCGAAAAGCGTGATGCGAGCGGAAAATGGATCGTTTATCGCCATTGCCACGGTGAACACCAGCAATGCGTGTTGAATATTCCGGGCCGGCTTCCCTTTCCCGCCGAAAACTCCACGGCTATCGGCTTCATAAAAAAGAGGTGAGCCACACGGCCGTTCACCTATACTCGCTACCTCATGACCTTGCGTAGCTACTTCTTTTTATTCACGGCGTTGTGGGCCGGTCTGTTTGCGACCCCTGCCGGCGCGACGAAAGCCCCAAATATTCTTTTCATTTTCTCTGATGATCAGGGGATGAATGACATCGGTTGTTATGGCAGTGAAATCCCCACCCCACACATCGATTCAATCGCGAAGAACGGGATCAAGTTCGACTCATTTTACGTCGCGGCCCCCGTTTGCACCCCGTCACGATTTGCCTTGTTGACCGGACGTTTTCCCAATCGCGCACAAGACGATCTGAGGCACGCATTGATGTTTCTCGACAAACGTGATGACACCGTTGGGATTCACACCAATGAAACAACCATGTCCCAGGTTTTGCAGAAGAAAGGCTATCGCACCGCGTTACTTGGCAAGTGGCATTTGGGACATGGTTCGCCTGCGTTCTTCCCGAACGAGCATGGCTTCGATTACTCCTACGGCACGACCGGCGGATGCATCGACTATTTCTCGCTGAAGTATGGCGACAAACCGGACTGGGCCCGCAACGGCACACTGATTGAGGAACAGGGTTACTCGACCGATTTGATCAGCAGCGAGGCCGTGCATTTTCTGGAAGGCCAAAAATCGGCCAAACCCTTTTTCCTTTATCTGGCCTACACGTCGCCGCATTACGGCAAAGGGTGGAACGAGAAGACCCACAAGCCGACCAATGTTCTTCAGGCGAAAGAGAAAGATCGCGAACGCCTTTCGCAGATTGCCGATAAGGATCGTCGTGAATTCGCGGGGATGGTGGTTGCGATGGACGACGGTATCGGACGTGTTCTGGAAACCCTCCATCGCATGAAACTGGAAAAGGATACGCTAGTGATTTTCGCCTGCGATAATGGAGCGGACCCGCATTACGGCGGCAGCAACAAACCATTTCGCGGACAGAAGAATCAGTTGTTTGAAGGGGGAATTCACGTGCCTTGCCTGGCCCAATGGCCCGGAAAAATAAAAGCCGGTCAAACGATTCAGGAGCCGATCACTGCGCTCGATTTCTTCCCGACCTTCTGCGAATTGACGGGTGCCAAAACGAAGGGACTCCCGCTGGACGGTAACAGCATTCTGCCGTTGCTTTTGAAACAGCGCGCCCCGAAACAACGCGACCTCTTTTGGCGGACGCAGGCTGCCGACGCGTTACGCCGTGGTTCGTGGAAATATCTACGCGTCGGGAAAGACGAGATGCTGTTCAATCTGAAAGACGATCCTTACGAACAAAAGAACCTTGCCGACACAAAGCCCGAACTACTGAGCGAACTAAGAACTGCCCACAATAAAATCGCTGGATCGTTCCCGGCCAAAGTCCCTGATCAGAACTTCTGAAATTGATTCCAGATCACTACAAAAAAAAGCGACGGCCATGAGCCGTCGCTTTCGTAAAGTAACTACCGGTTATTTTGCGCCCTGATCGATCCAAGCACGGATCAAACCGACTTCATCTTTGGTCAGTTGCTTGATTCCAGCTTTGTTCTTCGGTGGGGGCATGAATTCATCTTCGTCACCCAAATGAGCAACCATGGCGACAAGCGGACTGCCAGCGCTATCGCCCGCGATGATATCTTTGCCGTTCTCTCCACCTTTCAAAGCATCTTCCAAGGTATCGAGCTTCAACTTGCCTTTCACCTTTTCGGATTTGGAGCTGTGGCATTTGAAACAGGACGTTTCCATGAGTGGCTTAATGTCCTTCGCATAGGTCACGCCCTTTTTATCGGAAGCAGGCGGCAATTTGCTGGCGTCGATTTTTTCGGCGGCAACTGCGGAGAACACACCGAGTGATAGAGCAATAGTTAAAAGTTTAGCTGTTATTGAATTCATATAAGTTCGGTTGTTTCTCTCAAAAAAACATCAAAAGGTCAACACCCCCCGATTTCGTCCAGTTCTAAATCGCTTCAAAATCGATAAACCCTTCGTTGATTCGCACAGAAATCAAACGCACTCGGACTTTATCACCGACATCCAATCCACGCTCGCCACGAACAATTCTGCCTTCAGCAGGCGCCTTTAGTAATCGAACGAACGTTCCCTTCTGCGACATCCCGGTGATGATTCCGTCGAAGGTGCGGCCGATCTCATCCGAGAGCATGGCCGCAGCGGCGACCTTCCGCATGACTCGTTCAACATGGCGCGCGGCATTTTCGCGTTCAGAGCAATGTGCTGCAATCTCAGACAATTCAATTTCGGTGTAACAGGCGTCTGTTCCGGCCAACGCACCTTTGATGAGTCGTTGCACAATCAGATCCGCGTAACGCCGATTCGGAGCTGTGGAATGGGTGTAGTCATGAACCGCGAGACCAAAGTGTCCCTCACGCTCATCTCCAACGTGTTCAACAATGTATTCGCCTGGACCAAGCAGCTTCACGATCGTCAGCGACAAATCAGGAAAATGGAGCGGATCCGCATCTTTGCGTGTCCGCAGGAAATCGCTGAGACTTCGTGAGTCAGGCAGTTCCGGCAAAGTAGTCCCCAATTGTTGCGCCACCTCCCGAATACGATCCCAACGCTTGGGTGTCCTCACCACGCGACGAATACAGGGAATTTTCTTTCCCCGAAGAAATCCGGCCATCGCGACATTCGCTGAAACCATGAAACACTCAATGATCTTCCGGGCCGCATTCGGCTGCACCGAACTGAATGCTTTCACTTCATTATCACGAATGACAGGCGTTACCTCGACGCCACCAAACGTGAGGGTGCCATTGCGCTGGCGTAACAACATGAGACGATCTGCCGCCGTTTTTTGCAGGCGCAGTTGTTCGGTGAGTCCCGCAACGTTTTTGACTTTATCCGGCACGGATGTTTTTCCGTCGAGCCAGTCGCCAACCTCGTCGTAACTCAGCTTGGCGGCGTTCTTAATTCTCGCGCGATAGACGAGGTTTGATACGACCTCGCCACCCGCACCGATCGTCAACTCAGCAACGAGCGCCAGTCGCTCTTCATTGGCGTTTAAAGAACTGAGTTGATTAGACAATTCGGCGGGCAACATCGGAAAGGTCATTGCACCGGTGTAAACGGAAGTCGCGTTGCGACGAGCAAATTGGTCAATGGCTGACCCATGCACCACACGAGCGTCCACATCGGCGATCCCAATTAAAACGCGAATACAGCCAGTGGGCAGTGCTTCGGCGAACTCCACCTGGTCGAGGTCCTTGGATTCCGTGTTATCGATGGACGACCAAAGCAATGCGGTCAGGTCCCGAACGGAAGGGGCACTTTCATTGGGCGTAGCTTTCTGAATCGCGATCTCCGAGAGCACGTCCGCCGGAAAGTCTGGAACGAAACCGTCCTGCAAGACTGCCAGCCGTGCACGTTCTTTAAAATCGAAAGGTCCTCGGTCAGAATTCATAAGCTTTAGTCGGAACTGTAAGGGAGCGAAGGGAAAAATGCATCGTAAGTTCCCCTTAAGTTTGAGATGCACAAATTCGCGCTTTGGGCGAATATGAACATATGACGTCCGCGAATGACAGAGATCGCCAGCGTTTAAAACTTCTGCGGGACAATCTCGCTGCTCTGCATAAAACGCTGATTGAATCCGAGCGAATTATCTACGAACAAACCTTTGGTAAACTGGAGTCGCCGAATCGTTTCCTTCAACTGCTGATCAGCGATCCATGGTTTGCGTGGTTGCACCCGATTTCAGAACTGGTGGTATTAATCGACGAAACTTTGGACTCGAAGGAGCCTCTCATGGCTGGGGAAACACGTGAACTGATGAAGCGCACGAGCATGCTCTTAAAAGCATCTGAAGAAGGTGATGGGTTTGAACGAAGTTATTTCGACGCCTTACAACGCACACCGGACGTCATTCTCGCCCACGCGGATGTAATGAGATGCCTCTCTGAACCAAAGCCGAAATCGGAATAAACGGCGCAAGAGAACTCAGCGTTCCAATGCCTTGGGCGGGGCGAGCAGGATTGAGGCAATGATTACCTGGCGCGCGGTCCGCGGGGTTTGAAGGAGAGCGATCACATTCTCATTCTCAATCGATCGCACTTTGAAATCTTCGACGTAGGTCGAGCCAACGGGGTTTCTAACCGCGTCAGACATTTCTTCGGCAACGCGTTCATCCATCTGACTGGCCTGCCGCATATGCGACGAGGCTTCCGTC
Source organism: Verrucomicrobiales bacterium (assembly GCA_028293445.1). Classification (GTDB taxonomy): domain Bacteria; phylum Verrucomicrobiota; class Verrucomicrobiia; order Limisphaerales; family JACDHS01; genus CBHWET01. The sequence goes on along the minus strand of JAQGOU010000414.1, from coordinate 183 downwards.
AGATGAGCCATCTCTCTGCGATGCGAAATTGTTTCCACGGGCGTTTGTCCAAAGGGACGAAGCACGGTCGCTCCCTGGCAGAGCGGACAAGCGATTACCTGCCCCATTCCGCTCGCCGGAAATTCGAGGTGGCCACCGCAATGCGTGCAGTGAGCTTTGTAAAACTTTTCCTGTTCAAAAACC
>JAQGOU010000398.1 GCA_028293445.1 Verrucomicrobiales bacterium | reverse complement strand
TGAAAATACCATGCCCGTTGTTTGTCAACAAAGTCAGCGTGTTGGCCAGGGCGTTCGCGCTGATCAGGTCCAGCGAGCCATCAGAATTCAGATCCGCAGCCACCACGGCTCGAGGTCCGCTACCCACCGCAGGTGAGGAAGAGAGAACGAAGCCCCCGTATCCGTCGTTGGTCACGATGGACAGGAGATTGTCCTGATAGCTCGTGCTGATTAAATCAGGCTTGCCATCGCCATTGATGTCGGCGGCCACGAGCGAAGTCGGCGAAAGCCCCGCCGGCGGATTGCCTGTAATTTCAAAATTACCGAATTGCCCTGGGCCATTGGTGAGAACCGTGAACCGGCCAGTGTCAGAATTCACAGTGATGAGGTCCATCCGCCCGTCGCTGTTGACATCCGCCGCAGCCACGGCAACCGGAATCGCGCCATTCAAACTGGGCTGCTCCTGCAGTGTAAAAACACCGCTTCCATTGTTCGTCAGGATCATTAGCCGCCGAAAGTTGGAGTCGGCACTGATCAAATCCGGTTTACCATCCCCATTCATATCTGCCGAAATGACCGCGACTTGCGCATTGCCCACTGTGGGTGAAGATGACAGCACAAACCCGCCGCTCCCGTTGTTGGTCAGGATCGTAAGAGTATTGGCCCCATAATTGGCCGTAATCAAATCCACCTTGCCATCGTTATTTATATCCGCCGCCGCGATGGAATAAGGGGTGTTGCCGACGCCGGGTGAGGAAGACAAAGTAAATCCCGCGTGACCATCGTTTGTCAGGATGGAGAGCGTGTTGACACTCGAACTGGCGCTGACCAAATCGATCCAGCCATCATTATTCACGTCGACTGCGGTCACGGCGCGAGGGAGCACGCCCACGACCATTGAGGAATTCACTCCGATATTCGAGTTGGTCGTGAAGAAAATTCCACCCTGGGTTTTCGCCGTGCGCAGATCCACATTGGATATCCCAGCGCCGTTGCCGCTGAACGTACCGGTCAATGTCACCCCGGTTTCATTGTCGAGGACGACGGCCGGCGGCAACTGGGCCAATGGCAATGTTCCGTTCGTCACGGCCGAAGCGTTGAGGTTCGTTAATCCGGAGCCGTTGCCGACGAAGACCGGGTCATAAGAATCAGGATAGGTATTGGTCACGACGTCCGTGCCTTGCTGGCTCAGGTAGATCGACAGCGAGGCCGCAGCAGAGGCGCTCTTTAATGTCACCAGGTCTCCTCCGTTGTTGCCGTCCAGTTGGGCGGCAGCGACATAGTTAATCCCGTTCGTATTTACGGTCTGCGTAAAGGCATGTGTAAACAAGCCGCCGCCACCGTTCGTCAGGACCGACACCGTGCCCGCAGTCGTATTCCCACTGATCAAATCGACCTTGCCGTCGCTGTTTACATCCATCAACGCCACAGAATTCGGACCCGTCCCGACAGCCGGGGTGCAGGTGGTGATAAAGCCGCCGCTCCCATCATTGGTCAAAACCGTCAATGTATTCGCGCCGCTGTTGGCGGTGACCACGTCTGGTTTCCCATCGAGATTGACATCGGAAGCAACGAAGAATCCCGCGTTGGCGCCGATCGGGATTGTCGCAAGCACCGTAAACACTCCCGCACCATTATTGGTGTAAACAGTCAGCATATTCGCGCTGCCATTCGCGACGACCATATCCAACTTGCCATCCATATTTACATCCACGATTCGGACGCAGCGGGGGGTCGCGCTGTTGATGGTCGCGGCAGTTGTAAATATCCCTGAGCCGTTATTCGTGCAAACGGTCAGCGTATTGTTAGAGAGGAAAGAACTCGCGGTGACCAAATCCACCGAGCCATCACCATTTATATCTCCGGCGGCAACGCTTTGAGGGCCTGTGCCCACGCTTTTGGTCGAGGATAACGTAAAGGCGCCCGTTCCATCGTTGGTCAAAATGGACAACGAATTCCCACTAAAGTTTGCACTCACCAAATCAGGCTTGTTATCTCCGTTGACATCGGCCGCTACCACCGCGACTGCGAAAGAACCGACGGTTTTGGTGGAAGCCAGAAAGAAAGTGCCATCTCCGTTGTTCTTCAAAATGCTCAGCAAACCGGAATGCACGGTGACCAAATCCAGTTTACCATCGGTATCCACGTCGACGGGCAGGATCATGACAGCGTTGCCACTCAAATTGTTGGAAGAGTTGAAGACAAAAGAATACATCGCCGATTGATTGGTCAGATACGTCGAGAGATAATTCGTACTCCAGACCACGCCGCCGCGCGTATCAACGTTCCTCAGATCAATATTGGTTATGGCCGCACCATTCCCGCTGAAAATCCCCGCGAGATTCACGCCGCTGGCATTGTTCGTCAGCACTGCCGCCGGCAAATTATTCAAACTCAACGTCCCGCTCACCTGGCCCGCGGAGATGATCCCATTGAAGTTGCTCGCCACCACCGCCGTGTCCGCGTTGACAGATTTGATTGCATACGGCGTAGGCGTCACCGCCTGGCGTGGCGAAAGAGTGGCGAAACTGCCGCCGCCATTTAGGCGCACACCAATCTCCAGCCAATAACTGGTCCCGGTGAACACCCCTGCCCCGAAATCTATCGTCGTCGTGAACAATCCATTCGTCACACTCGTCGCGCTATTCGTCACTGGCCCGGCCATGGCGACACCGTTGCTGCTCGTCGCATAAAGCGCAAAGGTCAGGTCATAACTCCCATTGGCGGGATTGCCACCGTTGCTGAGCTTGCCCTGGTAATTAAACGCCGTTCCTTGCGCATGGACCGCGAAAGCTGTAATGGTCAAAAGGCAAAAGGAAATCAGTTGTCTGAGGTTCTTCATAGGTGAAGCAAAAGGCGACCCTATCGGTTCCGCTCCCTCGAAGTCTATCAAATTAGTGGGTCAACGCGATGCCGCCACAACCAATGATAGCAAAGTTAATCGATCTTATTTTCCTCGATCTGAGAAATGACGCGACACCATGGCATTGAGGGGAGAAAACTCAACGCAGAAGAGAACGGTTAAAACTGGCGCCGACCCTGTTCGGTCGCCAGCCTTGATAAGCATCCACCCCCGATTAGTTGCAGGCGAACACGTTGAGTCCCTTGCCAGTTTCCAAAAAGGATTTCATGCTCGAAAGCACACGCGGCCAACCTCCGGAAACTTTTCCGGCCATCTTCGAACCGGTCGTGAACTTGTCATGCGTCACCGTAAGACAAACCATGTCTTCAATCTGCTCGAGTTCAAACGTCACGCGTGATTTATCTTTGAGATCGTCGGGATCGGCCCAGCTTACCACCAACTTCCTGGCAGGAATGCTTTCGACTACCTTGCCCGTAATCCAGACTTCATCGTTCTTGGCCACGTGTTCCCATTTCGAACCGGCTTTCCAATCGGAAACGTTGGCAATACCCGCCCAATACTGGCGCGTGAATTCAGGTTTGGTGATGGCGTCCCACGTTTTTTTGGGCGTCGATCGAATAAACATTGTGTAAACTTGCTTTGGATTTTTCATAGTCGTCACTCTTTCTTGTTTTTGTTTTGTTCGAGACCTTTTTTCAGATCGCTCAACGCCTGGAGGCGATGGCGTTCGTATTTGCTGATCCAGCGATTGTAGATCTCTTGCAGAGGCACTGGATTGAGATAATGCAGCTTCTCGCGCCCGCTCCAGACAATCGTCACGAGCTTTGCCTGCTCCAGCAGAAGCAGATGTTTCGTGACCGCCTGTCGCGTCATGTCCAGATGTTCGCAGAGCTGGCTGAGCGTCTGCCCGTTGCTCTTGAACAAGTGATCGAGCAACGCGCGACGACTCTCATCAGCCAACGCTTTGAATACTGCATCCATCCGGATTTACAATATGCAACCTTTTGGTTGCATGTCAAGGCGGGGAATCTTTTGGAAATGAATTATTGGATGAACATGGATTGCCGCGCTGGGAATTAATTCCCATCCGCCGTCAATCGCGCCACGATAAAGCCAAAATCGAACACCGTATCGTCACCGTCCTTTGACACCTTCACCGCCGGCGACAAACTATAAAGCACGCGCCGACCGTCGGTCCCGTGATCCAGCTTCAGCACGATGCCCGCTTCGACCATTCTCTTCAGGTGCATCAATGTGCAGTTGGTAAGATGTTTCGGCCTTGTGCCCCTTCCCTTTCCCCTGCCCACGTGTTTCAGATTGGCTCCGGTTTGCGGTCCGTCACACGCCAATGCGACCAGCAACTTCCGTCGCGCCTGCGAAGTCAGGACTGAATAGGTCAGTTCCTCGTCGATTTTCGGAAGATTTGCCGCCAGCACATTGGTCATATTCGGAGTCTCCATGCGCGACTACTCTAAAAACTGTCAAATCCTCCGCAAGGCAGAAAATGCGTCGATCAGCATTCTCGTCTTCCCCGCGAAACCGGATAAAAGTCCGGTCAAAATTGCCCAAAACACCGCGATTCCCCTCCTTTTCTCCATTAACAAACCCGAAAACCGCTTGATACACCGATTTTCCGCCGTCGGAAATCCGTCCAACTCGATGCTTTGTTAACTTTCCGTTGTGCAAAACTCTCCCATCACGCTGCTTTGTTGACTTTCCGCTGTCCGAAATCACGGTAGCACCATGCTTCGTTAACTTTCCGTTGTCCGAAATCGTCCCAACACCATGCTTCGTTAACTTTCCGTTGTGTGACATCGTCGCAACACCATGCTTTGTTAACTTTCCATTGTCCGAAATCGTCGCAGCACCATGCTTTGTTAACTTCCCGTTGTGCAACATTGTTCCAGCACGGTGTTTTGTTAACTTTTTGTTGTGCAAACTCGGGGCAGCACGGAGGTTCTCCAACTTCCTTTCATAGCAAAAAACAAGAAACCGGAGATGCAAAACAAACCGACGGCGCCGACAAACCGCAACGACAGGAATCGGGAAATTTTCGCGATCGAAGGTTAAGCTCTCTGCGGGAATTCGGGACTGATCCGTTCTTAACTAAACCGAATCATGCCCCGACCGAAATCCACCGTGAAAGAATTCTCCGCCTTACACACAGCAGCCGTCGGCGAGAGCGCATAAAGAGGTTGTCGCGCGTCCTTTGGATTTTCCTGTCGAACGAGAATCCCGGCTTGGCTCAAGACCGTGAAATGTTTCAGGACCGTATGACGTCTGCTGCCGGGACCGACACCCAGCTCAAGCGCCGTCTTCCATCCCCCGTTCACCAACGCCCGAATGATCCTCCGCCGCATCGGATCATTCACCATGAGGAAAAGTTTGTTCGCGTAAAACGTTGAACCCTCGACACTCTTGTTTTGTTGGTTCCTGCGCCTGGCGGCTACGTCGTCCAAAACCTGTTTTTGCATTTAGGTTTGACACTAGAGACTTCCGTCATAATATCGCGCCCATTCACCCCGAAAGCAGCTGGTAAGGGTTCGGGCAACTAGGTGCGGAATAACTGCTTATGCTGGACAGCTTGGACACATTAATTGGATTTGCGCTGATTTTTACCGTCATCAGTCTGCTCCTCACTATCGCCGTTCAACTCGTTACTTCGCTGTCGAATCTTCGCGGCAAAAATCTCTCCTGGGGAGTGGCGGAAGCTTTCGAAGCGATTGCGCCGGACCTGAAAGCAAAAGCCGGGGGGCAAGGCAAACGACTCGCGGACCAATTGCTGAAAGATCCTTTAATCTCCGATTCTCAATTTGGGCGCTGGGTCGGCAAAACAAACGCGGTGCGTGCCGAAGAGTTGTTCGATCTCCTGCATCGCATTGCCATTGGAAAGAAAACGTTCACCCCTGACCAACTCGACAAGAACACCACGCCGGCGCAAATCAGAGACGACGTGATCGCACTTTTCAAAAACCTTGGTGTACCAGCGCATGTCTTCGAAATGGCTGCGGAAGAAAAGGCAAAGCTTGAGAAGCTCAAGACGGATATCACCGCTCAACTCACCGTTCTTCCCGAAGGGCCGACAAAACAACTATTGCTGGCCGAAGCCAAGAAAGCGGAAGACTCACTGACCCTGGCGGCAACCAGCGCTGAAGAAGCCGCGATTCGTTGGGCCGCCCAAGGCGAAGCGGCGATACAAAGGATTTATCAAAAGTTCGAACACTGGTTTGATACCGGGGAGGAACGCGCGCAGGAATGGTTTACGACTCACGCCCGAATTATCACCAGCATTCTTGGTCTGGCAGCCGCATTCGTCCTCCAACTCGATACGATCGAGATTTACAAACTGGTCTCTTCCAATCGCGCGGTGCGCGAGAGCCTCGTCGCACAAACACAGGCTGTTCTCGACCAGGGTGAAAAAGTCCTCAAAGAGAAACGCCGGGTGATGGCGACAGCGTTAAACACCATCCGCGCCAACGGCACCAACAATGCGTTTCTGACGAATGTCGTTGTCGCCGCTACCGACACCGTTGGAACTGTGAAAGCCGAAATCTGGAAAGCCGCTAGGGCGAGCCACCAGTCCGATGAGAAAACACAGGACCTGATCGCAAGTTTCGATCAACAGACCCTCGAAATCGTCAAAACGGATCTCACGAAATACAGCGGCGAATACAATGCGATGGCGAAGTCGCTGGACAAAACTGGCTTTGAATTGTTCCCAAAGGGCTCTTGGCGTTGGGTGAAACAACCCGCCAGCGGGTTTTGGGGCACGATTTGGGACACGCTTTCGGACTACGAATATTGGGGGCCGCATTTACTGGGAATAATTTTTTCAGCATTCCTCTTGAGCCTCGGCGCTCCGTTTTGGTTCAACATTTTGAAGAGCCTGTCCAGCCTGCGCTCCAGCGTTGCGAAAAAGATTTGTGAAGAGGACACGGCCGACCAGAAAAGCGGCAAAACCGATCAACCCAGCAAAGCCCCAGTAACGGTCAAGTAACGGTGAAGCAATCCAATTAACGAACAGCTATGGAAATTCATTTAAAAAGTAATAGAGCCTCAGGCAGACGATCATCGATGTGGAATGTGCTATTCCATGAGCAGCCCAGACCATTTGCCCCTCTCCTGGCCATCATGGCAATGGTTACCGTGACGGGCTGCACACACCTTCACGACGACTCGCGTCACGCGATCGTTGATAAAGCCAAGGTTCAGGCGGCGGCGTTGGTCAAGGCAGAGCAACACGCTTTTGACGTCATGTCGTCGAATCTGTCCATCATGTCCATCAATGAGGCGAATACTTTTAAACGCCTCGATGCAGACGTGATTGCAGTCCAGACGCGGACGGCAAGCCGCATGAAGTGGAGCGATCTCCGCCAACAAGCGACGATCGGCGCATCGGGAAGTTCGCCGCTGACACAAGACCTGGAAAATCGGGTCAATAATCTGGTGGACGATATCACAAAAGAATTGGTGTCGGCCGAGGTAGCAAAGGGAAAAGCCAAACACACTTTGGATGCCGCCGACGCTGAGCTTGATCTGGCGAAGGCAAAAGCAACCAAGTGGAACAAGCAGATTGCCGTGCTGGAGAAGATCATTGAGTTGACTCCGAGCTTAGTGACTGCCTCGACCAACGGTCAAATCAAGAGCCTGGATGATTTCAGCGCAAAGGTCACCGAAATCACGAAGCTCGGCAAAGATGCTCAGGTCATTTATTCCGATGCAGACGGTAATTCTGTCACCAACGACTTTGTCTCGGCTGCGGCAACGCTGGCCGACCCCGGACAGGCACTCGACAAGGGTGATTCCGAGGCCGGGAAACTGCTGGCCAGCGTGAGGAATGTATTTACACCGCAAGCACCGGGGGTGGTAGTCACGGCAGCAAGTCTGGCGAAAGACCTGGCAGAGGCGCGACAACACCGCGTGATGGCCCATATTGACATGTTGACGCAGCGGATAGATCTCGCCAAGCGAGCCCAGGCAGCAGTCGCCCAAGCGCGGGAATTTGCCCAGCAAATGAGCTGCATCGGCGACACCACCAAATTTCCAAACGACAAAAGTATTGGGGAGACATTGTTGGAATTGAGCAAGGATCCGCTGAAGGCTGAAGATCTGGCCAAGGGTTTGCGCGGCGCGCAGTATTATGTGGCAATCACCGCCGCCTTAACACTTCAAGCTAAAGCCGCGGAACGGGAAGTTTATCGATTACAACATTTGGACTCCATCCAGCAGTCCAAGATCGCCGCCATGGAGCACGAAGCTCTGGTAAGTCGTGGCGTCGAAGCGCTGGCTATCTACCACGAGGGCGGTGTGAAGCCCGAAGAAATTGCAGATTTGGCTTTTCGCGCAGCTCAGCTGGGCTTCTTAAGCTGGATTGGTGCCGGTGTTCATTAACTAGTCATTGAAGTATGAAAAACAAAATGTATCGGATATTGATTTTGGCAGTCCTTGTGGTGGGGTTTGCAGGATGCTCTACTATCTCTGGAACTGCAGCCAAGGGTGACGCAGCGGCCATCGCCACTGCAAAAGCCACACAACGACAACTGTTGGAGCTTAGGCGTCAAGTTCGCCGCAAACAGGAGGCAGAGCGAAAATACTATCGGGACTCCATCAAGAGTATCGATGACGCGGTGACACGGGCAAACTACATCGAGCAAAGGCGAACGTTGATCGAGAAATCCCATAGCGACGCCAAAGCATTGATCAGCAACCAGGCGCAGGCTGATGCGATGCTCGGAGGCCAGTTGATCACTGCCGCAAACGAGATGGTGGCCAGTTTAGACGCCACGGCCGAGATGCGGAAAGCGCAGCACGAGCAAATGGCGAAGGCGTTGGCTGCGCTGGAAGATCTCGATGAAGAATATAGCGCACTGGAAAAATCCCTGGTGCAACTTTCCGCGCCAAAGGAAGATTCCGCGCAACTCGCTAACTTTCTCATCAAGACCGGCCAGGAATTCAAGAAACTACAAAACCAAACCAAACCGTCTGATAAATAAATAAAGGACTCTATATGCCAACTGATCTATCCACGCTCAACTCAACCATTAAGGCATTGAGTGGACGTTACGAAGACCTCCGGAAGATGTCATTGAAGGACCGTCCGGATAACGATGTCGTTGAGATCCTGGACCAAATGGTCTTGATCAACCATGACATCCT
>JAQGOU010000370.1 GCA_028293445.1 Verrucomicrobiales bacterium | reverse complement strand
CAACTTTGACAATACCAATGCAGCAATGGTCCATGCACTGTTATGGCTCCCCTGCCCTTTCACTGTCCGATTTTCACAGAGGCGGGTATTATCCAGTGAGTGAACGATTTGACCGATCAACAACTGTTGCGCGCTTATGCCGAATCCGATTCGGAAGAGAGCTTTACATTTCTGGTCGACCGCCACGTTGACCTGGTTTACTCCGCGGCCTTGCGTCAGGTTTGCGACACGCACTCCGCTAAGGACGTCACTCAGGCTGTCTTTGTCGCTCTTGCGCAAAACGCCGCGTCGCTCGCCAGACATCCGGTTTTGTCCGGCTGGCTTCATAGCACCACCCGAAATCTCGCCGCGAAAACAGTTCGCACCAACGTTCGTCGTCAAGCACGCGAACAGGAGGCTGCTGCCATGAATGAATTGTTTGCCGCCGAACCCGCTGCTTCCTGGGATGACATTGCCCCGCATCTCGACGCCGCGCTGGGTGAATTGAGCCAACCGGATCGCGACGCGCTGTTGCTGCGCTACTTTGATAAGAAATCCGCCCGCGAAATGGCGCAAATTCTCTGCATCAGCGACGAAGCCGCGCAAAAGCGAGTCAATCGCGCGATGGATCGTTTGCGGGAAATTTTCTCCAAACGACGACCCGCACTTGGGGCCAGTGGATTAGTGGCGTTGCTTTCCGTCAATGCCGTGCAATCCGCACCCGTCGGATTAGCCGTTACGATTTCCGCTACGGCGCTCGCAAGTGTGGGCGCGACGTCTGGAGTTTTCACTTTCTTGAAACTTATGACCAAATTGAAATCAGGCATGGTCGGTGCAGTTGTTTTGCTGGGAGTGATCGGGGCCTTTCTCCTGACACGGGAAAGCAACGGCCCCAACAAATCGCTGGCCTCAGACGTTAACAAAAACGCGGAGGACGCCGACTCCACGATACGTTCCAGCACCTTTCGGAGAGGTAATTCTTCGCGCACACAAGAAGCTGCGCCTGCGGAGAAAATCGTCGCCGACAAAGTCATCCAGTATGGACGGAAACGCCGTGAACTCGTCAACGCGATCGCGCGCCGCCTGAACACCAGCGTGCCATCCGAGATCAATGCGTTTTTCGACGCTCTCGAAGCTGGGAATTGGGAGGAAACAAAAAGCCGCTGGGAGTTTTTGGCGACGCACACGCACCAGTATGAGCGCTCGAAACACGACCGTCCCGATCTCGAACCTTACTGGCAAGCGGTGCTCGACGCGTTCCTTCCGGCTCAAGAAGCCCACGAATGGCCGGCGCAAAAACTTCTGGATTACGGAAATGCCATTCTCGACTCACTCCGCCCGGACATGGTTTACGTGGGCGGCACTGACAATGGCCGATCGGTTCCCACTTTGCTGAATGGAACTGGCGGCGATGCACACATCATGCTTACGCAAAACGCTCTCGCTGACGGAACATATCTCGATCATTTACGCGAACTTTACGGCGAGCGGTTCAACACATTGTCTCAGGAGGATTCAAAGCGTGTTTTTGAGGAATACTCTGTCGACGCGCAAAAACGGCTCCAGCACGATTTGGATTTTCCCGACGAACCCAAACAGGTTCGGCCCGGTGAAAATTTAAAATTGATCGATGGACGCCTCCAGGCATCCGGCGCGACAGCGGTGGCGGCCATCAACGAGAAACTGTTGCAACTGCTCATGCAAAAGAATCCCAATCTCTCGTTCGCCATGCAGGAATCCTCTCCGCTGAAAGGCCTGTATGCCGACGCCGTACCGCTGGGTCTGCTGCTGGAACTTGGCGCCCAAGACGCGCAAACTACTTTCACGGCCGAACGCGCCGGGCAATCGGTTGATTACTGGCGCACGATTGCGCAAAACCTTCTCGCTGATCCCGATGCAGCCGGCTCAACTTACACCCTCAAAGCCTATTCACACGACGTGAACTCCACGGCGAATCTTCTGACTGCGCACAACTACTTCACCGAAGCCGAAGAAACCTATCGCCTCTCCAGCCAGTTGTGGCCGGATAATCCGGACCCGGTCTGCGGTCTGGCGGCCATCCTCGCTCGCACTGGCCGCACCGACGAAGCTCGCCAAATGCTCGATAATTTTGCCGTCAAATATCCCGACCAGCGTTCCGCCATCGAGACGTTTCGCCAAAGTATCCCCTGGACTGTTTCGACCGCGAAGCCGTCGCCCTAAAGACGAAGTCTCAATTCAAGATGAGCACTGCCATTCGATTCCCCCAAGAGGACGACGTCGCCGAAGGTGCGCCTGAATCTGACGAGATCAATGAAGCTGGGACTTCGGAGAGGGAACGTCATCGTCCCCTGAATCTGCAAAACTTCAGGCGACGAGACGTCGCCGCACCGAGATCGAGTAACGCCTTTCCGTCGCGGGAAACTCCCCCATATCCGTAAGGACCAACTTTCCGTCGTCGGAAGTCGGGAACATACGGCCAAGTCGTAATTTCTAACGGTCTGAAAGTGGGGGCATACGCTCAAGGACCAATTTTGGACTGTCGGAAAACTATCCCATGCGTATGAGGCGTAATTTTGAACGTCTGGGAAGAGCCTCATACGCGTATGACACTCTCTTTGGACTCTCCAAAACGTTTCCCATAGCACCAAGTCGTGATTTTGAACTCTCCAGAGCGACCTCATACGCGTATGACGCGACCTTGGGAGAGTCCGGACGAGGCGTCATACGCGTATGAGGGTCCTTTGGGACGAAAAAGCCTGTTCCCAGGTCGTATGACGGGAGTTTTGAACTGTCCGGAGAGGCAACTTTTGCGTATGGAGCGACTTTTGAGAGTCCAAAGTTATGGCTTAGACGTATGACGCCTCGCTCGGAGAGTTCAAAACGGGTCCTTGAGCGTATGAGGCCGTTTTAAAGTGTCCAATTTTGGTGCCTTATGCGTATGACGCCTGTTTTGGACGGTTTGAACGCTGGCCTCCTACGCGTATGGGGTTCTTGCAGGAGGTTGTTTATTAAGGTCTTAAGCTCAAGTTTGAAGTTTGAGGTTCAACGTTTGAAGTTTTGGAGCGAAGGGAAATTTCAGGTTTCGTGCCAGAATTCAGGCGAGATGGAGTGGGCGAAAGACAGGGAAGGTTTGCGTATTGCGAGACAGAGAGAACTAACGAGCATCTCTGTCTTCGTTCGTGAAAATTCGTGAGATTCGTGTCAAAACTTGTCTTTAGATCGAATCGTTCCGTATAGGAATCCGAGCTGTAAACACTGAAGGTCGCAAGTTCTGACCGGAGGTTCGAGATTGAGGCCCGAGACGGCGGTCGAAGTGGGTCGATAATTTGTCTAAAAACGAAAAGAATTCTCACTTGCCAACGGCCTGCTTGTCTTGCACTGTATCCGGCCTTGCAGTTTAGTGCGCGGTTAGCTCAGTGGTAGAGCATTACCTTGACACGGTAGGGGTCACAGGTTCGAAACCTGTATCGCGCACCATCTCCTTTTCTTGGACAGATCAATGAAATCACCAACCCTGCGGGGCTTTTATGTGAGCATCGTTCTTTCTATTCTCCCCAACAACGGCCAGTTTAAACCAGAAATATTTCCCACAATGTCCATGACCGCAAATAAACATGAAAAACCTTATACCTGTTTTGGCACTGGCCTTCGCAATCTGCTGCTCATCAGCTACCGCAGATGTGCTCGTTTACAATTACGTTGAAACCGGTGTCATTACCGGAAACGGAAAGCGTGTTACCGAGGTTGTGCGCGCTTATTTCATCAGCGATACGGACACGTCAGAATCAGTATCAATCGGTTATCTCACGTTCAACGGCGTGAAATATTACGTCGTGTTGCCGTCGCAAGACTCATTCACACTGAAGGTGTCTGGTCCGCTTGGAGCGTCTTACACCGTGCTGACAAAGGCTTTGGTGACAACAACAAACACCAGCCAGCTTGTGAAGCTGCAAGCGGAGTTTATTAAGGGCCGGGATGTTCTTCTTAAAATCAAATCAAACAAAACTTATGTTGCTCCGCGAACGTTTGCCGGAATTGCAAGAAGCGCGGAAAATATCGGCGGCGGAGTAATTGGAATAACCGAATCTACGATCACAGCCACATTCAACACTGTGGATACTGTTTACGCCAACGACAGTGGCAACAGCGTGACGACGGTATTGGATCGCTATAAGACACTTCTGGCCTCGAAGGGCTATGTTCCGTTTCTGTAAACCGTCCGCTGATGTCCACAAGCTGACGTTGACACGGTACGGGTCAGCTTAAGGATCGTTAAAACGAAAATTGATTGCTCTGTTGGTTATTGTGCCTTGGATCGCAATTGCAGATGAACGCGAGCCACGTCTCCCATGTAATCATCAGTTCGATAGGTCCCGGCGGCTATTTCGATGTGTTTACGGCCTTTGGCTTTGTCGCCTAAACTTTCGAAATACAAGCCGAGATACAGATGTGCGTAAAACAATTGGTGATCTATCTCTGACTTAGATTGCCCTTCGGATGCCACTTTCAACACATCGTCCGGTTCCGCTTTACCGGCAAAGAGCGCGTGGACTTTCATCATGGGTATTCGTGCATCGCCTTTGATCGGGATGAGCACCGAGCGGGCTTTTTCAACTCCGCTTTCACGTGTGACGCACAGGAAATGCCAGACCGCATTCTCAACGTCGTTGGGATTCACGGTCTGATGTGATTCGAACTGCTTGCGTCCCTCTTTGAAGCGACCGGCATAGTAGTAAGCAATGCCGCGTTGCCAGTGATACGGGGCTTGCTGCGGAACCAGGTCGATGAATTTGTCGAAATCAGAAATGGATTCCTGGATGTGGCCCAGCTTGAAATGTTCGCTGCCCCGATGTTGCCAGGCCTCTGCCATGTTTGGATCCAGCTTCAGCACTTCATTGTAATCAAGCAACGCTTTCGCTGGGTCACGGCTTTCTTCATGAAAGCGCGCACGAGTAAAATAGCCGCGCGGATTCTTCGGTTCACTCGCAATCGCTTGCGTTGCCAGTTTCACAGCTTCTTCGCGGTTGCCGTCAGCGTAGGCAGCTTTGGCGCGACTCAAAACATTGTCATGGTCAGCCTTCTCGCCGGCGAAAACCGAAGCGGTCAGGACGACGAAACAAAACAATCCAATGAGTCCTGACTGGAGTTTCAATGCCATGGCCGAATCTTAAATGGAAACCCACCGGAATCAATATCGCGCAGAGATCGTGGATTGTCTGGAAAGTCCGTGCGTTCGGCAGAGGTTTTTGGCATGGTTTTGTTACCCCCATGAAGCGAAGGTATTCATTTTTTTGCCGGGCCCTGGCGAAATTATTCCAGCGGCGTTTTGTTTTTAATCAGGTTGGACTCGCACTGATCCTCGTTGGCAGCGCTGTGTTCACCGCCCGGGCAAATTCCATTGCTGCGCTCTCGTTCGATGGCATGGATGACGTGATTGAGATTAGTTCCCCGCCAGTGCTCGGATCGAAATTCACGGAGGAGGCGTGGATTCTGCCGGATCCGAAAGACGACCGGTATCACGGAATCCTTGGCTCTAACCCGAGTAAGATGGAGAACCGTGCCCCGGGAATGTGGATCAAGTCGCGAACCGTTCTTCACGCCACCTTCGGCACTGGATCACACTTTGTTACGGTGGAATCAGCACCTGATGTTCTCCTGCTGAATTTCTGGAACCATGTTGCGGCGACTTACGATGGAACCACTTATCGCCTTTTTGTGAATGGAGCTGAAGTGGCGGCCGAAGCCACGAAGCAGGTTCCGGTGGCACAGCCGGTGATGCGGATCGGCAGAGTGAATTATTGGTTCCCCGGGGCCATTCGTGAAGTGCGCCTTTGGAATCGCGCGCTTTCAGGAGACGAGATTCGAGGACAGATGAACAAGCAATTGAGCGGCACGGAACCAGGGCTCGTCGGCTATTTTCGCCTCGATGACGGAGCCGGTGATCGGGCGAAGAACTCTGTCCCACATGGCGGAGAAGGGACGCTCTTAAACGGACCGACATGGATCACCTCGGCAGCGCCAATCGCGCCTGCACTTTTGAATGCATCTCTGCTAGAAAAGCGGCCGGGAGGAGTCGAGGCCTTTTTGCCCACAGGCGACAATGCGCCACCAGATGCGCCCATCGAAATCAGGTTGCGCGAAAGCGCCGGCGAAGTGGACCCGACTTTAATTCGGTTGACCCTGGATAATAGAGTGGTGGAAACGATGGTCACGACCAATGACGCTGGAGGTCTCCTGATCCGTTATGAGCATCACGAATTACTGGAGGCTGCTTCGACGCACACTGTGAAACTTTCCTATGTCGTCAAAGGATCCGCAGCCCAAACGAATGATCTCTCCTACGATTTTTCCATCACCCCGAATATCATTCTCAGCAAGTAGACGACACTCCGGCATCTTTGAAGGGGTTGAATCAAAATTAACGAAACCTCAGCGAATAGACATCTGCATCCTTCAGCACAAATCGAAGGCGGACGGGTTTTCCGATCAACGCGGATAGGTCCTTGATCGACTTATATTTTGCGATGGCTTCCAGTTCATCGCCGAAAAGCAGATCCGTTTCAGCCAACGAAAAACCGGGCAACGGCTTGCCGTGTTCATCTTGAATTTCAACCTGCACAGAACCAGCAGCAGAGGTCGCGTAGTTCAGAAGAAGATTCTTTCCAGTGAAGGTCAGAGGTCGCGTCGTGAACTCGCCGCCAATGTGGTCCGCGTGCATGGATGCAAATCCGTGACGACGAATTGTCAGCCGACGCAGACGATTGTCCGGCCACGCGTAATGTTCGCTGATGTACATGGAGAATTCGTTGGAACTTGTCTGCACGATCCCGCGCGCCGGCATGTTGTTACGATGCGTCCAGTTGCGTTCATCCAATCCGGGGCGGATCCATGCTTCCAAAAAACTTCGATCCCAATTCGTGCCGTCACGACTGCTCAGGAAAACGGCGTCGGACATGCCGGGATCTTTGATAGGACTCGGCTTTGTCCTGTCTGGAATAAAGCGCATGGGAAAAGAGAGACGATGATGTGGTGCATCCGGGCATGGCGTCGTTGCGCTCGTGTAGAAATGTTCCTGCGGCGGCTCTGAACCGTCGGCGGCGTAGTGACGGTTTGGCACCGGATCATTCCAGCGCAAAAAGTCTTCGGACGTGCTGCTTTGCACTGCCCGAAAGCCGTTGTAGCCGCCGCCAGTCCAGGTGCGCGAGTAGCAACGATATACTTTCGTTTGTTCGTCCCAGAACACAATGTTCAGCGAATCGAACTGGCCTTTGGTCATGACCGGCTCGCTTTGGACTTTCTTCCAGTGAACGCCATCCGGAGAGATGAATCCGAACAACTTGCTCTCCAGACCGCCCACGGCTTTGTAGCGCTCATCGGGTTTGGCCTTGGGATTGGCATCAAGAAAGGGTGCGAAGTTGTGCGCCTCGACTCCCATGTAAACGATGTTGTTTTCCTTCGACCCGTTAAATTCGTAGAGGCCAAGATTAGGTCGTGTGAAAGTAATTCCATCGTTGCTCTCGGCATAGCACGTGACTTGTTTATCCGACGCGTCTCCGCCTTCCGGAATATAGCCGCGGTAGTAGAGCCGTATGCGGGGCCCGTCCTGAAAAACGGTGAAGTAGGCGCTCTCTTTTCCTTCCCACGGTTTGTCGGTGGTGAGAACGACTTCGCGGCGGATCGGAGTTTGTAATTTCAGCGATACGCCCCGGCTGCGATTTGAATCAACCAACCAAGTGTCCACGAACATCTCCACGCGTGAGCCAAGGTCCACGGGAACCTTCTCTTCAGCATGTGCCAGCGGTAAGAAGCCCAATACTATCAGTAAAGATCGGCGAAGGAACTTCATCATCTGCATGGGAGAAAGGTGCGAGAAATGAAAATCGTTGGCCAACCATTTCTGGAGGTTATGCTGGATGCATTATTTCAGAGGTCTACCTAACTTTACGCCAATGAAAATCTTTTCATTTTTACTATTCCTGGCAGCAACGGTCGCAGCCCATGCGGTAACAAACGATATCTGTCCCGCGATCTTTCCTGATTTGCGTAATGTCAAATACGGCCCTCACGACCGCAATGTTCTCGATCTCTGGCAGACGAAATCCACGAAGCCGGCGCCGCTTTTGATTTACATCCACGGGGGTGGATGGCGTGGTGGCGACAAGTCCGTCATCCCTGCGTGTTTGCTAACGTTTATGCTGGAGCACGGTGTATCTGTGGCTTCCATTAATTACCGTTACTCTGATAATGCGAAACTGCCCGCGCCGGTGCATGACGCTGCGCGCGCGGTTCAGTTTCTCCGATCCAAGGCCAAGGAATGGCATTTAAACAAAAATAGATTCGCCGCAACGGGCGCTTCGGCCGGAGCTTGCACTGCGCTTTGGCTCGCTTACCACGACGACCTCGCAGATTCAAAAAGCAATGAACCCGCGGCGAGAGAGTCGAGTCGGCTCTGTGCGGTTGTAGGCGTATCCGGGCAAACCTCCATTGATCCGGAAGTCATCGGCAGTTGGGTCGGCGATCAGGTGATGGATCACGGAATGATCTGGACTGCAGTCGGTGCGAAGAGCCGGGACGAGCTGAAATTGCAGCCTGCCGATTACAGAACGCTCTTCCAGGAATTTTCCCCCATCAATCACGTCTCGCGAGATGATCCGCCGGTGATGCTGCTTTACCCGACACCAAGTCCGCTGCCGACATCCGATCCCGGCACCGCCATTCATCACGCCATGTTCGGAATAAAGCTAAAGGAGAAGTGCAATGCCACTGGGGTAACCTGTGAGCTTCGCTTTGCGAAAGAACCGGACCAGGCCGCGCTGGAGTCCTGCGAGTTTCTGCTCAGGCACCTGAGCAAGGGCCCTAACGTGCCGCTGCGCAAATAACTCTTCACCGCGTTATTGTTTGGTTGCACGGGGCACGGAAAGTTTCAGGGTCTTCTCGTCCGCGATGCGAAAGGAATAAAGCTTCGCGTTTTTCAGCGTGAAGCGGAGTTGAATTTGCTTTCCTTTAAGGCGGTGAATATCTTTTTGATTCTTCCACTGAACCCAGCCGTCTCTTTCTTTTGCCAAGGTATCTGTGGAAACAACTCGGCAGGATTTCGCATCAAGTCCTTTGAGCGGATTGCCCTTTTCATCAAGCACTTCAACAGTGACCGAACCATTCTGCGCGTCGGCATTGATGAATAGTCGATCGCCGTTGCAATGAAAAGGTTGCGTCAGCAGTTCGCCAGATTCCGCCCCGGCTTCCCAGGCAGCAAAGCCATCCAATCGCATCGTCGCCATCCCGATCGCGGATTCCCAATCCTCTCGCTTGGTGTCATGACGAATGGGAAAGCCACCGTACGGAAACCACATTTCCTGTTCCCAT
>JAQGOU010000346.1 GCA_028293445.1 Verrucomicrobiales bacterium | reverse complement strand
TCCGTGAGTCTCATGGCCCTCTTCCACAGCTGTGGAACTCCCGTCGGAGACTCAATTCCGTTTTCCACGCGCAGGAAAAGCGTTCATGAGACTCATTCTGGTTTTCCACACGCAGGAAAATGGACCGTGAGTCTCATTCTGACATCCCGAGAGCCGGAAAATGACCGATTTCGCGTTTGTCCGAGCTCGCGGCGATTTGATTAACGCCGCGCGATGTGGCGGGACAGCACCCGTCTCGGGTGCAGCACTGTGAGATTGTCAGTCAGCGTTGGATCTTCATGCGCAGGCCCGGTAGGGCCGATATCTCTGTAGTAAACGAGGAAAAAGAACATGAGCTCCAGATGAGCGACATATTCCGCCTGAAGATGTCGCTCCGCTGGAGCTGGAGATCATTTAACGATGCCATTCTACAAAGATTCCGGCCCTACGGGCCTGTTTCTGACCAATTGTTCGTTTTCTTTTTCTGCTTCTGCGTCTTCCGCTTATTCTGTGGTTCATCTGCTTTGTTTTAAAAAATTCGTGTTCATCTGCGCAATTCGTGTCTAAAAGTCCGCTGTCCATCTCTTTTTCTCTTTCCTGGGCTCAAACCAGCTAAAAACCGCTCCAAAAACATCGATTATTTTTGCATTTTCCATGACAACAGCTGCAACCAACTCAAAACACGCTACTTACAACGCAAAAATAGTTTTTCATCTGTGACACTGTATTTCCGACCCCTCCTTTAGAGTCGTGATCAGTTAAAGCAAAGAACCTAAGTGGTTCAAACTCTGAGGCTTAAAGTTCGATGTTGTGGGAAGTGCCCACTTAGAAGCCAAAGAGATTGAAGTGACTTGGAATGGTGAAACAAGGTCGAACGCCAAAAAAAGGTTTCACGGTTTCGATCAATAGAATCAAGGCTGCCGCAGGGGGGACTCCAATGTCCCCATTTGGAGTCCTTACGCAGCAAAAGAATTTATGTGAAAACATAAACGTTCACTTGAGTGCGAGTCATTCAGGAGAACACACGAAGACCGAAGGTAGACCTAAGAAACCTCCTTCAGTCGCGGGTCTTACAAGCAAAACGTTTGTGGCCGACAGCGATGTGCTTTGTGCAGGTAGTCAGTCAGTAAACAGTAATTAGTAAACCGTATCGCGGATCGAATGGTTGACAGCCTCAGATGAGGAGGATGGCGCAGCGCGCAAATCCCTACCAAACGTGAAGCGATGCACAAAACAGTAAACAGAAAGTATAAACATATGAAGAATCCAACACCTACAAATCAAACCGGCGTGCTTGCGCTTATCCTTGCCCTCTATAAGGGCGCGCTTGAGCACGGTCTCACCATCGGCCTCAATCATATCACCGCAGCTATCCTGCTGGCGCTACGCGTCGCAGCGGTGACCGCACGTGATGTGTATGAGACCGCTAAACTCGCGATGTCAGATCGTCGCATCACCTACAACGAAGCCTACGAAGCCGCTCGCGAATTCGTGTTCCTGGCGCGGGATATACTGAAACCGATTTTCGGCAAACAGTATAATCAACGCTGGGATATCACCGGCTTCGTTGGTTCGCTGCGGGTCCCCGACAATGTCGAGGAACTGCTCGTGCTGGTGGAAACCATCCATGGTTTCCTGAGCGCGAATCCAACCCTGGAGATGGGCAACATCACAGCGGCGAAGGCGCAGTTGGTGTTCGACGCGTTGTCGAATGCCCGCAGTGCCATCGACAGCCAGAAAACGGTTCTGAGTAATCTCATGACCGATCGTGACGCGAAGTTCGAAGCGCTGCGCAAAGCGGTGCGCGACTTGATCAATGAACTGGATACGTTGATCGATCCGATGGACGCGCGTTGGTTGTCGTTCGGTCTGAATAAGCCCGGCGCGGAAGAAACACCGGACGCTGTGGTTGGCGTGATCGCGACGTTGATCGGCCCGACAGCGGCAGCGTTGAAATGGCCGGCCGCAGCGCGTGGTTCGTTCTATCACGTCTACCAACGTGTGCAGGGTGTCGATGCGGAATTCGTCCTCGTCGGTTCGCCGGCGGATCTCGATTTCAACCTCGAGAACCTGCCGACGAATAAGTCGATCGACATCGTCGTCGCAGCCGTGAACGACGGCGGTGAAGGCCCGTTCTCGGAAGCGGTGACCATTGTGACACATTAAGTATTAGCATACGGCCACAGGGGCGGCGCGGAAGCGCCGCCCCATTCTTATATGGTAAGGATGAGTTCCACCTCGTCCCTAACGAGGCCCGACGGATTTGACGTTCGAGGGGTGCGGACCGCGTACGCGGAAAATGACCTCCGAATGATTATACGCAGGGCATAGTATGGGACGACGTGGAAGTCATCCTTACCGATATCACGCAAGGGCGGCTCTTTTTTTATTCGCGAATGGAAGTGTGATCCGAGAGGAAACGCATATCGACATTTCCGGGCGAGGCTTGAACGGAGGAGGACATGTGCACGCCGGTAATCGCTGGCTTGGTGCGCTTATCCTGCCACTTATGAATTTCGGAGTGTCCATCGGCGAAGCTGAGTCCGCCGGAACCGTTGTGATAACTGGCCGGAACATCCACCATGAAAACACGGGCGTCGGGAACGCCATCATTCATCGCCACAGCAAAGTCGCCGAAATTCAAACTGTCCGGATGCTCATCGATCATCACATAGGCCCTCGATGTGCTCATGAGCGCGATCTCCGTCAGTTTGTGGAATACTTTATATTTCACGCCGGTTAAGTAGCTCATCCAATCGTCCTGTGAATTCATCGCCTGACTCAGTGAGATGCTGCGCACCCGGGGATATTTAGTTCCACCGATAGTGACGCTGCTTTTGTCCGAGGGACATTTATAGATCGTGGCGCTCTTGGCGGTGTAGAGCGCGAGTTTGGCATACTGCGGATCAGTCAGGTAGAGCGTGTTCGTGTTGTCGGGATTGCCGGGATTATAATCTATGACACCGCGAACCCATCCGTTTCCAGTGGGACTGAGATCATTCCAGACGAGGTAATCATTGTTGTCATCGGCATACATCATCCACCCGGTGGTGATCTGTTTCATGTTGCTCATGCATTTGATGCCGAGCGCCGTTTCCTTGGAGCGGCTGAGGACAGGCAATAACATCCCCGCCAGGATCGCGATGATCGCAATGACGACGAGAAGTTCGATCAGAGTGAAGCCCCGTTTGTTGATTGTTGGCCTGGTTGGTCCGACTGATTTTCCACCCATAACTAAATTAATAAGACGCACGGAGGCTGCCGTGACAAATTCGTCCCGTCAAGCGGCTTGGCGCACGCGGATATGCCGGGCGCACTTCGGTCCTTCCTTTGGGTTGCAAGCAGCAACCCGCCTGATACCGGCGACTCGCCCGTTCGCTATCTTCCAGTGAGCCAACGTGAACTATTTCACTGCCAATCCCGATTCGTATGTTACCGAATTTCATCAGTGATCCGAGCATGACCTCAATCCTGGTCGTGGGCGCGTACGCGGTGGTGGCAGGCCTGGCGTGGTCGCGCGCGAGTGTTGCGAAGCGGGTCAAAGATTCTCGGCGTGAACGAAGAATGCTCGCTGTGTCTTTGTTGTTTCTCGTTCTGGCCTTGAGCTATCAACTGGAATTCATTCCTCAGGCGATTGCGTTGGCCAAGGCACTGGCAAAGCATTCCGGGTGGTACGCTTATCGATGGCCGCTGGCGGGATTGGGCGTGATGACAATTATTGCGGCGGTCGGATTCCTGTTGGCCCGCTATCGTCCGAACTTGCGCGGCCAGCCATTGTCGTCCTGGCTGATTGGACTCGGAGGAGCTTTATTAGCGGGATATTTTTTACTGCGGGGAACGTCGCTACATTGGGTCGATCCCTGGTCGGGAATTCATTTCGGCTGCCCGCGAACGAATCCGTGGATTGAGTTCATCAGCACACTGTGTCTCGGCGTCGGATTGTGGTTTACGCGTGCACGTCGTCAAACGGTGCAATCTGATCCCGTTCAAACCTCCAAGTATAGTAAGCCGAGTATGGACGAACCCGGCCCGAGGACAGTTCAATCAAACACCTGCTGCGGCTGCGACATGCCGTTATACACCGCACGCGCTTCTTCCACGCTGATCTGGATCCGACACTCTGGCCCGGTATCGCCACGAATTTTTTCCGCGATCAATGCGCTCGCCGGTTGCAGAATACTCCAATGATGCGCGCCGGGGACGATGACGCTGTGAAACGGCCGTCCTGCCTTGCGGGCAACCAACTCCATCTTGCACGCGTCCGGCGCTTCCCAGGAGTTGCCGCCTTCGAAATAAAACGTCGGCACCTGGATCGATTCCGTGAAACGAATCGGATTTCTGATGGCGATCTCCTTCTCGTCGCGCGCATCAAAAGGAACGAGTCCGTCCCCTTCCCCGTCCGCTAACAACCGCGCCACATCTGTCGCCGCACCGATGGAAAACGCGGCGCGGAACGTGTTGGTCGATTCTGCCGCGAGGAGCGCCAGCGTGCCGCCAATGGAATAGCCGACGATATAAATGCGATCGGAATCGACGTAACGAAGGCTCCGCAAATATTGGACCGCAGCCAGCATGTCATCGACTTCGCCGAGAAAGAATTCAAACGAACCGGGATTGTCGTTCTCCCGTCGCCAGGACGGAACCATGACGACGAAATCTTTATTGAGAAAAGCACGTGGACTTTGATCGTCTTCCGGCGTCCATGCGTATTCACGAAGACCACCAAATCCGCCATGCGCCCAGATAACCGCGGGCCGTTTCACGCCGTCCAGCGGTTCCGGCGAAACATAGGCCGCCAGATCTCCGACCGGCGACGGATAGCGAACGAGATTGTAAATATCCGAGGGCGGCTCCAGCGCCAGACCGTTCGGTTTGAACGAGACGCCATTGAGAACAGTGTGAAACTGCACGCGGCTTTCGAGAAGTTGCGCGCGAGGAAGCGGCTTGCTACAGCGTGACGCGAACACAAAGACGTTCGCGACCAGGGCCGCAACAATCAAAATGCGCAGGGTCATACCATCGCTATTGCAACAATATGGGACGCCGCTGCCCATCGGCAAGACGATCTAACTTTCCCAAGGGGTTTCCCGTGTTACCGGCGTGTAAAGAGTGTGGATTTGAGATTTGGAATTTCTCTGGTGTTTGGTTTTTGGATTTTGGTGTTTATTTCCCCCCTCATTTCTCTCTTGGCGCATTTACCCATTTGGCAGTTAAATTGCGCCCATGAACTTTCGCATGGCTTGGGTGGGTTTGGTTTTGGCTTCGATTCTTTCCGTGTCCGCTGGAGAAAAAATACCGCTCGCCGACGGCAAAACATTTAAAGGCTGGAACGGCGACACAAACACGATCTGGCGCATCGAAGACGGCGCGTTCATCGGCGGTTCGCTGAAAGGTAAAGTTCCGCACAATGAATTTCTCTGCACCGACCGGCAGTTCACGAATTTCGTCCTGCGCTTGAAATTTAAAATCGTCGGCACGAATGGTTTTGTGAACGGCGGCGTGCAGTTCCGGAGTCAACGGGTCCCGAACCACTTCGAGGCGAGTGGCTATCAGGCCGATCTCGGCGACCCAACCTGGTGGGGCTCGCTCTACGACGAATCGCGCCGCAATAAGCTGCTCGTCGCCTCCGACATGAAAAAGGTCGATGCGGTTTTGAAACGCGGCGACTGGAACAATTACGAAATCCATTGCGAAGGAAAACATATTCAACTGTCGATCAACGGAACGCAGACGGTTGATTACACCGAACCGGAGGATGCGATTCCGCAATTCGGCATTATTGGTCTACAAGTTCACGGCGGCGGCGAGACCGAGGCTTGTTACAAAGACATTACCATTGAGGAGTTGAACGCGACTCCGACGGAAAACAGCAATGCGTTAAGCATCACTGCGAGTTGCGATGGGATGTTTCAAAAAGGCTCTTCGTGGCGGATAGATCTGTCGCCGGATGCGACCGCGGAACTCGTGATCAAAACTTTTCCGGAACCAACGAAACGTAAGGTCGAGGTGTCCAAATCAAAGATGGAGGAACTCAAGGAAACTCTGGCGAATGAACGATTTTTCCAACTGCAGGCCAAATATGGCGACATCGTCCCTGATGGGAGTGCGCGCACTCTCGATATCACCCGCGGTTCTCAACACAAGGTGGTGAAGCTCAATTTCCTACCCAATATCCAGGATCCCAAACTGATCGCGGAAGCCCAACGGGCGATCCGTGTCTGGAGTGCGGTCCAAAGTCTCATCGAAGACAAACGCGCAGTTGATTTTCGTGAATCCGACAAGATGTTTCTCGAGAAGAAATAATTGATGCAGCGCCTTGGCAAAAACATTGACGGTTATCGCGGCGAAGGAATCGAGATTCAATCTGTGCTCGAAGAGGTGAAAGTCGCCGCAGCCACCCACGGCTGGCACCGTGACTCCCTCGTGATTTCCAGCGGCGCGGAACTCGTCGCTTATCGTAAACGCAACGACTCGGCGAAAAAGCGTGTTTATCTTTCCACGGGAATTCACGGTGATGAACCGGCCGGACCGCTGGCCATTCTCAAATTGTTGCAGGAAAATTATTGGCCGGCGCACATCGATGTGTGGCTCTGTCCTTGCCTGAATCTCACCGGCTTTCCATTGAACAAACGTGAGACCGCCCTCGGCATCGATCTCAATCGTGACTATCGGCATTTCCTGTCGGATGAAACCCGTGCGCATGTCGCCTGGCTCAAAGATCAGCCGAATTTCGATATCGCGGTTTGTCTGCATGAGGATTGGGAAGCCAATGGGTTTTATCTTTACGAATTGAACCCGGACAATCGCCCCTCGCTTGCGGAAAATATTGTTCGCGCCGTCGCCCAGGTTTGTCCGATCGAAGGTGGCGACACCGTCGATGGCTGGCCGACGAAAAACGGCATTATTCGGCCACAAGTAAATCCCGAGGAACGTCCGCAATGGCCCGAGTCCATTTTCCTCCTCACGGCCAAGACCCGGCAGGCTTACACGTTGGAATCGCCATCTGATTTCCCCATCGAGATTCGTGTGGCCGCGCAAGTGACGGCGGTGCGAACCGTCTTGAATGCCATCTGATGAAAATTAAGAAAAGCCTTTGGCTGATTCCCGCGGCTCTCGCGCTTCTTATCGTCGTTTTTTTCTCGATGAAAAGGGATCGGCCTCGCGGAATAAAGCTTCCCAACGGAACGGAAATAGAATTGGTCGGTGTTGGATACGAACGCACCAACACGATTTACTACGGAACGCCCTGGCGAAAATTTTTGCACCGGATTCTCCCGCCCCGGCTAAAGACAAAAGCTGGCTTGAGCACCGTGACCGCTCAACTGTGGAAGACAAACAGCCCGGTCTTTTTCACGCATCTCTATAATGAAAAAGAGATTCACGAAGAAATCTTAGCCGCAGCTGTTTTCGATGAATATGGGATTGAACTTGATGGCAATGGCGGCGGGGGATCCGGCTCACAAAGCTCCTCGAGCCAGGAAGAACATCGTTATTGGTATCGAGATATTTATGGCCCGCATAACAAAATTGCAGGTCTCAATCTTTACGCGGATGCAGACAAAACTATACGCGTCGCTGAACTTCCAATTCCGAACGTCCCACGGAAGGCCTTCCCGTTAATCTATTCCTCCGAACCGCTCAAGAAATCGGACGGGGGCCTCGATGTGGCGTTGACCAGTTTCACTACCGGTTGGCAAAGTGAACCGGATCCAACCCGGAAGAATATCGGCCAGCAATTTTCTCGAATCACCTTTGTGGTTTCCACGAAGGGTCGACCGGCTTCAGACTGGTCTTTAAATGGATTACAGATCGCGACCAACGGCGGCAAACTTTCCGCTGTCGCAACGACAACAGGACGAAGAGGGGCGGAAACGGTCATTGATTTCCGATCCACCCGCACAAATATTTCCGACCTCCGGCTTGAATTAATTCGTCACAGAAACTTCAGCCCGGAGGAAACCCACACCTTCAAGGACATGCCCTTCCCGGATGCAGGCGAGGTCATTCAAACCAATGTCTCGGTCGAAATCCAAGGCGTGAGATTGATCCTCGAGCGCATCGGAAGCGCTGGCACGACGAGCGGAGATGAGCCTAGACAACCCGGGCAAGCCTATTTACAGGTCCGTGTTTCAGGGCCACAAAAGGGAATCAATCTTTGGATTCTCAAAGCGACGGACGAAAACGGGGATGAACTTGAAACCGCCGGACAGGGCTCATGGAAGAATGGCCAGTCGTTCCACTGGTTTCAGCCTTCCGCAAAGGCGCAGAAATTTAATGTTACGTTTTGCGTGCACAAAACGCGGTTCTTTGAATTCCATGCAACGCCACAGGTGCTTACGATCACCCCGCCTTAAGCAGGAAAATTGCTGTTAAATGTTCCGCTTTTGCTCTAAACACAGGCAATGCGTGATATAACGATCTGGGCCGTCAACGTGGGTAAGAATGCCGAGGCCGAGTCGCTTTTTCTCAGCAAGAGCATTATTAGCCCGGGTCTTTCCAAAATGCCGGATCTGAGTTACGCCGGTGATCGTGAAGCTTTCAAGGTGCGCTATCAGCAAAGTTACCCGTCGGCTAAGGCCAGCGATTTGCCGTTGATGGCCGCGCAAGTTTTTAGATTTGTGCAGGAGATCGGCGACGGTGACTTCGTCGTGTTTCCCGCCAAGCTCTCACGCAAAGTTCATATCGGACAGTTCAGTGGCAATTATACTTTTCGCCCTTCCGTCAGCGCCAACTTTCCACATCAACGTCCCGTGCGCTGGTTGAAAGAGTTTTCGCGCGCGCAGTTTTCCCAGGGCGCTCTGTTCGAACTCGGTTCCGCCATGCTGGTATTCAAAGTCAAAGGGCACACTGAAGAATTCCGTGCGGCCCTGGAACGCAAACTGGCGACGCCCGACGAAAAGATTCTCCCCAGTGTTCCGGTGGCCACCGATGAAATTGAAGAACAAACGCGCGATTTTGTTGTTCGCCAACTCTCGCAGTTTTCCAAAAGCGGTTTCGAGAAACTCGCGTTGCACCTTCTCGAAAAAGTCGGGTATCGCACCCGTGCCGTTTCGACCGGTGACAATACTGCTGAATTTCTCGCTTACAAAGGGCTGCTCGGATTTGAACCGCCCGTGGTCAAGGTTCAGCTCCGTCTTGATGGCAAATTTACTGAACCGCATTTGCAAGGTTTCGTTCAAACTCTCGGAAGCAATGAATGCGGGCTGGTGATCAGCGCCGGGAGTTTTCCCGCGTCGGTTTGGCAAGCGGCCCGTAACCAGGTGAATCTGCAACTGATTGACGGAGCTGGCGTCGCGGATTTGATGTTCAGTCTTTACGACCAACTTGATTTGCACCAGCGCCAGATGGTTCCGTTGAAAAGAATATTTGTTCCAGATTTAACGATCGGCGAAACGGCTGACTAAGGATGAGAGTTGATGAGTTTTTTCCGCATAGTATTAATGCTGCTGTTATCCGCTCTGGTTACCACCGCGGAGCCGGTGTCGGGGCCGAAGCCGCAATCTGTTTTGTTTCGAAACGGTGACGCCGTATTGTACGGCTGCATTTACAAGCCCACAGGCACAGGACCGTTTCCAGCAGTGGTTTTCAATCAGTCCGCCACTCGACCCTCCTACGAAAAGATCGACTGGCCCCCTTTCCTTTCCCTGGCCCAGTTCTTTACAGCGCACGGATATGCTTTCTTTTTGCCCGGTCGTTATGCGCACGAGGGATTGCAAAACAAATCGGCTTCGACCAATAAATCACTTCCCAAATGGGCCGGGGAAACTGAAGCCAGAAACGCAGACGTGCTGGCAGGTGTCACGTGGTTAAAGGGTCAATCGTATATCGATGAAAACCGCATTGTGCTGTGTGGCCATTCCGCGGGAGCGATTCAGGCGTTGCTGGTCGCAGCAAAGGATCCCGAGATCCGTGGAACCATTACTTTTTCTGTAGGCGCAATTTCATGGAAAGGGAGCACGGTCCTGCAGGAATTACTGCAAACTGCCGTTCGAGAAAATACGGCACCGGTTTTATTGCTCCAACCGCAGAACGACGTCAACATCGAGCCGAGCCGGGTTCTCGGCGATCTTCTGTGCAAGAAACCGCATCCCAATCGCGTTAAAATCTTCCCGCCCTTTGGCAAAACGCCTACGGAAGCAAATCTCTTCGGACTCAATGGCTGCGACGTTTGGGGAAAAGACGTTCTCGAATTCCTGGATGCCGTCACGAAGTAATTTTTCCGGTTCCCGCAATTGCTGACTCTAGCCTCAGTCTGTGTCCTGATGCGCTGTCCACGCCATCCCTCTAAATTTACGCTGTATTGGACACAAGAGATTTCATTAAGGCAGCCGTTCTGCTGTTTCTTTTTTTCGCGGCGGGGCCGGCCCTTGGATTTGCCGTGCGTCGAAGCCGCATGGGGCAACGCATCCTCTTCGGTCTAATTTGTTTTCTGTCGATTTCGGGAATCCTGCATCCGAGTGAGTGGGGGTTAACGCTCGCGAACCATGCCGACTATCGCGGCCATGCGCGCGGATTTCATTTTTACTTTGCGGAAGTGTTGGCGGTCGCACTCATTGTCGCCGCAGCCATGAATCGCAAAGAGAAGTTTCGACTCTTGCCACCCGGCTTGTGGCTTTACCTGTTCTATTGCGCGGTCAGCTTAATCTCGGTCTTTAGTGCTCCCGCGCCTGTCCACGTTTTCGAGGCAGCATTAAAGGCATTTAAAATCGCGTTGATCTTCATCGCGGCCTGGAATTTCTTCCGGACAGAGGAAGACATTCATTTTTTCCTAAAAGCAATGGCCTGGACGATGACGTGGGAAATGGTCGTTGTCCTGAAGATGAAATATGTAGACGGCATTTATCAGGTCTGGGGAACGTTCGAACATCAAAACGCGCTCTGCATGTATGCAACCATGATTGGCCTCGTCTTGCTCGCGGCAGGTGCCGGTCCCAAACATCGTTCATCAAATCTTTATCTTTGGGGCTTTCTCACCTGCGCCGTAGTCGTTGAATCGACGCTTTCGCGCGGCGGCATCGTCATCTTCGGCATCGGAACGGTCATGGTTATGCTCTTTAGTTTGCTCGATAAAATCACCATGCGCCGCGTGCTGGTGATCGGAGGATTATGTCTAGTCGGCGTGCTCGGGTTGGCGATGACGATCAACACCATTGTTGCGAGGTTTAACGACAAATTTAATGCCGATAGCAATGCAACACGGGATCTTCTGAACATTGCTTCCCGCCAAATGCTTTCAGATCATCCGCTGGGTGTCGGCTGGAATAACTATGCCTTGGTGATCAATCCACCATGGCATTACGGCGATCACATCGATAAATGGCAGAAGAAAAATAACGGCGTCGTGATACCTGGTGCGAAAGGAATTTCGGAAAGTCATTATTACCTCATCCTCGCCGAGAATGGTTACGAAGGACTGATTGCTTACTTTGTCTTCATCGGCGTGTTCCTCTTCTGGAACATTCGTGGTGCGTGGTCGATGCGGCACACCCTGGTCGGTTGCGTCAGCTTCGGCATGTTGCTCGGGTGCATCATGAACTACGTGCAAAGCATACTGGAACGTTGCCTCACGCAACCGCGCAATATGCTGCTCTGGATGATTCTACTCGCGCTGACATCGCGCATCGAATTCTGGCGACGGCTGGCCAAAAAAGGTCAATGGCCACCACAAGCGGAACAAGAACCCGCCCGTCGTCCGCAGCAAACCAAACCGCGTGTCAGCTCAAGGTTCGCCGGTGCTCAGCGCACGACGCGTGTCCGCATTATTTCTTAAAAGCAGCATCGTTCTTGCGTCCGCCGGATTGGACGTAAGCAATGAGATCCAGAATTTCTTCCTGCGTCAGCATGTTCAACAAACCTTCGGGCATCGGCGAGATCTTCGAGGGTTGTTTCTTGGCAATATCCGTCAGTTTAATTTCCAAGCGTGTCTCCGGAGCGAGCGGGCTGGGCTGTAAAACAATTTTCTCAGCCGTCTCATCTACGACGCGTCCGGTCACGTCCTCTCCATCTTTTTTGATCACGGTGAAATTCTGGAATTGCTCCGAGACAACCTTCGACGGATCCAAAATAGATTCCAACGTGTCCCGCTGTGCAAAGCGACTGGAAAGCGTGGTCAGATCGGGACCGACGGCGCCGCCTTCATTTCCGAAGCGATGACACAGAATACATTGCGCGTCGCGGAAGGCTGCTTTGCCCTT
This sequence comes from Verrucomicrobiales bacterium, assembly GCA_028293445.1. Taxonomy (GTDB): domain Bacteria; phylum Verrucomicrobiota; class Verrucomicrobiia; order Limisphaerales; family JACDHS01; genus CBHWET01. The sequence goes on along the minus strand of JAQGOU010000346.1, from coordinate 5,830 downwards.
GTTGTAGTCGCGACCGTGGGACGCGTCCTTCAACGCCGTTTCCAAGTCAGCTAGTTTCCATTCCTTGACCAATTGACGTTTTACAGCAGCGACGGCCACCGGCGCACTGTTCGTTTCGCTGATGTAATAAGCGAGTTCGCCGCGATCATCGTCACTCAGATTCGCAACAGCATCTTTGCGAATATTGATCAGATATTTTGCGAAACTATTGCCGTCGGCGTACTCAGTCCCGGCCTCCTTGAAATATCTCATGATGCCGGCAGGATGTTGTTTACTCGCGCGTACTTCCTCGAACGTAGCGACGCCATTGGTGCCCTTGAGCTGGGCGGCTTTAAACCAATTGAAATAATGTTTACGCTGATCGAGGGTCCAGCCTGTCTTCAAATTGCGCAGCGGGAATATGTAAGCGATCTGTTCCTCTTGCGTCTGCGCTTTATCCAATAGAGCCAGCGTTTTCTCCACCACGTCAGGCGCTTCCAAAAAGACGAGCAGATGACAGAGTTCCTGATTCATGAATTCGTTTTGCGAAGGATAGAGCCGGCTCAATTTTTCCGTCGCGAGCTTTGCCAGCTCGGCATCAGGTTTGCCTTGTCGAATGAAACTGAGCTCGATGATGCGGAGCTTTGCCAGTTTCTGCGCGTCGTTGAGGGAGTCGAATGGAAACGCCTTTAACGCCATCAGCAAATCACGTTGGGTTTCCTTACCGCCGGTGCGGGCCAGGGCGAGCAACGCTGTCAGCCCGGCTTCAGGATTCGTCTCCGCCAATGCACGACTCTTCCACAGCGCCACATCTTGCGATTCAATGGCGATTCGCGCGGCAAATTGAAGGAAGCGATCTTCGCTCTTCAGGTAAGGCCAGGCGAAATCCACCGCAGCGGAGTTCTTCTTCCCGTGAAATGCTTCCAATTTATGACGCAACGCGCGCGCTTCTTTCGCGTTGTTCTCCTCTTCGCGTTCTTCCTTCGTTTTCTTCGGTTCGCGAATCTTTTCGCCGGTGTAAGTCACGCGATAAAGTCCCGACTGTGTCCCGCGTCCACCCGTGACGAAATACATCGCGCCATCTTTTCCGAACTCGACGTCCGATACGTTCAGCGGTTTTCCTTTCACGAGCACTTCAGAAGTGGCGCTGTAACTCGCGCCCTCGGCCTTCGGATGAACTGCCCAGATGCGGCCGTAGGACCAATCCAGCGCATAAAACGCGCGGCGATATTTTTCAGGGAAATTGCTTTTCGTTCCGAACTTCGTGCCGGTCGGTGAACCGAGAGACAGGTTCAGCGTAGCGGGCAAGCTGTCCGCATAATATTCAGGCCAGACCGCGCTGCCAGAGCGCCAACCGAATTCAGCACCGGTCACACAATGATTGATGCGTGTCGGACGATACCACGGCAAACCCCAATCCCATTCCATGTCGCTGTCATACGTGAAGATTTCGCCGTCGGCATTGAAGTCAAAATCGTAAGCGTTGCGGAAACCGCCGAGCATCAACTCCCAGTTCTTTCCATCTTTATCGGTTCTCACCATATATCCACCCGGAGCGAGAATTCCGACCGCATGCCCATTGGCGTCCCACTGCCGAGCGGTGAGAAAATCTTCCTGGTAATGTTGATGCGGAGAATCCTTGGCGACACCATCCGGCACCTTCGTATGATTGCCGTTCATCATGTAGATCTTGCCATCCGGTCCTTCGACGATGCCGTGATAACCATGCTCCCCTTCCCCGGGAATCTTTTTCAGGAAATGAACTTCGTTGGTGTCGAATCGATCGTTGTGATTGGAATCAATGAGGCGATAAAGACCGGTGCCCTGGGGTCCGTGGCCGTTGACGTAAAGACTGTTGTAGGCCCAGCACATTCCCATCGCCTGATGGATCGACGTTGCTACCGGCTCAATCTTTGAAACCTTGCCCTGCGACAGCGTGACACGCATCAAGGGCAGGTCATCTTGTTGCGGGGAAATGATCAAGCGCCCCGATTTGTCGGTCGTCATGCAAATCCATGTCCCTTCGCCGACCTGGGCTGAGTGCAGCAATTCCACTTTGAATCCCGGAAGAACGGTGAGTGCTTCGGGGCTCGTAGCTTGCGGTGATTTCAAAACATCACCCCACGGTTTGTCGCCCAGTTTGCCGTGACTGACCGCCGCCGACCAATTCGCATCCTCTTTGTAACCCGGCTGTTCCCAGCCATCATGTTTCTCGGTCGCGGCGTTCCATGAAGTATCACTTACGATCGACTTCTTATTTCTGCCATTACCCATCTCGATATAAACGAGCAGGCCAACATCGCCCTTGATATTTTTCGTTCGAACCGCAATGACGTTTTCGCCGGATTTGATTTTTTTGGTGATATCGGCGTAAGTCGCGGTCAGCCAGCCATTCACTGTCATCTCACGCTTGCCATTGACCCACACCTCCGCCTCGTCGTCGCATGCAACCGCGAGAACCGTTGGGGCCACTTTACCTTTGCCTTGGATAACAAACGTCTTACGGAAGTAACGCACCTCGTTCTCCGCCGCGGCCTTGCCGTCGTTTTTGTGCCAGATCCATTCCGGAACCTGCGCATGGAGAAAAAGCGGGGAAACAAAGAATAACAAAAAAACAGAGGCCAGACGATGGTAACGCTTCATAACTTGGCTAAACATGACGGTAATTTTGGAAATGGGATTCAGGATATTTGTCGCGCGATTAATGGCGCAAGGAGTTTTTCCGGTTTTTCTTTTTCTTTGTCGCGGCGGGAGGAAGTGGTTTTATTGATGGGTGACCGATAATTTCTCAGATGCAACGCTCGTGCTCGTCGGCCACGGCTCGACCTCAAATGCCGCGTCGAAGGCTCCCGTGTATCAGCATGCCGCCGAGATGCGGCAGCGCAAACTGTTCGCGGAAGTTCGGGACGCTTTCTGGAAAGAACCTCCCTTCATTCGTGATGCGATGCAGGGAATCACGACGCCCCGGATTTTTGTCGTCCCACTGTTTATCAGCGAAGGTTATTTTACGCTCCAGGCGATTCCGCGCGAACTAGGGCTTGTCGCTCCCGATGCAAAGCTCGACACGCAGAATCTGCCGCTGAAACAAGCGCGAGGAACTCAAACGCTTTTCTACTCCGGTCCCGTCGGCACACACAACAGCATGACCAACGTCCTGCTCGCCCGAGCGCAGGCGATCACTGAACAATTCCCCTTCCCCACCCTGCCCAAGCCAAAGCAAACCACGCTCTTTATTGCCGGCCACGGCACCGAGCAGAACGAAAACTCCCGGCTCACCATCGAGCGACAGGTGGAACTGATTCGCGCGATGGGAATTTACGCCGATGTCTTTCCGCTCTTCATCGAGGAAGATCCCCGGATCGCCGATTGCTACAAACTGGCGACCACAAAGAATATCGTGATCGTCCCGTTCTTCATCAGCGACGGCATGCACACGGTGGAGGATATCCCGGTGATGTTGGGCGAAGCCGCGCGCATCGTGAAGGAACGCCTACAAGTGGGCCAACCGACCTGGCGCAATCCGATGGAGAAGCACGGCAAACAGGTCTGGTATGCATCGAGCATCGGGAATGAACTGCACATTGCGGACGTTATCCTGCAGCGAGTGCGTGAAGCGGCGATGTGATGGCTTGGCTTTGGCGAGTGCCAGGTCATATCAACCGCAACGTGGTGGCGTCATGAGATCAACAACGGCAGTGGGCGCAACTCCGTTGGCGTTCATTCTCCAAAGACTTATTCTTCCACGTCAAATCAGACGTTTACCACGACCCAGCCAGCTGCCCTGGCAAGAAAGTATAACCGAGCGCTTCCAACCGTGTAGCGAGCCTCGAAATGGCGGAATCAAAATTTTCAGCCGCCGCCCGGCTGATGGCTGTTTCCGCGGGAGCAAAAGCTGCATTCACCGATACCGATGTGGAAGTCGCTTCGCCGCTCTGTCCATTGATGAAGTCGTCTTGAAAATTTCCAGTGAACGATCGGGGCAATGCCGCCACTTCACCACTGTTCAGCGTCAGTCTCGCGTTTGTGCCTTTGATATGTCGCGCGATCGTGACCGGCCCCGATGCATTCGTGCCAGAAATGGCTCTGGAAAAAATCAGGTTGGTGGACCCATTCCCTGCGGTAACGGAAAACGTTTTGTAATTACTCAAAGGAAGAACCTGAAACCATTTCGTCTCAGGAGTTGAGCCGAAAGTCACGGCGGTCATTTTGCCGGTAGCGGCATCCAACACCAGATAGCTGGACGTTTGGCGCACGCGATTGGTGTGCCCACCCACCGATAAAATTTGTTCATGCGATTTGTAAATGGCGAGGCCCACCGCCGAGGCGGACTCTACGATCACCACATTATCCAGCAGCGGGTCGACTGCTGTGCCGCCGTCGGCCGACTCGTCAAAGAACGTAATCGTGGCATTGGTTTCACCCAGTGGCACGGTGAAGGCCATTAAGTTAGAAACGTATTGACCATAATTCAGCGTATGTGTGGGGACGCCGAACGTCTTAGTGGCAAGCGTCCCTGATGAGGCAGTGGAGACCGTGACCCTGAGAACCCCAACCAGGCCTTCATCGCCGATCACCGATTGATCGAATGTTAAAAGATATCGAGACCCGCCCGTAACGGGAAAGGTTTGGGAAAGTTGTGACCCGGACAGATCGCCGCCGCCGATTTCCACCAAATTGGTTCCTTGCGAAGGGGCCCACGTTGCAGCGTCGGCGAGTCCAACACCCGGACCCGCATTTGAAGTCCAACCATCAAATCCCGATTCAAAACTTCCGTTCTGAAGGATCTGCGCGTGGGCACTGATGAAGGTTGCCATCAGGGATGAAAACAGGATTAATTTCGCAATTTTAGCGAATGAGGAATTAGACACGGGAGGGACTGTTAGGGAAAACCCCTAGGCTGACAATGACTATTTCGAGATTATGTCACGGCGTCGTTCATGATGTCGTTTTGTGTCCTACTACTCCCTCAGCAGACAAAATCCGACATCGATCTCACAACCGGTTTCCGTTTTTGTGACACGGATCGAGCGCTCAAGTGCGTAAAGCTGCTTACGTCCATCGAGCGGGTTCGGCGTCACCACCACGATCCCGGAATCGCGCATGGCCCCGAGATGCTTCAAGGTTAAATCCATTTTCACCCGCGTGGCACCCGGATTGAGTTGGGCGGCCGTTTGTGGACCACCCATTGCCATTGCCATCAGAAGTCGGCGACGTTGTGGCACGTGCAGCACCGTAAAAAATGCATCCTGATCCCATGGACGACCGTTTGGAGTCTGAGTGAGCGTCGTATTTCCGTCTGACATGCCCGGCATCTTTCAAAAAGATCGGCTTTTCGGCAAGGCCGCATTCTCCGGCTTAAAAAACCTCCCTCGCACGGGCAAATTCCACAAAATTGCTCCCAAACATTGGTGTGAGACCTTTTTTTAACGATTTTTGCTTCAAAATCGTCGTCTGGAATATTCTGTGCGGAATTTCCGTTCCGTAAACGTCGTCAGGAATATTCCGTGCGGAATCCCCGTTCCGTAAACGTCGTCCGGAATATTCCATGCGGAATCCCCGTTCCGTAATCGCCGTCCGGAATATTCCATGCGGAATCCCCGTTCCGTAATCGCCGTCCAGAATATTCCGTGCGGAATCCCCGTTCCGTAATCGTCGTCCGGAATATTCCGGGCGGAATTCCCGTTTCGTAATCGGCGTGAGAAATAAAAGATTAGCTTCGAACTTGTCGGAAAGGATAAGTTTCACGGCAACCGACTGTTCGTTGATCCGCCATTTGATCATGAAATATCTTTCCATACTCGTTTGCGCCCTGGGACTGAATATCGCCGTCTCCCACGCCGCGCCACCTAAC
>JAQGOU010000299.1 GCA_028293445.1 Verrucomicrobiales bacterium | reverse complement strand
GATTTAATGATGTTTGTAGACGACCGCGTTTGTGGAACTCGGATGGATGAGATTTGACCCGGTTATTGCAATTTCCGAACCCGCGACGATTGTTCATAGGTTTTTAAACCGCACTGCCGCAATCATTTGTATTCATTCCCGACCCGAAGATGCGCGGCATAATACGGAAAAGTCCGAACCCGACAACAAAAAATAAGGGCATCCCTTATGACCCAGTAGGGATGAAGGAAAGTTCAATTCACCGTAAACCCCGAGCCCGGTCCCGTTTTGGATTGGCTGGCTCGGTTTAGAAGATAGACAACCTCCCGCGTTTCACCTAGTCTCGCCTCCGCTCCCCAGCAGTTATTCCCACAACAGCGGCGTTGTCAAATACCACGACGCTTTTCCGGCAGTCCGTTCATCTACCATTTGTCAAAGAAGCTGTTATGAAAACGAAAACCTCGTCGATGGTCTGTTCTCTTATTCTCCTTTCCCTTTCTTCCTTCACCGCACAGGCCCAGTCCGGAAGACAGGCCACGGCCATTTGGATCCGGGACAGCGCCAAGATCGCCCTGCTGTGGAACGATCCTTACGGAGACAACGGTTCAACATCAGGACAAAACATGGTCGACACGGCGCGATGTCAGACGGCTCAAACCAGTGCCCGCTCCGATGTTGGCGTCACTCAAGTATGGCTCCATACCGGGATGCTCAGTACCATGAAAACACTGGTGACCTCCTATGGTTACAGTTACTCCGCGCCTTACATTGCAGGCGGCGATCATAGCGCCGGCTCTTATCATTATTCCGGCACCGCCATGGATGTGGGTATCATTAACGGTCGTGCGGTCAACTCCAGCAATCCCTACTGGCAGACTTTTAATCAACGTTGTCGCGATCATGGTTCGATCGAATCACTCGGGCCCGGCTACCCTGGCCATGACACCCATGTGCACAACGCGTGGTCACGTGGTACATCCGCCAGTAGCGCTGGCGGTTGCCTTGATAATGTGAAGCGACCGACCAATGTGCGCGCGAAGGCACTCGGTCAGGATCGCATCGAAGTAAAATGGACCGACAATTCCAGCAACGAGAATGGTTTCGAAGTTCAAAAGAGCAGAACCTCTGGAAGTGGCCCTTGGAACACGATCAAGAAGACGAACGCCAACGATGAACAATACACGGAAAGCGGCCTGGCTCCGGGCACGAAGTATTGGTTCCGCGTTCGCGCCTTCAATGGTCAGGATAACTCCGAATGGGCAAACCCGGATAACGCCACCACGGTCGATTCACCGCCAGGTGCACCAACCAATCTCGCGGCACTCGCCTCCAACGATGACCGGATTAACCTCACCTGGTCAGATCACGCCAACAACGAAAATGGATTTAAGATCTTCCGTTCAACCGATGGCAACAGTTTCAGCAAGATCGATGAAATCGGAATCAATCGCGAGAGCTACACGGACACAGACCTGAGAGGCAACCGTAAATACTGGTATAAAGTTTGTTCCTTCAACACCTGGGGCAATTCGGATTTCTCCAACCATGCCAACGACACCACACCACCCACGGCCCCTTCCAATTTGACCGCCGTCAAAGGATCAACCTGGAGCAGCGCCAAATTAAACTGGGACGACAACGCTGGCGCTGAAGTAGGTTTCAAAATCGAACGCGGCCCGTCGAGCACCGGCCCGTGGACACAAATCGCCACGAACGCCGCCAGTGACAGGAGTTACACAGACACCGGTCTTTCCGCGACGACGACTTATCACTATCGCGTGCGCACCTACAACGCCAACGGTAATTCCGCATACTCCAATACCGATAGCGTCACGACTGGAAATGCTCCGCCCGTCTTAACCTCCATTGGAAACTTGTCCGTGGCGGTTGGACAAACGCTCGCTTTCACCGCCGTGGGCACAGACCCGAACCAGACGGTGGATACCGCGAATGTAACCGGTTACCAGGGATTCACACCGCCAACAGTCGACGGCACTGTGATGTTCCGTTCGCCGCCTCATTCCGCGACCACGACGTCATTCATTGATACGTCAGCGACTTATTACTCCAAGGTAGTTGACACTCAACCCGCCGGCAGTGGCAGCACCAAAGCGATGAAGGTGCAGTGGTCATTCAAGTCGGGACAAACAAATCCGTGGCTGCGTCTAACCACAGCGAACGCCCAGAATATTCCTAATCCAGTCATCGATCTGAGTCACAGCCTCCGCTTCAAAATCTATTCGACCAAAGCGATCAAGCTCGGACTCGGGGTGCGGGAAACGACCAATAATCCTGCCATCGGCGAAGATGGCGGACAAACCGGCGACACTGAATGGGTTGGCGTGACGAACAGCATTGGCGGTTCACCGAAGCCGACGAAAGCCATCGCAGCAAACACATGGACGACTGTGACCATGAACTGCCAGAAGAGTTCCGCGTGGCCGTTCAGTGGTGGCGATGGGGTGGTGAAACTCGGTCGCGGTGTGCTCGAACACCTCGCGATTGTGCCGGATGGAACAGGCGGGGCGTTCACCGTTTATCTGGATGATTTCGATGTCATTTACAACAACACGCTCGATTACACCCTCGATGCTGGTGCTCCTGCTGGAGCCAGCATCGGAAAAAAGAACGGCGACTTTAAATGGACACCGACTTCCGCGCAGGTCGGCAACTATCGGATCACGGTCCGTGTCACCGATCAGCTCGGCGCCGAAGATTGGCAAACGATTACGGTGAGTGTCACTGGCACAGGAAACAATCCGCCGGTGCTCGCCGCGATTGGCAATAAAACTGTGAAGGAAGGTAGCGCCCTCTCCTTCACCGCAACGGCAACCGATTCAAATGCCGGACAAACCAAAACCTTTAGCCTCGACGCAGGTGCGCCTGCGGGAGCCAGCATCAACGCGTCCACGGGCGCGTTCACCTGGACACCCAGCGAATCCCAGGGCGGAAACACATATCCTATTACCGTGCGCGTCACAGATAATGGATCTCCGGTGGCGAGCGATTCTGAAACCATCAGCGTCACCGTTGAAGACGTGAACAGCGCTCCGGTCTTCAGCGTCATTGCCGATCAAGTTGCCAACGAGAGTTCGCTCTTCACCTTCACACCGTCGGTCACCGACTCTGATTTACCTGCACAAACATTGACCTACGCGCTGCTCGTTCGTCCGCAAGGCATGACGATCAACACGAATAGCGGCGTGATTTCATGGACGCCGAATGAAGCCGATGGTCCGGAAACGAATCAAGTAACTGTTCGT
>JAQGOU010000297.1 GCA_028293445.1 Verrucomicrobiales bacterium | reverse complement strand
GAATTTGATCCGAACGCACCCGTCAACAATTCTCCCAACAACACGGGACCGAACGTTCTCCCACCCGCCAGGCCAGCGTGGATCTGGTATCCATACGGGCTGTCGGCGGAGTTTCCCGAGTTTGGAAATTATAATTCCCGCACCGCGTTTGCGGGGCCAGTGTATCACTTCGATCCGAACTTGAATTCGTCACGGAAGTTTCCGGCGTACTACGACAAGACGCTCTTTCTTTTTGACATGTGGCGAAGCGGGTCGATGTACGAAGTGAAGTTGGACGAGCAAGGAGCGGTGCTGAAAATCAATCCTTTCCTAAAGAACTCTGGCTTGGATACAGGCCCTCTCGATATGGAATTTGGTCCGGATGGATCTCTGTACCTCATAGAGTGGAGTCCCTCGTCACGGTTCCTGACCCACATTGAATATGTTGCCGGAAATTATTCTCCAGTGGCGGTGGCGACGGCGTCAACGAACTGTGGGTCAACGCCGTTGGCCGTGCAGTTTTCCGGCGCCGCCTCATACGCCATCAGCACCAACCCGGCACTGACTTACGCCTGGAGCTTTCGCGGGAACGGAATCATCGATTCGACGGTGGCCAATCCATCTTATACCTATACGCAGGCAGGAAATTACAATGCGCAACTCACCGTCACCGACGCCAAAGGCAATACAGGGGTGGCAAACCTCTCGATGACCGTTGGCAACAATCGTCCCGTCGTGACGATTCAAGATCCGCCTAACGGTGCCTTCTTCGATTGGTCACAGCTGATTCACTACTCCATTAACGTCAGTGACGTCGAAGACAATCCCGTCGCCTGTGGTGAGATTCTTGCCGAATGCTGGCTGGGCCATAACGAGCACGCGCATTCTCAGAGTCAGCATCACGCGTGCTCCGGCCTGTTTTCCGCGCCCAACTTCGACCCGAGCGAAATCGGAAACCTGTTTCTCCGCTTTGATGCGAGTTATAACGACCACGGTGCTGCCGGTGTCTCGTCCCTCAAAGGAATCAGCACCTACACCTTGCAACCCAAACACAAACAAGCCGAATACTTCAGTTCAGCGAGTGGTGTGGTTCGGCAGGCGACGTCCGATCCGATGGGCGGTTTCGAGGACGTGGCGCACATCGATCACGGTGATTGGATCAGTTTCACGCCGATGAATCTGACGAACATCTCCGCAGTCGGAGTTCGAGCAGCCGGGCTAAACGGCGGGACGGTTGAAATTCGCGCCGATTCGCCGGCGGGTTCGTTGCTCGGCACGATCAATATTCCAGCGACCGGTGGCGACTACACCAACTCACTTGGTTCGGTTACCAACGTCGGCGGAACGCATGAACTCTTTTTCGTCTTTGTCAGCACGCCATCGGCAAGCAATTTGTTTCTGGTCAACGCGATTGATTTTCTCGGCGCGGGCGTAACCGTTCCCGTGATCCTGCAATCTGCTGGCGCGGTCAATGGCAGTTTTTCTGATGACACCGCAGCAGTGATCGACCTTGAAGCCCACATCATAACCGTGCCTATGGCAGACGAGCGTCGATTTTATAGGATCCGCTCCACCGTTCCGCTCCATCCCACAAACGTCAACGTAGTGAACGGAAAGCTCGTGATGAGTTATTAAGTCGCTGGGCGCTTGCGACGGACAGTTGTTATTTGATGCGAAAGCCAAAAAGAAGAAACCTCACCCTAACCTCTCCTTCCCAGGAGAGGGGATAGCTGTCGTACGTTTTCTGATTGGTTAATAACCCTCTGGCTAATCCAGCGCTGGATTCTTCGATGCTTTGGTAAACCAAGTGTGTAAGTTTTGTCGAAAGACTGAATGCGATTCCCCCTCTCCTGGGAAGGAGAGGGCAGGGGTGAGGTTTTTGTTTTCCGCTTTCTATCGGAAAATTTCTCTTGGCAACCAGTATTAAATGAAACTGTAGCACGTTAAAGTGCTTTTTGTTTAACTCGCAGGCATGGATTACAACCAGGATGGAGCCCAGCCTACGCCTGAGGATTTCGCTCAAACAGAGCAAAGGCTCGAATGCGAAAAACTCGCAGCCCAGATTCGGCAAATCGAAAAGCCGTTTTATCATAAAGTAGGATTTTATGCCTTCGCGTGCCCGGTTGTTCTGGCACTCTTCGGTCTGATCTTTTTGTGGTCCTCGGGTTGGTTTGATACCAAAAGGAAGGCTTTGCAGGTTGAACAATCGAAGCTGACTATTCAAAATCAAAAGCTTCGACAAAGGGCGGATGAATTGGCCGATGAAACTAGACTCCTCGAGGAACAAAATGTGGCTGCCCTTAGAAGGATTGAAGAAACAAAAAAGACGCTTCAGAAGTTTGAGCTTTCCCTAAAGAAGTCACGCGAAACAAGCGTATCTCTGTTATCCGTCATGAGATCTGAGGGGAACGCCATGCATGCTGTTCTGAGCTACCTTCGGGGAGTAAAGATGCCGACCATCACCGACCGCGTTATGATGCAAACTCTAACGCAATCGATTGAGGTGTTAGGCACGACCTACACCAACGCTAATAATCAAATCCAGGTTATCTACCCGGAAATACATTGATCTCATTCCACCGAATCCAGCGAAGAATTGGTCTACAAGGCCGGATTCCGCGGAAACTTTGCGTAGGGGAGGCGCGCGTCGAGATACAGTTGTGTGTCTGCCCGAATCCTGAGTGGCGGGAGATAACGAACGGTTCCTGACGCGGCAATCAAATCGTCCTGGTCGACACCGTCACCGCTGACGCCGATCGCTCCGATGAGCACGCCGTTGCGATAGAGTGGAAAACCTCCCGGAAAAATCGTGATGCCGTTGGGCAGATTCGGATCCGGTGGAAACATCGCGGGCGGTGTTGTGACGGTCACGCCGTTGAGCACATTGAATCCGGTGAAGCCTGAAAATCTTTCCTGCAAACCCAAGAACGGACCCGGAGCCGTGTTCTGAATTCCCGGCGGATACAAACTTTGGGAGAGGAAACCAACCGTGCGCGTCGAAAAGGCGCGGCTGTTGTCGGAAAAGAAAATGGCGGTGCGCGCTTTTTGCACTGCGACGTCCCAACTGAAGATTGTCGCATCGGGCGTGCGAAAGGTGCCGAGGATTTCTGGTGCGTCACCGGCGGAATCAGGATTGCTCACGACCGTAATGAAAACCTGCGCGGCCCGACCACGTGGAAGTCGAATGCCGGCGCGGGTTGTCCGGGCACGCGCGGCGGCGAGCGCAATAATCCGCGTGACCTCGGCGGCCTGCAATCTCGGTTGGCCATCTATCAAATTCGTCTTTGAATCGCTGTGGATCGCCATGCGAACTTCTCCACGAACACCACCGAGCACGGCGATGGGATACGTTACGCTGGGGCTATCGGTGAGAGTATAAGGCCCAAGCTCGATCCCCAAACTCGCGAGGGGAGGCACCACGGTCGGTTGCGTCGAAGTCGCCACATACGGGACTCGAATGCCATCGATAAAAATGTGTGAGCCGAGAATCTCATTGCGCGGAGTGAAACCAACTTGCCCGGCCAGGGCGACGTCTTCATCGATGTCAGGACTCTGTGCGACTTGAATGTTCTCGATCCCATCACCGGCCACGCCGACGCCGCCGATCAACTTTCCATTTTTATAAAGAGGAACACCTCCGGGCGAACCGGCGAGGGATGTTCCAGGAATCGGTGCACCGTTGGTTCCTCCCGGTCCCGACGTGCTCAAAGGGTAGGGGACGAAGCTCGCCGTTTCTTTGAATCGATTGACATCGCTGAACGGCAGGTTGGAAAAATTAACACCGACGAGTGGACCGGGCCCTTTGTTGGCAACGCCCGGCGGAAAGTGTTGCTGCACGATGAAGCCAGCACTGCGCGACGTGAGTGCCTCCTGGTTGCTGCTGAGAAAGGCTGCAGTTCCTGCTTTGGAAACAGCCGTGGCGATCTTTGCCGCTGCCACCGCAGAGTCGGCCGGAACACCTCCCACGGCCCAGACGCCGAGGACGTAACCTTCACGATCGACGACCGCGATAAAACTATCAGGTGAAACTTCCCGCGCGCGACTGGCCGCCTGGCGAATCACCAGTTCGACATCGGGCAGGGTCATCTGCGACCAGACAGAATGCTGGCCGAAAAGGAAGCAGATCAGCACGAGGCCAAAAAACCTTTTCACACCACACGTTTTCAGAAATCAGGAACTCATGGCAAGAGCCAAATCCCTCGGTCTGTTTATTTTTGAAGCCAAAGAGAGAGGTTTGAAGGCGATGCTTTTAGGAAAATAAGTCGCCGCTGACAATTATAGCCTTTCTCGAAAATACTTTCCGGATCGAGCGGAGGGGCGCTGGCGAAAGGCGCGCGGCGTTTACGCCGCTTCAACGTGGTCACTCAAGCAGGCCTTGAGAACTCCAACGTTTTCGTCAGTCGTGCAGTGAAGCGGCATAAATGCCGCGCGCCTTTTCCGTTGCGCGGCCGACCGGGTATTCGGAAATTGTTTTTGCGATTGCTGTCCGGACAAAAAAAAATCGCCGCCCGAATTGAGCGGCGAGTGTGTTAAGAATTTTTGATGGCTGTCGATTACAGTTGCTTCATCGCGTTATCCATCGCGCTGTATAGCTGGTTCATCGTTTCTTCGGTTTCGTCACCCATGTTTGAAACACGGAAGGTGAGTCCTTTAATTTTTCCGTAACCACCGTCGATGAGGAAGCCCTGGTCTTTGACGAGCTTCTGCAATTTTGCCACATCCACGGCGCGTCCACCCGGCTTGGCGCCGTTGTTGATGCAAGTGAGCGTGACGGATTCGAAACCCTTTTCCGGGTAAAGAGTGAAGCCGTGCTTCGCGGCCCAGTCTTGCGTGTTCTTCGAGAGTTTGGTGTGGCGCGCGAAACGTGCTTCCAATCCTTCGGCAAAGAAATCGTCGAGCTTCGACGAGAGGGCGAAGACATGACTGATGCTCGGGGTGCTCGGTGTCATGCTTTGTTCCGCATTCTTTTGGAATTCAATAAAGTCGAAATAATAACCGCGATCCTTCGTCGTGGCCGCTTTCGCGAGGGCAGCGGTGGAACAAACGAAAACGGTGAGACCCGGCGGCATCGCGAACGCTTTCTGCGTTCCGGCGAGGAGGATGTCGATTCCGAGCGCGTCAAAATCAATCTTCGTCGCGGTCATCGAGCTGACGGCGTCGACAATGAACATCACGTCCGGATATTTTTTCTTCAGTGCGGCAATTTCGGTGAGCGGACTCATGACGCCAGTCGACGTTTCGTTGTGGATCAACGTGAGCGCATCGAATTGACCGGTCGCGAGTTTCGCATCGATCAGGGCCGCCGTAATTGGGGAACCCCAATTGACCTGCAAGCCCTCGGCGTCCTTGCCGCATTTTTTCGAGACGTCGAGCCATTTATCGGAGAACGCGCCGCACATGCAGTTCAAAACTTTCTTGTGCACAACATTGCGGATCGCCCCTTCCATCACGCCCCACGCCGAGGAGGTGCTGAGATAGACGAGTTGCTTCGTGAAGAGCAACTGCTGCAATTGCGGTTGCATTTTGGCGTAGAGATCTTTGAACCCTTGTCCGCGATGGCCGATCATCGGAGAGCAAAATGCTTTGAACGTTTTAGGGCTGACTTCGACCGGACCGGGGATGTGCAGTTTGACGTGTGGCATAAAGTTTTTTAGTGAATCGAACGCTCGTGAAATTTTTCACAAGCGTTTGCACATGGCAAGAGTAGTTTTGCCTTTTGGAAGGTGCGTCTGAGGAGGAGAAGAATTTAAACCACCGATGGACGTGGGGCGGCGTGGCACCAATTACACAGATTAACCCAGTGTGTCCAAGCGACTGCAACCAAGTTCCCTCTCTTTCGCTCCGAGCGGAGGAGCGGGCTTTCAGAATCATCGTTGTACTTTAAAAAGTTCCCGTCAGATTTTGAGGAATTAGCGTTGTACTGTAAAAAGTTGTCGTCGGAATTTGGGGAATGAGCGTTGTACCGTGATTTTGGGTCACCGGAAAACAGGGTACAACCGTTGTACCGTAATTTCCTTTCGCCGGAAAACCGAAAACAAGCGTTGTACCCTAATTTTCTGTCACCGGAAATTAGGGTACACCGCGAAAAACTCTAAAAGTTGCGAAAAAAAAGTGGGTACACCGCGTTGTACCCTGTTTCCCGGTCGCGTCCAAACAGGGTACAACGCTGTTGTACCTCCTT
>JAQGOU010000292.1 GCA_028293445.1 Verrucomicrobiales bacterium | reverse complement strand
CAACATAGGCAATGCGACAACCGTACCAAGCCCGCGTAAGAAGGTGCGGCGCGGGATGTGCCATTTGCGTGTCATGGAAGTTTGACGAAGCTAACGCAATAACCTTTCAAAAACAAATGCGGGTGTTCATCACACCCGCATTGCGAAAAAAACTATGTCAGAGCAGACCCTTATTTGGGGCCGACGACCTGCCAGGTCATATCGATCGGGACGCCATTCTGGATCCGGGCGGCGCCGATGAACTGGGAGCCGCGCATGAACCACATACCCATAGAACCGGTGTTATGGCGAACGAGGAGATCCATCTGGCCATCTCGATTGAAATCACCGAGGCCAACAATCTTCCAGGCGGACGTCAGGGGCAGAGTCGGTAGATTAACGGTGCGATTGAGGGTCAATCCATCCATGCGCCAGAGCGAGACGTATCCAGCCTTGTGCCGCAGGAGAATGTCGGGCTTGCCGTCGTTGTTGAAGTCATTTACGCCGACGATCTGCCACGCGAGGTTAATGGCTGCGCCATTATTCATGGCGACGCCATCAGAAAACGATGTTTGACGAAAGTTCGGCACGATTTGGACGTGTCCATCCGTGCTTTGCAGGACCGCATCGATCTGGCAGTCATTATCGAAGTCCGCCATACCAACAATGCGCCAGGTGGCATCGGGCACTCCCAGGAAGTCGAGGGTTTCTTCCGAGATGAAGTTAGTTTTGCTCAGGTACCAGATCTTTGCGCTGCCATCGTCACGGTTTTGCCAGAGTAAATCCGTATTGCCATCCTGATCAAAGTCTTCTTGTCCAACGATCCGCCATGCGGCGTCGCGACTGCGACCTTCATTGTCGTCATAGAGTGAATCGAGCGAGACGCCTTTGGAAAACGAGATACCACTCATTTGCCACAACGTCAGGTGGCCTGTGGTGTCTTCCCAAAGAACATCTGTTTGACCGTCACGATTGAGATCTTCTCTGGACGTCGTCAGCATAAAGGTGCCGGATTGTGTGCCCTCCGCTCCCGAGGTGGCGCCGCGGTGGAAATTGCCTCCGCTTGGTGATGTAAATTCAATCACGTCGAACGTCCCATTGTAGGGGAAACCGTTTACGCCGGAATCATTGAAATCGATCGTCGCCGTATTCTCGGTTGCTGGTGTGTAGAAGTAGTTGCCCTTGGTCGCCGGAGTTAATCCACGAATCGGCGTGATGGTGTAAGCCGTTCCTGTTTTTGCAGTTGAGAACAGAAACGAACCGGTTTTAGCAAATACGCCCGTTCCGGTTGTGATTGTAAAAGTGAGGGTTCGCCCATTCAAGAAAGGAGGGGTGCACGCCCACCCGGTTGTGGCAACGAAGAAAGACGTCACCAGCGCGACGGCAGCAAAAAAGCGAGGGAGATATTTCATACAAGTGGCGAGGGGATACCATATTTTCGACGTTACAATCAATCAAATTCCCGCCAAACCAGCGTCATTTCGGGCCAACGACCTTCCAACTGGATTGAGGTGGCACGCCCAAAAGATAGAATCCGCTGTCGTGGGTAATTCCTGTCATCAACCAGACAATCAGATCCCCATTGATGTTCTCCCAGAGCAAATCGATTTGACCATCAAAGTTATAATCGTTGACGCCAAGGATTCGCCAACCCGAGGCAGCAGCCTGTCCATCGAGCAGGTTTGTTCCCTCAATGAACTTCGTGCCGCTCATGAACCATACCGAGACGAACCCGGAGTCATGCTGGAAAAGGATATCTGTCTGTCCATCGTTATTGAAATCTGCCAGTGCGACCACTCTCCACGCCGCGCCGGGGGTGGCTCCGTTGCGCAGGACGTACGAATTTTCCACAATAATCCCATCCATCAGCCACACCCATAACGCGCCGCCGCTATGTTGGAACAGAATGTCTGCCTGACCGTCATTATCCATGTCGTGCAGTCCCGCGATATGCCACGCGGTATCCACCGGGTTTCCGGAGTTGAGATAAGTGTAGCCCAGGAAATTCGTTCCCTGCATGTAATAGACAGCGATAAGCCCACTGGAGCTTTGCAATAGTAGATCAACGCTGCCGTTCGCATCGAAGTCGGCCTGGCCCATCACTCTCCAGGTAGAATCGACAATCGTCGGCAAGCCAAAGGTTTGCAGGACATTGGTCCGGCTCATCAACGTCAAGCGAAGATCGCCTTCAATGCTTTGCCAGAGGATATCCGGCGATCCATCTCCGTTGTAATCCGGTTTAGAATCGGTCATCGAAAAGGTTCCCGTACCGACGTTGCTGTTCGTTGCAATGTAGATATACGTGCCGGTATAAGGAGAGGTATAGGTCAGTTGATAAAAACCTGCCTGAGCCAACGTCAAGGAACTGGTCGTTGCGCCGGACCGTTGATAAGTGTAATTCGCTGGCGCTGAGGTCGCGGGGAGTCGGATAAAATTACTGCCGATCAATGAAGTCACCAATCGGAAGTTACTTCCCACTCCATTCGTCACGGTGAAGGCAAAGGTTTTCCCGGTGATCGTTCCCGGTGCCAACGTTCCTGCCTGGACCACAATAAAGTTTGTCCCAGCCGTGAAGATCGTGCCGACGCGCGAGGCGTTGTTGGTATTGGCCGCTACATTGAACGTTACATTGCCATTCCCTGAATTAACGGTTCCCGAAGTGAGGCTGATCCAGGAGTTGGTATTCGCGGTCAACCACGTGCAATCGCCGAGGTTCGGCGTGACGGACACACTCCCGCTCGCGGCCGTGGACCCAAAGTAAACGATGTTCGTCGAAAGCGTGAAGGAACAGGTCTGAATGGATAGAAGCGCATTGCTGCTCGTAATGGAACCGGAACCGTTGCTCACGATCACCCGATACACTCCAGCCTTCGTGGGTTGAACATTCGTGAGAGCTAAAGTCGCGCTGGTTTTCCCCGCGATGGAAACCCCCTTGAACTGCCATTGGTAACGCAACGGCAGAAGACTCGTCGCCGCCACATTGAAATGCGCTGTCGTTCCCACGGTCGCGGTCTGATCTTCCGGTTGGGAAACAATCAGGGGTGGGGGAGCAATCGTGAGGAGGGCATTGGAACTGGTGGTGAACCCGTCGACGTTGCTGACGATCACCGAGTAATTCCCTCCTGATGCGTATTGAAGATTTGCCACCGAAAGCACTGCGCGCGTCGCGGCAGGAATCGCCGTTCCATTTTTAAACCACTGGTAGGTATAGGGCGACGGTCCTGAAGCTTTGACGGAAAACGCAGCGGTCGACCGCAACGCATTCGTTCGACTGAGTGGCTGGACAGCAATGGTGGGAGGAACTTTCACGAGTCGATAAATAACTCCCGCACCGTTTCCGCCTTGTGCTGTCGCTCCATAGAATGTGCCGTCCGGCATTTCCGTCAAGGCTGCGATCGGAACGGCTCCGTTCGTTCCCGAAAGGTGACATATCGTCGTCAGCAAACCATTGGTCGTAATTTGAAAAATCGTTCCCAGCTTGAATTTGCCGCCGCCAAGGGTTGGTCCATACAATTTTCCGCTGGTGCCTTGAATGAGTTGGCCGGGGGTTGCCCCGTTGGTCTTCGCAAAGTGCAATAACGTGCTCAGGACGCCGTTGGTTGTGACGCGAAAGACAGTCCCGGCATTATACTTGCCCCCGACACTGGTCGTCCCGTAAAAATTCCCGTCCTGACCCGCGGCGAGTCCGGCGATCGGAGTTGCGCCATTCACCTTGGTAAACGAGAGCAACGTCGTCAAATCTCCCGAGGGCGCAACACGAAACACCGTTCCAAAATTGGCGCTGCCGCCTGCGATTGTTACGCCGTAAAAATTTCCATCCCCACCCAGGGTGAGCGGCCCGACTGGATTCGCCCCATTAGTTCCCCCCAATTTATTCAGGACGGTCAGGTTGCCATTTGTGGTAATCGCAAAAACGGTTCCACTGCCGCCACCTCCTCCGCTCGCAGTTCCATAAAGTCGCCCATCATTGCCTTCCGTCAGCGCGCCATTGAGATTCGAACCATCATCGGCTCCGATGAAAGTTGTCAGCAAGGTGGTGTCGCCATTCGCGGTAACGGAATAAATGCCCCCTTCGCCGTTGTCGCCTCCGAAAGGTGAACTGAGATAGAGTTGTCCATCCGCTGTTTTGCTCAATGCTTTGGGGGAATATCCCAGGTTGGATGAAAACGAGTGTCGGTTCGTAAACACTCCATCCGGCGACATACTGAAGAGGGTTCCCAATTCCGCCAGCCCACCTTTCGCTGTGGTTCCGAACAAGCTCCCGTCGTCCATCAATTTCAATGACTCGAGCGGCCGGGCGCCACTCGAAGCTGCAAAGGAATAAAACGTCGTCACGTCACCCGCCGGAGTCACCTTAAAGACTGCGCCGGCGTTATCCGCTCCGCCCAACGCACTCGGGCAATATAAGTTACCGTCGTCACCGATCGTCACACCCGCGAAATTTGCTGAATCCACCGTGGTGACAACCGAGAACTGTTCGTTGCTGTCCAGTTTGAAAACGGTCACCTGGCTAACACCGTAAATGGTATCTCCGCTTCGAGTCAGCGGCGCGTATGGATAATATCCATCCGTGCCGCCGAGAAATGAATGCTCGCTGGTCAAAACCCCTTCCGACGTGATCTTGAAGATCGTTCCCAAGCCATTCGAACCCCCTTGAAAGGTGATTCCAAAAAACACGCCGTTCGTCATTTCCAATAAGGGGCCTTGTGGTCCTCCTCCGTTGTTCCCGTCGAAGACGAACAGTTTCGTGAAAGTCCCCGCAGTTGTTATCTTGAAAATAAAACCCTGTGAGGAAATTCCATTGGCACAGGTGCCATAAAAGTTGCCGTCTCTCCCTTGCACTAGCGAAATGCCGAGCATGTATTCCTGGATCGCGCTCTGGCTCAGCATGGTTGTTACGCCATTGGTGTTCATCCGAAAGAACCACCCGTGAAAATCGTCGTCATGCAGCATCCCGTAAAAATTTCCATCGGCACCGCGCACCAGGCCCTCTGGAGCTCCCGGCTTCCCAGTCGTCAACGGAAATGGACGCAGGACTTTCAGGACGCCATTGGTGCTGAATCGATAGACCGTCCCGATCCCATTCGTTCCACCTTCCCGGGTCGATGCATACATACCTCCGGGTCCTTCCAGGAGTTTTTCCTGTGGCGTACCCATTCGCGCACTGTCAAAGGACAACAGGTGTTGGAAGCTTCCACCTGGGCTGAGTTTATAGACGGCTCCAATGTCGTTTGTTCCGCCGTAGCGGGTGACGCCATAGAAGTAACCGTCCTTCCCTTTCGTCAACGGCCCCATGGGGCTCCGCGGCATCGCTGGAAATTTATAGACCGCCTCATAGGTCAGCGCAGAGGCGGTGAAAGTTCCAGACAGGAAAACGGTTAAAGCCAAAACGAAGCTCGGCACGAACATCAAACGTCTCAGGGGTATTACCATAAACTCACTTGTCAAAGGCTTCTTATCCTTTCAATAACCAGCCGACATCGCAAGCAGTCTTTAGACCCACACTTTTACAGTTTCACCAAGTCTTTCAGCTTCGAGCGGGTCTCAACTGGGCGTCGGGTCTCTTTTTCACCGAAAACGGGCTCGGAACAGGCCGCTTTGCTGGAACTTGGGGTTTGGAATCGTTTTCCTATAAAACAGGTCGCGCTCATGGCGCTCAACCCCGAAAAAGCTGTTTTCGACCACTTTGACCGATGGAAAAGCTGAAAAGTGCGTATTTTAGGACTTTAGGAAGATTTCTTTCGTCGATTTTGGAACCAAAAACGTCGCAAGAACTTTTCTTTCGTCGGTTTTGGAACTAAAAACGTCGCAAGAACTTTTCTTTTGCCGATTTTGGAACCAAAAACGTCGTCAGAAGTTTTCTTTCGCCGGTTTTGGAACCAAAAACGTCGTCAGAAGATTACTTTAGGGGGGATAAAACTCCCCTGAACACCTTCTCAACTCTCCCGGTGAGCACAAAAGTTCTCCAACCGCCATTTTAGGAGAGAAAACGTCCAACGCGGCACTCCGACCGACGATCGAGCGTTCCAAGACGGGGCATAATAGCGGAACTGTTGCATGCCGCTTCTGAAACCGCGTCCAAATGAGCTCGCTTTGGATGCCTAACCAGAATCCTCGGCAAAATGGACAGGTGATCGTAACGTGCCGCCGCTTTTACATTCAAATTTACCAAACCGTCCTTATCCTGAGCGACATGACTCGTCTCATCCAACTGCGTCATTCCAAGTCCGGGCGTCGGATCGCCATCGTTGAAAACGACACGCTTCGTTTGCTGAAGAAGTTTCGTTCCATCTACGAACTCGCCGCTGCCGCGATCCAGACCAATACCGCGCTCGAGACGCTCGCCGCCAAAAGTGTTTCCAGAGACACAGAGGATTACGACGCGGTGTATCGAGGTAAGACCGCTTGGAAAATCC
>JAQGOU010000263.1 GCA_028293445.1 Verrucomicrobiales bacterium | reverse complement strand
TAGAAATATAGGGGTCCGGCTGATCGACAAACGGTGGGGAATGTAATACAAACCCTCACACACCCGTTACGCACATGACCCGAACTATTCTTTTTTCACGTCTATCCACGATCTGTTTCTGTCTCATTTGCCTTTGCGCAGTGAAGGTTTCCGGCCAAAGAGCTTCCACGCCGAACATCTATGGCATCCACGGCTGGGCAAGCGATGCCAACACACTTCTGAACGGCAAAGGCGCGTACTCCGTCGATCTGATTTATTCGGATGCCTGGGCCAATGATGCGAACTATCGCACCGGTTTTATCAACGCCATGGCTTCCGCCTACAATCAAGGCTTCACGGTTATTGTGCGCGTGGATTACGCCTCCTGCCAGGTCGTGCCGCCGGAATGGAATTGGAATGAGCGCTATACCTTCGGCGAACGCTGCAAAGATATTGCCACGCAGTTAAAACCGTATTGCCGCACTTGGATTATCGGGAATGAAATGCAGGCGCAATATTGTCCCAACCAGGCCAGCAAAGAATGGTACACCACGGTTTTCGGCGGCGACGGCAACGGCGTGTATGACAAAATGCACAGCGCGCAAGCGGATGCCGTCGTTTGTTTCGGTGGCTTGGGTGGTTGGCCTGGTTATTTGTCGGAAACCAATAGCGGAGTGACGTACCTCGATTATTTCTGCAAAAACATCGGCGGTAAAGTCGATGGGTTCGCCGTGCACTCGTACAACGGTCCCGCGAATTTCGATCTCGGTGGCGCGCTCGACGATCCACGCAGTTCGGACATCGGCAGCTTCGGGGCTTTCAAAGGTTTTTGTGACGTGATTTACAATAATTTCAAGCAGACGAAAAAAGTCTACATCACGGAGTGGAACACCTACTGGTGGCTCGGCGGCAATTCTCCCTACAGCGAAACGTCTTACGAAGCGGGCAACATTCAAAAAGCCTATCAAGCCGTCGATCAATGGAACCGCTCGAGCGATCTAAAAATCTCGGCAGTTTGTTGGTATGCCTTTGCCCATTACGGAGCGTGTCCGCCGAATGTTGGCGATTGGTATTACAATGCGCTGCAAGCCAGTCGCTGCACCGCCGCGCCGAAACTCGATCAGGCGCGCAATGATTTTTCCTGGACCACGCTCAACAGCAATTATCGCTCTGACGTAAACAACACCGGTCGCATGCAAATCGAAGCCGAGAACTACGACAACTCAGTCGTGTGGGGCAATACAATCGCGACCGGGCAGGAGGGAACAGATTTTCACGACACCGATACTGGCAACAGTGGCGGTCAATATCGACCCGATGCCGTTGACATTGGCAGCGGCGGAAGCGGCTATATGATCGGCTGGACCGCGCCCGGCGAGTGGCTGAAGTACACGGTTCGCGGCGGACGCATCGGCTATTACAAGCTGGAGATGAATTACGCTTCCGCAGTCGCGGGCCCGAGCAATGTTCGTGTGCTCGTCGATGGTGTTCAGGTCGGAGGTGCGTTTGCCCTTGGGAACAGTGGTGGATGGAACACGTTTTTGACCGCCACGAGTACGCCGTTCGCAATGAACAATAGCGTGCACACGGTGAAGCTGATCTTCGATACCGGAGCTGTGAACGTCGATTGGTTCGCTTTCGTGCACGCGCCGCCGCCAGCAGCGCCCAGTAATCTCGACGCTACCGCTGTGAATCAGGCGCAGATCAATCTGACCTGGACCGACAACTCAGGTGTGGAGTTGAATTATATTGTCGCGCGCAGCACGACCTCCGGTGGACCTTATTCCGACATTGCTACGCTGGCGGCGAACTCTACTGCTTACAGCAACACAGGTCTCAGCGCGAACACCACCTATTACTACGTCGTCCGCGCCGTCAATGCGACCGGTGCGTCACCCAATTCCAATCAAGCCAGCGCATTGACCTGGCCGAACGAAATCATCGTTGATAATTCCATGGCTGGGTTCAGCTGCTCGACCAATTGGTCCACCGGAACTTCGGCCACGGATAAATATGGAACCGATTATCGCTACCGCACCACGGCGCCGGTTTCAGACGCCGCGACTTTTAGCTATACCGCGCAACAGACGCGCAACTACGAGATTTATGCATGGTGGGCGCAAGGCAGCAATCGTTCAACGAATGCGCCTTATGTGGTGAGCACCTCTGCGGGCACGAGCACCGTAAATCGAAATGAGCAAACCGGCGGTGGCCTTTGGCAGAGCCTCGGCATTTTCAACATCAACGCCGGCGCGAACACTGTAAAAGCATCTTGCTGGACCACCGAAACGAACAAGATCGTCATGGCCGATGCCGTGCGAGTCGTTCCGCGATGAGTCGATCGTGAAAGCGGGGAGAGCGAGACGCGAGTTCCAGAGGAGCAGCACGATGCCAAAAAGACAGTTGTTTCCGGCTAATCCGTGGAGAAACGGGATGAACGAACTCACGTCCGCTGCTACCAATGCCTTGTTCCCGGTCCCTTTCGAACAACCCTCACCGAGGTCTGGCCCGCCCCGCCAAAGGCGTCTTCTTTTTGGCACGAAACCTGAAATTTCCTTCGCTGCCAACTTCAAACTTTTAGCCCTAAATTTCGAGCTTTTGGCGTAAAGGATTGAAAAACAACCCGCTGCAAGAACGTCATACGCGTATGAGGTCCAAATCCGACCGTCCGGAACGAGCGTCATACGCGCAAGGTATGAAATTCCCACCAAAAAAAACGACGTCATGAGTTCAAGGACCAATTTTCCCTCATCCGAAAAGGCGTCATACGCGTAAGACACCAGTTCCGGACCAAAAAAAGTCGCCTCATACGCGTATGAGGCCTCCTTCCCATGGTCCGAACGAGGCGTCATACGGAAAAGGTCAAAAGTCGCCAGAAAGGGACGTCATACGCGTATGAGGCTCTTTCCGGCGGAGGGAAATTGCGACTCATACGTAAAGTCCCAACTTCCCACCGTCCGAAACTATGACTTAGCCGTATGACGGGACTTTTCCGTGAGGGAAAATTACGACTTATCAATATGACGCCACTTTCCGACGACAAAATCTTCTTTCTTGAGCGTATGACTCCCTTTCCGCGCCGTAGGCCCGACCGATAATAGCCGCGGCTTTCCGCGTAAAAGAGGGACATATTACGGGTGTCAAAGGATCGACTATCCCGATGTTTACGGACAGACCAGCGTGACCCTGAAATGGATTGCCGAACACTTGCAAATGGGAGCGTGGACACACGGTTAACCGGTTTTACTCAAAATTCTGGAACCTGCGGTTGACTATTGCCTTCCTGTTCATTATCACGATGGCCGCAATTTCGACAACAGTTCCACTGGAAAATTTTATGGCAGCAAAATCTGAGAAATCCGAGAAATCCCTCGAAAGTAAATCGACCGAAGTATCCAAAGTCAGCGCTACCCGCCAACGTGATCTCGAAGCCGCAATTTCGACCATCACCAAGACTTACGGTGACGGAAGTATCATGCGTTTGGGCGATGCCCGCGCGAATGTTAAGATCGAAGTCATTCCTACCGGTGCGTTGGGAGTTGATCTGGCGCTGGGCGCAGGTGGCTTGCCGCGCGGTCGCGTGGTGGAAATTTTCGGGCCTGAATCTTCCGGTAAAACGACCTTGATGCTGCACGTCATCGCCAATGCCCAAAAGATGGGCGGCCTCGCTGCTTTCATTGATGCGGAACATGCGCTGGATCCGGCCTACGCCAAAAAGTTGGGTGTGAACCTAAACGATCTGCTCGTGTCACAACCCGACAGCGGCGAAGAAGCGCTGACGATCTGTGAAACGCTCGCCCGTTCCAATGCCATCGACGTCATCGTCATCGATTCCGTCGCGGCTCTCGTGCCGAAAGCTGAACTCGAAGGCGAGATGGGTATGGCCACGATGGGTATGCAGGCGCGTTTGATGAGCCAGGCGCTCCGCAAACTCACCGCGATTTTGGGCAAGTCCAAGACGCTTTGCATTTTCACCAACCAGATGCGCGAAAAAGTCGGCGTGATGTTCGGCAATCCCGAAACGACTCCCGGCGGTAAGGCGCTGAAGTTCTACGCCAGCATTCGTATCGATATTCGCCGCAAAGATACTTTGAAAGATGCGGCTGGCGTTGCGATCGGCAACAACGTGAAGGTGAAGATCGTTAAGAACAAAGTTGCGCCGCCGTTTGCGGAAGCTGAATTTGAAATTCTTTACAATCACGGCATCAATAAAGAAGGCAGCATTATTGAAGTCGGCATCACGCACGGTGTCGTTGAGAAGAAGGGCGCGTGGTTGCAATTCAATGGCGACTTGATCGGGCAGGGGAAAGATGCGGCGCGTCTGGCCTTGATCGAAAAACCAGAACTCGCCCAGAAAATTATCGATGCGATTATGCTCAAGAGAGCTGGCGTGTCGGCCGTTGATACCAAGTTGGAGAAGTAAAAAAGACTTTAAGAGTTTTTCATAAAGCGGCGCTCATCGAGGGCGCCGTTTTTTTTTATAATTTCGGAGCGTAGTGCAAATCGAACAAGATTCTTCGGACCGCGCCTGTGTGCAAAGCACCAGGCGCAGCGCGTTGCCATGCCAACGATATTGAGATTTCGAGAGCGTGTTCTTTATTCATCTGGTGCGGCTGGTCTGCGACACAGCCGCGGTCCGTGGGATGCGGTTGCATCGCCCTGGATTTATCGTGGTAAAAATTTGTTTTCCTCAGCCTGCAAACAGTTGCCGAATCTCACGCAGCACTTCCACGAGGCGATCGACTTCAGGCCGGGTGTTATAAAAATAGAAGCTGGCGCGAATGGTGGCCTCGACGCCCAGCAGTTTCATCAGCGGTTGGTTGCAATGATTCCCGCCCCGTAACGCGATCCCATGTTCATTGGCCATTGTCACGACGTCGTGGGAATGAATTCCTCCCAATAGAAAGCTGACCAATCCTGCGCGATTCTCTTTGGGTCCGAACAACTGGAGATCCTTAACTTTCGCCAACGAATCGTAAGCATAGGCCGATAGCTCCTCGTCATAACGACAGATGTTTTCCCGACCAAGCGCGTCCAGGTAATCCATCGCCGCGTGCAATCCGATGACGCCCGAAATATTAGGCGTGCCCGCTTCAAATTTATGCGGCGGTTCTTTCCATGTGCTTTGGAACAAGTCGACGGATGAGATCATGTCGCCACCTCCTTGATACGGTTGCATTCCATCCAGCAACTCACGGCGACCATACAAAACTCCGACACCCGTGGGGCCGCACATCTTGTGAGAAGAGAAAGCGAGGAAATCACAACCGATGTCCTGGACATCCAAAGGCCGATGGCCCGCGCTCTGGGCAGCATCGATCAGGGTGGTGACTCCCAACTCCCTGGCGCGCCCGCAGAGTTCTTTAACCGGATTGATCGTCCCAAGGGTGTTCGATACATGTGTGAACGCGAACAGTTTTGCTTGCGGTAGCAAGGTGTGCAATTGGGCGAGGTCAAGAAGGCCCTCGTCACGAATGACCGGAACATAAGCCAGCACCGCTCCTGTCCGCTGGGCCAAAAGCTGCCAGGGAACAATATTGCTGTGGTGTTCCATCTCGGTAAGGAGGATGACATCGCCTTTCTTCAAATGGGTGTTACCCCAGGCGTTCGCCGCGAGATTGATGCTTTCCGTCGTGCCGCGGGTGAAAATAATTTCACGATCCGATGCCGCATTGATAAATTTCGCGGTGCGAACGCGCGCCCCTTCGTAGGCGATCGTGGCGCGGTTGCTTAGTTCATGGACGCCGCGGTGGACGTTGCTGTTGTCGCACTCGTAAAAATGTTTTACCGCCTCAATGACCTGACGTGGCTTTTGGGTGGTGGCGGCATTGTCCAGATAGATCAGCGGATGCCCGTGAATGTCCTGATCCAGTGCACGGAAATCAAGTCGTCGCGATTCGGAACCAGCGCTGTTTTTTAGAATGGACATTGAGATTTACCTCCATCCATTAAACCTTTGGCCCCCGCGTGACGCAAAAAGTATTTATACCGCAGTTCTCTTTAATGAAAATTCGTTGTTCTCCGTCCAATCAATCTGGTAAATACACATTCCCGATGAAATTTCGTTTCGCACAGTGCTGGCTTTTGGTTTCAGGGCTGCTGGTCGCGCCCGCGTTCGCGAAGATTACGCCCGAACAGGCAAAGGAACTTCCACCCGCCGCCGCGCACCAAATCGACTTCACTAAAGAGATCAAGCCGATCCTCGAAAAGAGCTGCGCTAATTGTCACGGACACGGCCGGAGCAAAGGCAGTTTCCGCGTCGATAATGGCGAGACTTTCATGCAAGGCGGCGATTCCGGTTCACCGATCGTTTCTGGAAAGAGCAGCGACAGTTTGCTGATCGAACTCGTCATGGGGTTTGATCCTGATTCGGTCATGCCGAAAAAAGGGTCGAAGCTGAAACCGGAACAGATTGCTTTGCTGCGCGCGTGGATCGATCAAGGCGCCAAGTGGGACGCCGGTGTCTGGCTCGGGAAGGTGGAAGCGGAAAACCTCAAACCGAAGGCCCCAAAAATATCTGACAAGGCGCTGAATCCTGTCGATATCCTGATCGGCGATTATTTCAAAACGAACAAAACGAAATGGCCGGAAGTGATCAATGATCGCGTGTTCGCCCGCCGTGTTTATCTGGATATTATTGGATTGCTTCCTTCCACCGATGACATGGAAAAGTTCGTCGCCGATAAATCGCGCGATAAACGCGAGAAGCTCGTCGATAAATTGCTTAACGAAAACCGTGCCTACGCTGAGCATTGGCTGACGTTCTGGAATGATTTATTGCGGAATGATTACAAAGGGACCGGCTACATCGACGGCGGCCGCAAACAAATCACCAAGTGGCTGTTTCATTCGCTGGAAACGAATAAGCCTTACGACCAGTTCGTCGCGGAATTAATCAATCCGACGCCGGAATCCGAAGGGTTCACGAAAGGGATTGTCTGGCGCGGTACGGTCAATGCGTCGCAGATTCCGCCGATGCAGGCCGCGCAATCCATTTCCCAGGTGTTCATGGGTTTGAACATGAAATGCGCCTCCTGCCACGACAGCTTCGTCAACGACTGGCAGCTGTCCGATGCCTACGCACTCGCCAATATCTACTCGGATCAGCCGCTCGAAATTTTTCAATGCGACAAACCGACCGGCAAAATGGCGGGCACGAAGTTTCTTTATCCAGAGTTTGGCGAGGTGAACAGCACCAACAAAGCGACCCGCGTGCAACAACTGGCCAGCTGTATCATCAGTCCGAAGAACGGCCGTCTGTCCCGGACATTCGTGAATCGGTTGTGGGGACGCTTTTTTGGGCACGCGTTCGTCGAACCGGTGGACGACATGGAGAAAGCGGGATGGAATCAAAACCTTCTCGATTGGCTGGCGGAAGATTTCGTCGCCCATAAATATGATGTGCGACATCTGATCAAACAGATGGTGACTTCACACGCTTACCAACTGCCCGCCGTGAACGTTGGTGACAACGAAAACGGGTATGTATTTCGCGGTCCCTCCGTGCGTCGCCTGACGGCCGAGCAATTTCGCGATGCGCTGACCTCGTTGACCGGTGTTGGCTACGGTACCGCGATGGCAGAAGTGGAACCCGGTGCGTCGGAGCAGAACAAGTATGCGCTGAAGCCGATCCCGAAATGGATTTGGAGCACGACCAATGCCGCGACCCAGGCGAAAGCCGGCCGCGTTTACTTTCGGAAAACAATTCAGGTGACAGAGGCTCCAACCGAGGCCAGGGCGCTTGTTTCGGCGGACAACAGTTTCACGCTTTACGTGAACGGAAACAAAATCGGCTCCGGCAACGAATTCAAGAACGCCTATCTCTACGATCTGCGTCCGCACTTGAAAAAAGGTGAGAACGTCATTGCCGCGGAAGCGGTGAATAACCTTCCCGATAACAGCGATCCGACTCCGGAGAGGGCGGTGGCGGGGACCGAGAATCCTGCAGGCTTCTTGTTCTATGTTCGACTGCGCAGCGTTGCCGGCCGCATCACAAAAACAAATGACTTTGGTTCGGACAGTTCATGGATCGTTTCTGATGAAAAGAAGGAAGGCTGGGAAAAGTCTGAGTTCATGGCCACGGACTGGAGCAAAGCGAGTGTGCTTGGTGAAATGATGATGCAGCCGTGGCGCATGACGAAGGCCTACATGGCAACAAAGTTGGCTTCGGCTTATGGTGGTGGTGTCCGTGCATCGCTCGTCGGTGCTGATGCACTCATGATTGCGCTCGGAAGGCCGAACCGCGAACAAGTGGTGACCACACGCCCCAGCACGGCGACAACCTTGCAGGCATTGGAAATGACCAATGGTGGGACGCTCTCGGATGTCCTGAAGCGTGGCGCGGAAAACCTGGTCGGAGACGCAAAATCGAGCCGGGATTTGATTTTGAAGATTTATCAGCAAGGTTTAGGGCGAAAGCCAACGCCGGATGAAATTAAGACCGCCGAGGAACTCCTGGGTAAAACGTTGAAAAAAGATGGTGTCGAAGATTTCCTCTGGGCGATGACGATGCTGCCGGAGTTTCAGTTGATTTATTGATCATGCTAAATCCTCAATATCCTCCATCGGAATTTCAGGCTGGTGCAGTTGCGCTCCTGATTGTCGGCGCCCTCTGCCTTTGGCGGACTATGCGCTGGATCCGAACAGGTCCGTTACGTCCGGATCCCTGGGACTCTGCGACAGAAGCGAGCGTTCAATCGGCTGAGGCGGTTCCGGTCTGCCGTCACTGCTTTGCTCCGCAGATGGAACATGTGCATTTCTGCAGTGAATGCGGAACATCGGTCGGCGACTACAATAATTTACTTCCCTATGTGAATCTCTTCTCCGTTGGCGAAAGCATGAGAACGGGTTCTTCCGGCAAATACAGAATCACACCCGTGACCACGGTTGGCTATTTCCTTTGGTCTATGACGGAGTATTCAGTTTTTGCGCCGGTCTATTGGTTTTTTCTCATCAGGAACGTGAGAAGGATTTCAAACGAACAATTAAAAGCGGTTGAAGAGCTTAAAAACGAAGGGTCGCTATGAAAATGACAACGCAATGGAATCGCCGGGAATTTTTGAAGACCGCCAGTGCGGCGACACTGAGCGCTTTGGCCGCGACCTATCCGAATAGGATTCTTGCTGCGGAAAGCGCGGCTGAGCTCGAGAAAATCAAGGCGACGGCGGACACTGTCATCGTGCTCTGGATGGGCGGCGGCATGGCGCATACGGAGACGTTCGATCCGAAGAAATACGCTCCTTATGAGAAGGGGATGTCGGTGCAGAAAGTTCTTTCGACTTTTCCCACGATCGATACGTCTGTCGATCATATCAAGTTCACGGAAGGTCTCGAAAACATGGCGCGCGTGATGGATCGCGGCACGTTGATCCGGAGTTACACCGCAGGCGATCTCGGATTCATTTTGCATTCGCGTCACCAATATCAATGGCACACCTGTTACGCCCCGCCGCAGACTGTGGCTGCGCCGCATATTGGTTCAGTGATTGCGCGTACGCTCGGTCCGAAAAATCCAGCTCTGCCGGCGTTCATCGATATCGGTCAGCGTTTTGATCTCGGGGAAGGTGAAGAGCTAAAGGCGTTTCATACCGCCGGTTTCCTTGGCAGCGAGTATGGCCCGTTTGTGGTTTCCAACCCGGAAGAAGCCGTCAAAGCGGTGCGCCCACCCGAGGGGATGAGCCCGTCGCGCTTTGAGAATCGCGATAAGTTTTACAAAAAGCTGGTGGAGAAAAGTCCGATTGGCCAACTCGGCAGCGGCTATCAAAAAGATTCATTGCTCCGTTCGTTGGACAATGCGCACCGGCTCTTGAGCTCAGACGCGGCAAAGGCTTTTGACCTCTCGCTCGAACCAAAGGAGAGTTACGCGAAATACAACACCGGACGCTTTGGTCTCGGTTGCTTGCTCGCGCGTCGTTTAACCGAAGCAGGCGCCCGCTTCATCGAAGTGACGAGTGAATACATTCCGTTTCAATATTGGGATACACACGAAAATGGTCACACGCGGTTAGCCGATTTGAAGAAATACATCGATGCGCCGATTGCTCAGCTCGTGCTCGATCTCGAAGCCAAAGGTCTGCTCGATCGGACCCTGATTGTGCTCGCGAGCGAATTCAGTCGCGACGCGCTCGTGGAAGGCAAGCCGGAGAAACCAGTCAAAGGGCAGGTGGAACAACCGGACACGATCAACGACATGAAATTCTACGGCATGCACCGTCATTTCACGGATGCTGGCAGTGTGATGCTTTACGGCGGTGGAATAAAGAAGGGTCATCTGCACGGAGTCACTGCCGACGAACGCCCGTGTAAAACGATCAAGGATCGTGTGGTTATCGAAGACTTGCACGCGACCATTTATCGTGCTCTGGGTATCTCGCCAAAGCTGGCGTATGAAGTGGAGAAGCGTCCGTTCTATGTCACGCCAGACGGTAAAGGGGTCCCGATTGGAAGCTTGTTCGGCTGATTCTGTCCCGGTTGCCGAAAGCAGGTCTTGGAAAGAAGTAACGTCGCTTGAACCCTTCCCGGGAGATGGTGCAGCAAACCCGTGGTTGCACCCCGGACTTTCAAGATTTTGAGCGACTCCAGACGTATCCTGCTGAAAATGAAGAACCTGTAAAAGTCCTGCACGCGTGTCGGACGGAAAAATTCTCTCCGAAAAATAATCCTGCACGCGCGGGGTGTTTTAAAACTGGCTCCGAAAAAAAAGAAAACACCGTGTCGGACTAATTTTCCGGGCAAAAAATCGGTCCGTAGGCATGTCGGACCTATTTCCCGGAAGAATTTTTCCGTCCGACAGCATGACGGAAAGTGTTTCCGTGCCAAAAAATCGGTCCGCACGCTTGCGGGGTGATTTTTTCTTCAAAAAATTGGTCCGACAGCATGACGGACCGATTTCCCGGCGCGGAAAAAGCGTCCGACACGCGTACGGACGGGTTTCCCGGAAGAATTTTTCCGTCCGACACGGTGTTTTCTTTTTTTCCCGGCACAATTTTTAGATCCTACAGCGTGACGGAAAGTTTTCCGGAGCCGGAAAAAAAGTCCCGCACGCTGACGGAAAGATTTTCCGGCGTGGAAAAAAGGTCCTGCACGGTGCTTTCTCCCGTTCTGGTCAGGAAAAATTAAGCCGTACGCGTGTTAACCCAATTTCCAGCGACCGATTGCCGAACTTCTAAATGGGGAACATGGACACACGTGTCTAATCGGCGCGGCATCTTGCCATGGTCAGCTGTTTGCGTGTTGGCATGACCGCGCGTTTCTTTGAAGGATGGCGATGGTTTTCAATCTTCCAAATACCAGGAGGAATGCACCATCGCGCCTTTTCTGTCGATTTCCCAAAGTTTCTTAAAGGCAACCCGTTCCACATGGCCGTCCATTAGACCAATATTGGCGCCCATGGTATGAACGGTTGGCCGCCCATGATTATACGGAGCGTAGGTAGGATCCGTGTCCGGCACACCATCACCGTCGGAATCACCCGTGAACGGTCGTAGCAGTGGCGAATAAATATAAAATCCATCGGTATCTATGAAGGCAAGAGCGTCCGCTGGATTGCGAATGCGGGTGCTTTTCAAAGGCGGGTTATTTATGCCGTTGGCATTTTGATAATAGAAAGGGCCGTTAAGACTTGAGGCGTAGGCGCCGAAATTTACCCCGATCCAACAATTCCAGTTCGTAGGATTCCATACGCCCTTGGCCCCGGGCGGGGCGCTATAACTTCCGCCCGGGCATTTGCGAATTTCGGCCTTGTCTACAGTAGATTGAGCCTGTGCCGTCGTGTTTTTGGCAACATAGGGTGCCAGCACTTCAAAGACGTACGGGTCAGTGGCCTGAGATGCAAACACCGGGCCGAAAAAGGGAAAAGAATCTTCGTTGTCGCCTTGATACATTTGCAGAGCAAACAACCAATTTCGCATGTTCGACGCACACTTGATGGTATTGGCTTTCGCTTTGGCTTTGGCGAGTGCCGGCAATAACAATCCCGCGAGGATTGCGATGATCGCGATGACCACGAGGAGTTCGATTAAAGTGAATGCGGACTTTTGTCGAGAATATCGTTCGGATGGTTGGTGCATAACAAAGCACTTTCGGTTCATTGCGTGTCCGCCGAGAAGGTTAAGGCGTGGTTATCAGGTAAAAACGCTGCAGATAATTCGTAGTATTGAAGTCCTGGAAATTCGTGGCGTTAGGACCAAATACACCGGAAGACAAAACCGTCCACTGGCTGACCGGGGTGGCAACGTTCGTGGAACTCCGCACGGAATAGCTTGATCCATCGGTGCCACTAAATTGGAGATTGAAGTTCCCGCCGGGTCCCATTTGACCACCTATTATTGTTGGAGGTGCCTGCGGCGCAATCGAGAGAACTTCAATCGAACCGTCGATCGTCGTTTTGTTCGTCCAAACAACTCCGGCGATAACCGGCAGGTTTACGGAATCGAATTGGCCCAAGCGAGTTCCGGCGTTAAACAGCGTAAACTTATCGCCGGGGGCCAGAGCAGCACCGGAGAAAGTAATATTTAATGTTCCACCGAGGGTAAGCGTCGCGGTGACATTCAACTTATCATTCGTCAATGTGTTGCCGTTCTTGGTCAGTTCGACAATCGTGGTGCCTCCCAGGATAACTGAACCAGTAACGCTCAACACCCCAATGGAATTCTCGCCCGGCGCGACTGTCGTAGTTGATGAAGAATTCACGGTCCCGATGATCGACCCGTTTCCTTTGAGGCTTTGGCTTCCCGCGAGGGTCAGTGTTGCATCGGTCCGTCCGGAAACATCGAGTGAACCACCGGCGAGGATGACGTTGGCAGCCTGATCGACCGTGGCATTATTGGTCAGAATCACCTTGCCGGTTTCGATTCGAAGGTCACCCGTAAAGGTATTGGCGGCACTCAGGATAAGATTGCCGGTGCCGGTGCTGGCTGTCATGGATGGATGAACGCCAACGCCTTTGACCAGCGGGCCGCTTCCGCCGATCGGGCTGTTCACGGTGAGAGACATCGCATTGGCAATATCCAGGGTGCCTTTGCCGTTGAGTGTGATCGAACCATCTATCGCGCTCGCTGTTCCCAATCCATAAATGCAGGAACCCGCATCCAACGAAATGGCTTTCGTCAAAGGAAACGCCGCGTTATGCGCGAAGGCCACAACGGCGTTGGAGTGGACAGTGATTGGCTTGGCCGACTGGGATCCGAGATTCAGATTGCCGTAAAAGCTCATCGCGCCGTCCTGAATATCCACATCTCCCAACTGTAAATTCCACGGAGTGGCACGAAGGCATTCAATCTTGAGATGATTCGCACCGGCCTTGGTCAGTTTGTAATCGTATGCGGTGAGACCAGGATCGGTAGAACTGGCCGACGAGGATGAAATGGTTATTCCGGCTGTGCCGCCGATTGTTGTGTCACCGCCGAGTTGAACATCGCGCATGAACTGTGAGCCACCAGAATTGAAAACAGCACCGGCATTGTTGACGCCCGCACCCGTTGCGATAATCGATTTTGTGCCTAACGCACTGCCAGCGATATCCAACGTCGCTCCGCTTTGAACGGTGGCTGCGCCGCCGCTCACGGTAGCATTACCCAGTGCCGCGGCGTTGCCAGCCTGCAAAGTCCCGGCCTCAATTGTGACTGGACCGGTGAAGGTGTTTGCCGCGGAAAGTCTCATTAGGCCCGGTCCGCGTTTAATAACCGTGCCGCTGCCAGAAATAGCGATGGCGTTCGTCTGCGAGTCGGCAGGATTAAAAACCAAAGTGCCATTATTCGTGATGGCTCCTGATCCCAATGTTCCTTGCGCGCTACTGCCGTCGCCGAGAACAAGTGTTCCGCTATTGATAATGGTGCCGCCGACGTAGTCGTTGGTGGTCAGAATCGTGAGTTGAGAACTAGTGTTGACGGTGAGGCCGGACTTGCCGCTGATTTTTCCGGTGCCCGAGAAAGTATAATTCTGACTGCCACTGACGCTGACGCCAAGTGGCAAAAGCGTTCCATTCAGGTTAACAGCGGGAGACGCGGAACCGGCATCGCCGAAATCGACTGTGTCATAGGTGTAAAAAAGATCGCCACCCGCATTCCAGTTAGTCGTAATTTTGAGATCCCAGGTATTGGCGTTGTTACCGCCCGACCACGAAAGATTTGCGGGTGCTCCGCTGATGTTCATCGTTACAGTCGGCGAAGTCGTATCGAAGCTCACATTATACCGACTTTCAGCGACAGGGCCCGCTACTTGCAAGCTGCCCGATCCACTTAGTGAACCGTAAGTCATCATGGGATAAGAACCGGCCACGAGGGAATTGAGAGGATTTAGGCTAACAAAGCTGGTTCCAGAAAGATTGAGAGCGCCCGTCACGTTAAAACTATCCAGCGAACTGGTGCTGGCAACGTCGAGGCCCAGAGTTCCTCCGTTCAAGTCGAGACCACCATTGACAGTGAGGCTGCCCGTTGCGCTAACGAGCCCCGGGTTCAGCACCGTCGCGGAATAAACAGGAAACGAAGTAGCAGGTGAAAAGAAGTTTAAGTTTGTGAAGGCAAGTGTTCCGTTTGTTACGGTGCCTGAGCTGAAGTTAAGAGTATCAAAAGAGGCCGTGGCAGGAGCCGTTGAATTCGACGGTTGTAAATTTAAAACACCGTTGTTCGTCAACGTAATCGCGCTCGACACATTGAACCCGCTCAGTCCTTCAGCGAGGTAGGTCAGAATCTCAACGGTTCCACCATCGATATTCAGAAACCCCACACCGCCGCCGCCAAAACTTCCGGCGTCGCGGCCCACCACCAGACGACCCGCGATCAGTTTTGCGTTTGCGCCTCGCACATTCAAAGTGCCGGTATTAGTGCTCAAATTATTCCCAAACTGGTAACCGAGAAGAAGCGTACTCACGTCGAAAGTCCCTTCTGTCCAGGTGAGCAAACCGGTTGCGCCCGCCGTTGCGCCGGCTGCGACGTTGTCGTTACCTCCGGGCCCTTGTCCCACATACATGGTGTCAATGAAGGCATCCACCACTCCCCCGGTTAAATCCACAACGCCTTTTGAGGCAATGGAATTGGCGCTGGTGGAAAATGAATTATCGCCAATTCTCACATTGC
This sequence comes from Verrucomicrobiales bacterium, assembly GCA_028293445.1. Classification (GTDB taxonomy): domain Bacteria; phylum Verrucomicrobiota; class Verrucomicrobiia; order Limisphaerales; family JACDHS01; genus CBHWET01. The sequence continues at coordinate 2,606 of JAQGOU010000263.1, read as the reverse complement.
CGAGACGGCTGATGCCGTCCGTGCCGCGCAATTTGAGAGTTGGACGGATCAGTCCGGAACGAAAATACATCTGCGCCGCCGCGCCGTTGCCGGTCCGAGCGCCACCGATTTTCAGCCAGGGCGTGTAAAAATTATTTTCCTGACCCAATTCGAGCAAACTGGATTGAGAGGGAGTGTTGGCCCTTGATTCGCCAACTCGGAACGAGCCAAGGTTCAAAGTGTCGTAAGCGGTCCCCGCGAGAACAATGAGATTTGTTTTCGCAAGAAACACTCTGCCCGCGGGTCGATCCGTCGCGACAGTGCCTTCAGCGCCGTTAATTCCCACCCAGAAATATCCACCAGCGAAGGAAAAACTATCCAGGCCGGAAAGATCCAGTGAGCCGACATGGTTTGTGAAATTACGCTGAGTGGCGGTGACCTGCACGCCTTGATTCGTGTTCGGCGATCCGGTGTTACCCAGGGTCAGACTCGCACCGAGACCTTTGATTGTATAATAGTACTGATTATCGTGATTTAGAGGGTCTGTGATGTCGCCAACGTAAAGCAGCGCCCCGCTTGAGGTTCCCCTGTTGATATTGAGCGTCACTGCGGGATTGATTAAAGTCGTGTGGTAGTTGGTCGTCAGAGATATGCCCGACACCTTCGAAAAATAGGTTATGTTTGCAACGGTCATATCAGCGCTGACAACACCGTTGATTGCACCCGAGACGTTGGTTGAACCGCCATTCGTCAGGATCACATTGCTCGTGGAGATTGGAGCTAAGAGTGTGTCCCAGTTGTTTGCGTCACTCCAAAACTGCGAATTGGCCGAAGATCCAGTCCAAATAATGGCGCTAGCCTTGAAAGGTGAGCTGGCCAGAATTCCTGCCGCCAGGACAATTGCAGCGACAAGTTTCGAATACGTTTTTCGTTTTTTTGTTTCCATAGGAGGTGAATCAGCGGATCGGAATTGAAAAGAAAACTGCCGCGAAGCATCGGTCACTTTTTCAAAAGGCGAGCTAACGCCAGGTTGTAGCGTGTTTCTGATGTTCGTTTAAAATGATATCTGTTTACGGTCTGTTTGCAGGAAGCCTCCGCTCAAGACGAAAGCGGCTTGCTTCCTGACAACAAGCAAAGATAGCTGCCCCCGGAGTTTTGCGGCATCCCCTGTACTGGGGAGGAGCAGCCGATCCAAATGCCTTGGATCACCGACCAAACCTGTTTATCGTATCGCTATCCGATGGCTGTCCCGTTGCAGAGTTTGAAACTTTTTTTGTTCGGCTTCGCAATGGCGATTTACATTTTGTTCCCGCTCTCGATTGCCACGGCGGCGAGCGTTACTCCATCGTATTCCTCGCAAACTTGGCTCACGGATAATGGCCTTCCCCATAACGCCGTCGCGGCGATCGCACAAACGCACGATGGTTATTTGTGGGTGGGGACACTCGGTGGCCTCGCGCGCTTTGATGGAGTTCAATTCACGGGCGCGGGAAGTCTGGGCGCGCCGGAATTGGAAAACGCGGGGATCTATTGTTTGCAGGTGGCCCGCGACGGCAGTTTGTGGATTGGCTCTCCCATCGGATTGTTTCGCATGCAGCAGGGGAAATTTTCGCGCATCACAGAGATCGACCGGCAGACAAACAATCCCGTGCTCGCAGTTTACGAAGCCAAGGACAATTCCATTTGGATTGGCACGCGCGAAGGATTAATGCAGTGGAAGGATGGGAAAATTTCCCAGTTTCCCCAAACCAATATTCTTTCACGCACCTCCGTCCGGGCTATTCATCAGGATGACGACGGAACGCTTTGGTTCGGGTGCCATCCTGACATGATTCGTTTGCAGGATTCGAAAATGCAGGTTTATAGTCGGACCAATGGTCTGCCCACTGATCCGGTGCGGACCATTTGCCGCGATCATCAGGGCAATCTTTGGCTTGGATCCAACGACGGCCTGACCCGCATGATGAACGGAAAGTTCTACACGTTTCGGGGAAAGGAAGGGCTTCAAGACAATTTTATTTCGAGTGTTTACGAAGACCGGCACACGAATCTTTGGGTTGGAACTTACGGGGGCTTTTACCGGTTCGTGAATGGAAATTTTTTCGCGGCGTTGAATGATGAACAGGAGCGGTACGACCTGATTTATACTTTCTTCGAAGATCGTGAAGGCAATATGTGGGTGGGGGGAAAAGATGGATTGCACCGGCTGAACGCGAAAAAATTCAATACCTACACCCGCAAGGAAGGACTGGCGCACAACAATGTCATGTCTGTAATCGAAGGGAAAAATGGAGGCCTTTGGATCGGTACATGGGGCGGCGGCTTAAGTCTCCTGACCAATCAAACGATCACCAACACGACGTTTAAAAATAAGAACAGAACTCTCGATTTGGTTCTGGCACTTCATCAAACCACAAACGGCAATTTGTGGGTCGGAACCGACTACGAGGGCGGCCTCTATCGTCTACAGAACAATGCCTATATCCGCTACACCAATTCATATCTCGGCTCGGCGGTGCGCGTGGTGCATGAGGATGCCGCGGGGAATTTGTGGGTCGGAACCAGCAGTGGCCTGAATCTGGTGCGCAATAACAAATCTATCCGCCTGGAGAAAAAAGACGGTCTTC
>JAQGOU010000234.1 GCA_028293445.1 Verrucomicrobiales bacterium | reverse complement strand
TGCCGGAATGAATTTGAGCCAATTGCATCTGCAAACGGTGCCGAAGGCCCAGTGAACCGCTCCACTGTTATGATCCAAAGCCTCTCGACTCGTTTGAGTGATTCGACGAAGATGCCCGTGCTGCGATGAGAAAATTGGCGATTGTTTTTGTGCTCGCGGTGTTTGTGCCGAGCCTGGTTTTAGCCTGGCTCGCCATGCGCTCGCTGCACGACCAACAGTTCGTCCTCGAACGGCAGCAATCCCTGCTCTACCAGAAAGTCGCCGACTCCATTGCCCGCGACGTCGAAAATTTCCTCCTGGGACGGCAGCATGAATTTGCGCAACTCGTGGAAGGGATGCTGCCGCAAAACCCCATGGCGATTACGACCAATTTTCACGAACGAATTCGCGCCAACTGGCCTTACGCGCAGGTCGGATTCGTCGTGACGCTCAAAGGACAAATGCTCTCGCCCTCGCCCGCCAGTTGCGCCGGCTTTTATGCGGCGAATGCAACTTTTCTTTCCAGCACCACACCCTCCGAAGTGTATTGGAATACGACCAAGGGATTTCAGCAGACATCGAAAGCACCTCCACAAAAGGTCGAGACTAGTCAGTCCAAAGACACGAATCCGTCGTTCGCCATGAAGACCCAGAAGCGCAGCGTGGTGCCACAACAGGCCATCGCAGCGCCCGTGGCAGCAGCGGAAGATCCCACCGATTCAAAACTCGCGCCTTCAGAAGCCGAATTCCGTCAGATCATCGGCGAACAACGCGAAGGCACGCTGGCCCGATTTTCCGATAATAAATTAAACGTGCTGATGTGGTATCGTCCGCCACGACGCAGCGACCTTGTCTTCGGCATTCAACTCGCGTTGCCAGTCCTAATCGAGGGAGTGAAAGATTACGTGCAGACTCTCGACGCCCATTTACGCGAGGAAATTTGCGTGGCGCTGCTGGATGATTCAGCCAAGCCCGTCGCGCGATCCGATGCCAAATTTCAAACCAACTGGCGTCATCCACTGGTCGCCACGGAAGTCGGAGAAGAACTACCCCATTGGGAAGTCGGCGTTTATCTCTTGAACCCCGTTAAACTCACGCAGACGGCCCAAACCGCACGCTTAACCCTCGGCGTTTTGATTGGCACCTTGCTGGCCGCAATCGCGAGCGGCAGTTGGTTGATCGTGCATTGTCTGCGAAAGGAAATGCGCCTCGCCCAACAGAAAACCGATTTCGTCAGCAACGTTTCGCATGAATTGAAGACTCCCCTCACCTCCATTCGCATGTTCTCGGAATTGTTGGCGGAGGGTCGGGTCAAAGAACTGGAAAAGCAGCGCTCCTATTTGGGAATTATCACGGCCGAGACGGGACGGTTGACCCGGCTGATTAATAACGTGCTCGATTTCTCCCATCTCGAGCGTGGAGAGAAGAAGTATCATTTCGAACCGTGCGATCTAACGGAGATCGCTCGCGACACCTGTGAAATGTATCGGCCGCATCTCGAAGAGAGTGGCTTCGGGTTGAAATGCGATTTCGGCGCTGCACCTGTTCGTGTCGAAGGCGATCGCGATGCGCTGGCTCAGATCCTCGTAAACCTGCTTTCGAATGCAGAGAAGTATTCGGGCACGAGCAAAGAAATTTCTGTGAGCCTCAAAGGAACAACGGCGACAGATGCTTCCGCTGAATTGACCGTATGCGATCGGGGCGTCGGAGTGCCGCGTGGCTCTGAAGAGAAAATATTTGAACAGTTCTATCGCGCCCACGATTCCTTGAGCAGCGGGATTCAAGGTTCGGGCCTGGGGTTAACGCTGGCGCGTCAGATTGCGCGATCTCATCATGGTGATTTGTATTATCAGCCGCGCGACGGCGGCGGCAGTTGTTTCACGCTTCGACTTCCGACAAAGTGCAAATGAAGACAAAAGTTTTGATCGTCGAAGATGACCCGCACATTTCGTTGGGGCTGGAAGAAATCTTGCGCAGTGAAGATTTCGACGTCGTCGTCTGCCATCGCGGCGATCAGGCAATCAGCGCCACGACTAAGCATCATCCGCATTTGATCCTGCTCGACGTCATGCTCCCAGGCCTGAGCGGCTACGATATTTGCAAACAGCTTCGCGCTAAAAAAGTAACGACTCCGATTCTAATGCTCACGGCGAAGGGGCAGGAAATGGATAAGGTGATCGGGCTGGAACTTGGCGCTGATGATTACGTCACGAAGCCGTTCGGCGTCCGCGAATTGTTGGCGCGTATTCACGCGCTGCTCCGACGCAGCACCGCGGAAGCTCCTGTAGAAGAGAAGACAACTGAGCCATTTCAGATCGGCTCCGCGACAGTTGATCCAAAAACATTTCAAATTCGTCGTGCCAAAGTCGTTGAGGAATTGACCGCCAAAGAGATCAAGCTGCTCCAGTTCTTCCATGACCATCCGAACGAAGTTTTCTCACGCGACAAGCTGTTGAATGAAGTCTGGGGCTATAATTACTTCGGCACGACACGGACGTTGGATCAGGTGATCGTACAGCTCCGGAAAAAACTCGGCGACAGCGGCGGCGAAGCGAAGCGCCTCGTGACGGTGCACGGAGTCGGCTACAAGTTGGTCATTTAGGCCGATTCAGGGTTCGGAGTCCCGTCTTTAGACGGCAAGGTGTTCGATTGGAAAAGCGGGTTGGAAAGAATTTCATCGCCCTCTAGTTCGGACGTTTTTACCGGCTGAAGCCGGGACTCCGAACCAGGAACCTTATCCATTCACTTCGCGTTCGGAGAAGCCCATCAGATATAAAATTCCGTCGAGCCCAAGAATATTCAGCGATTGTTTCGCGGAAGCCTTCACGACTGGCTTGGCGTGAAACGCGATGCCCAACCCCGCAATGCTTAACATCGGCAAATCATTCGCGCCGTCGCCGACGGCGATAGTTTGCTCAAGGGAAAAACCTTCATGCTGGGCGATCTTCGCGAGAAGGGAGGCTTTTTTTGCGCCGTCCACAATTTCTCCCACGACGCGACCGCTCACAAAGCCATCTTCAATTTCCAACTCGTTTGCGAAGACGTAATCGATGCCGAGTCTCCGTTGTAACGCGCGTCCGAAATAGTTGAAGCCACCAGAGAGAATCGCGGTCTTGTATCCCAGCTTTTTCACCGTGCTGATCAATCGTTCCGCGCCATCCGTTAACACCAGCGTGGCCGCTGTTTCGCCGAGGGCGGTTTCAGGAAGACCTTTGAGCAAGGCGACGCGTTCGGTGAAACTTTGTTTAAAATCCAACTCGCCCCGCATCGCCCGCTCGGTAATCGCCGCGACCTGTTTCCCGACCCCGGCGCGTTTAGCCAGTTCATCGATCACTTCCGCCTGGATCAACGTGGAGTCCATGTCGAAGGCCATCAACCGACGATTGCGTCGATAGATGTTGTCTTCCTGGTAAGCAATATCGACGTCGATTTCGCCAGCGAGTTGCAAAAATTCACGGCGCAACAGGGACAAATCCGGAACGGAACCGCGCAGAGAAAATTCCACACACGCCTGGCTTTTGTTGGAAACAATGGATTCCAAAGGAATACGACCGGAGAGGCGATTGATCTTGTCGATGTTCAGATTGTGACCGGCCACGATACGAGCGAGACGACTGATCTGATGCGCCGTGATTCGACGGGCCAGTAACGTCACGATGTGCCGCGGCTTACCCTGCCTGCCCACCCAGTCGGAATAATCTTTTGGACTGATATCGAGAAAGCGCACCGATAAATCGGATGAACCGATCTTCTTTTGAATGGTGTCCTTGATCGTTTTAGAATTCGCGGCGTGTTCGGGAATTTCCACCAGCATGCCGAGGGACAACGCGTCATGGATCACGGATTGCGCGATATCCAGGATATTGACTTCGAAGGCGGCCAAAATTTCGGTGATGGACGCGGTGATACCCGGTTTGTCCACGCCGGTGATACTGATCAGGATCGGTTTTTTCAAAATGGTCTCTAAATTCGGGTGTGAAACTTCCTGATTTTCGGTCGTCTGGCAATGCTGATGTGGATGAAGAAAAACGGAACCCTTCAAAAACAAAAAAAGCCGGCTGGTTTCCCGAGCGGCCTGTGTTCCGATAAGTCACGGCTGAGCAGCAGCTCAGCCCTACCAAATTTGGTAGGGTCGGCGCTGCCGCGCCGCCCATTTGTCTCCTGTGGCGTGTGCTAACACCTGGGCGATTTCAAAAACCCCGCTTCACTAAAACGCCAAAATGCTTCCTTCGTGGCTGACAGGAACAAATTGGTTATTGCCAATGTATTGCAATTCAATGGCGGAGAATTGGCCGCCTTGTAAGGCTCGTCCCGGTCGTGGTCGTCGGCCACGAAGTGAACAGCTGGCCACTACTGACTCCGGCGGTTATTTTACCGCTGGCCGAAAGGGTGATGCATTGCCAGTTCCGGCTAGTTTCTCGTGCGACCCAGGTGACCCCGGCATCCGTGGAAATATAAACCTGGCCGCCATAAGCCACAGCGACCATTTTCCCTCCATCGGGCGAGGACGCAACCGATTGCCAGTTCGCAGAGATACCGCGTTGCGTCCAGGTGACGCCCGCGTCGGAAGAGACGTAAATGAAGCCGCCCGTGATGACTGCAACTATTTTACTTCCGTCCGCGGACATAGCGACTCCCAAAAGGGCCTCGCGCGCGGCAATCATCAGCAAATGATGGCGGAACGGATTTCAGCTTGGGATTTACAGTCAGGCCAAGGATGAGTTATCTTCTTTCCGTGATTCCAAGCGATTTAATCACAGTTGATCCTGAGGTTCTCGGGGGCACACCCGTTTTTAAAGGCACACGCGTTCCCGTGAAGACACTCTTCGAGTATTTGGAGGACAACTACACGTTGGACGAATTTCTCGAATGTTTCCCTTCGGTCACACACGGGATGGCTTGCCGTGTACTCGAAAAATCTGAACAAGTGCTTCTGTCGGCAGTCGCCGCATGAAGATCCTTTTGGACGAATGCGTGCCATGGCCAATGCACAAACTCCTGCCGGGCCACGACTGCATGACAGCACAACAACGCGGCTGGGGCGGCATCAAGAACGGCGAATTATTAAAATCGGCGGAAGGAGAGTTCGGCCTTTTCATCACTTCTGACCAAAATCTCCGCTACCAGCAGAATCTTACTGGCCGGTCCATTTCGATCCTCGAACTTTCCACGAACAAACTGCGTCGAATTGAGGCGGCGGCCGCTTTGATTCAATCTACCATTGCTGCCATGCCGCCCGGTGAATTCCGACAGTTGAATATTCCGTGATCCAAAGGCATCGCGTGACGCCGCCGATGATTCCCGTGCAGTGTGCCCCAACAAGTGCCGCAGGCGCGAGCGCAGCGAGTTTCATCGACGGAGTGAACGTTTAACCCTTCCTTGTGGCGCCAATAGAGACACCAGCAGGCAAACGAGCAATCACAGCCGAAACAGGAAAATTTTACCTGTCGTTCAGCGGCGCATTCCGGTAATTAATCGATCGTCCCAGCATTGACTGAATGCTCTCCTGCATGCGTGAACAGGATGACCATCATTCCTTAATCTTTCCTTAAGGAGCGATGACTTAGATTCCCGCTATAGGATTCGGTTGTTGCGACGATTTACCCGATGAAGACCAAGAAAAATACCTCGACCTCTGTTCACACGTTTCTTCGTTCAATGGCAATGGCGGCGCTATTACTCGTTGGCATGGCCGCCCCTGCGCTCGCGGAGATTCCCGGCATCATCACGTATCAAGGCTCCCTTTCGGTGAATGGCGTGTCCTATACCGGCACGGCATATTTGAAATTCGCCTTCGCCGATGTCACCGGCACGACGAATATCTGGATTCAAAACAACACTCCGCCAGAGCAACCAGGCAATTCGATCACCACCTCCGTCAACAAGGGATTGTTCACGGTCAATCTCGGCGATACGAACGTTCCCAACATGGTGACGCCGATTCCATCCCTCGCATCCGTAAACATACCGGCCTATTTGAAAATCTGGGTCAGCACGAACAACACCGATTTCCAACTGCTCACTCCCTTCACACGACTCACGGCGGCTCCGTTCGCTTTGGATGCTCAGAATGCGCAAACAGTTGCCAACGGCAGTATCACCGCCGTAAAACTGGCACCCGGCGCCATCTCGGGAACCGCCTCCTTATCTCTCACCGGCAGCACTCTCCAGTTGAACGATGCCGGTGGCAGCGCAAGCGTCAACCTCTCCTCAATCACCTCAACAAATTCCTGGAAACTTGACGGGAACAATGTCTCCAGCGGTCAATTCATCGGCAGCACCAATAACCAGGCATTGGAATTTCGGGTGAATGGGGAGCGAAGCCTGACCTTGGAACCTCTGCAATCAAAGACCTCCGGAAGCGGAAGCCTGGCCAACACCTACTGGGGAAAAAATGTTATCGCCGGTGACACGAACAATGCAGTCGACGCAAACACTGTAGGTGCCGTCATTGCCGGCGGCGGAGGGATTGCCCAGTTTACCGCATTCGGTGTGCCGGAAATCCATTCGAACGCCGTGACAGGGTTCTTTGGAACGGTCGGTGGAGGGCTTGGCAATTCGGCGACAAGGTATGGAACGGTTTCCGGCGGTATCGATAACACCAATAGCGGTCTCGGCGGTGTCATTGCAGGTGGCGAGAACAACGCCGTCACTGGCTCCTGCGGGACAGTAGCAGGTGGCCAAATGAATGTGGCAGGAGCGAATGCGTTTGCCGCCGGTACCCACGCCAAAGCCAATCATTACGGTTCGTTCGTCTGGGCAGATCGGACGTCGGAAGACTTTGCCTCTACTGCCCCCCAACAATTCCTTATTCGGGCCGAAG
>JAQGOU010000222.1 GCA_028293445.1 Verrucomicrobiales bacterium | reverse complement strand
AATGATTCCGGGAAAACCGCCATTATGGATGCTCTCCGATTGGTACTTGGCACCACCAGCCAAGACTATTTGCGCATTACCGAAGAAGACTTTCACAAGGCGAATGGCAAGTCAGCAGAGAGCCTCACTTTGTATTCGCGATTTGAAGACCTAACAGATGACGAAGCAGCTCGGTTCATTGAATGGCTTTCATTCGAAGATACTAAACCGGCATTAGAGCTAACCGTTCACGCTGTACGTGTGGCGCGAAAAAATCGCAGCGGCATAGATGTCCCTGTAATTGAAGTCACGAATCGATCGGGGCCAGATGGTCAAGGGAAGTCGTTCGAAGGGGATATTCGGACGTTTATGCGTCTTACCTACTTGAAGCCTCTTCGCGATGCCGAGTCGGAAATGTCGGCGGGGCGAGGATCGCGTTTGTCGCAACTTCTTTTGCATCACCCGAAACTTGCCGGCCAGGACAAGGTGAGCGAGTGTCCGCCTCCGATTACCGGGCAGCTACTGCAACCGCCTCCCACTCTACGCGGTATCATGACGACCGCCGAATCGTGGATAAAAAGCAGTCCTGCCATCACCGGCGCAAAGGATCAGCTAAACAAAGATTACCTTAGCAACCTTTCCGTGGGTTCAGAGAAACTTTCAGGCGAGATCACCATTGGGCGTAGCGCCGATCTGAAAGGAATCCTTGAAAAGCTTGAACTCTGGCTCGCTCCTGAAAGCAATAGTTCGGATCGCACTCGCCATGGCCTTGGGGTGAATAACATGCTGTTCATGGCAGCAGAACTCTTGCTCCTAAGCGAATCGGCGGAAACGGGGATCCCGCTCTTGCTAATCGAAGAACCGGAAGCCCACCTCCACCCACAACTTCAGTTGAGGTTGATGGAATTCCTAGAGGAAAAAACAAAGGGAAAATTGCCCGTTCAGGTGCTTGTCTCCACTCATAGTCCCAATTTGGCATCTAAGGCAAATATTGAAAATTTAACTCTTGTAAGCAAGGGGCGCGGTTATCCCATGGCAAGCTCTCAAACCAATTTAACCCCAGGCGATTATCGCTTTCTCGGTCGTTTTCTTGATTCCACAAAAGCAAACCTGTTTTTTGCTCGTGCAGTCGTCTTAGTCGAAGGCGATGCTGAGAATATTTTGTTGCCAACGATAGCAAATCTAATCGGCAGGCCTTTTACCCTCTATGGCGTCTCCATTGTAAACGTCGGCAGCCGAGGACTCTTTCGCTATGCGCGAATTTTTCAACGAAAGGATGGTCAGGAGCCCCCCATTAAAGTCGGATGTATCTCGGACCGAGATATTCCACCCGACGAATCTCAGGGTTACGTTCCAAAAACGGAAAACCAGAAAAAGAACCAATTGCCGAAATACGAAAGCGAAATGCAAAGCGCCGGGAAGGTTGACGCGCATATGAACTCGCTCAAAAAATATGACGGTGGCGTCGTAAAAACGTTCGTGTCAGAGCGCTGGACGTTAGAGCATGACTTGGCTCTCGCTGGTTTAGGCTTGGAATTGCATCAAGCCGTTTGTTTTGCAAAAAAGCTCAAGAATTCTGAACGTGCATTTTCAGATGAAGAACGAAAGAAGATATTCGATGATGCAGCAACCGAATTTGCCGAAATAGCAAAAGGTGCATCCAAAGAAGCAATAGCAGCGCGAGTCTATCAACCATTATTTGAAGAGGACGTCTCAAAAGCGGTTACTGCGCAGGTGTTAGCGGACCTTCTGGAGACTCAAAACCCTGCACCTGACTCCCTCAAGGCGAAGCTTCCACCATATCTTGTGGAAGCCGTTCAATACGTGACGGAAGCGTTTCCAACTCCGCCACCCGCGAATGCAAATTGATATCACACAAGAAGACATCGATAACGTCGCGCACGAGTTGCAACTCGAACTGACGGACCCCGAAATAGTTGCTGTGCTTAAGGAGACGGCGACATGCGATGTACAAGCGGGACCTGGGAGTGGAAAAACGACCGCCCTAACGGCAAAACTCGCAATTCTTGCAAAGAAATGGCCTTACCGCGACCGAGGCATTTGTGTTCTCTCGCATACGAACGTTGCGCGCATTGAAATTGAGAGGAAACTCAGTCAATCACCGGGCATGAGGTCACTGCTGCACTATCCCCATTTTATTGGCACGATGCAGACGTTTGTTAACCAGTTTTTGGCAATTCCATTCCTTCGTCGTGAAAAAGTCGAAGTGACCGCGATTGACAATGATCGCTTCGGCGGCAGAGCGTGGGGGGTTTTCTTAAATAACCACAGTAGCGCTTTATATGCGCTCAAAATGGCGTGTCGGCAGGATATTGATGTCGTTAAAGGTGTTATTGCCAGCCTACGATTTGACGGAGCTAACATGCGTGTTGCTCATTCGAGAGAGGGCGGCAGATTTCCGGGGCCCGCTTCAGCGTCTGGCAAAGCATTAATCGAACTAAAAAACACTCTTCGGACTGAAGGCTATTTCCGTTACGATGACATGTACGCTTACGGTGAGAGCTGCCTGGTCAAAGTGCCATACGTAGCAAAAATATTGCGCCATCGTTTTCCCTGGGTCTTTGTGGATGAACTGCAAGACACATCCGAAATGCAGGACCGGATAATCGAACAATTATTTTTTGCAAACGGGTGCGTATTCCAAAGGTTCGGAGACAAGAACCAAGCGATTTTTGATTTTGATACGGATGAGGATCGTACCCTTTCCTTGTTTCGTCGCCCGAAAACTTTGTATTTGAACACGACGCATCGCTTTTCGAATTCCATTGCCAAATTTGTCAGTCAGATGACCGTTGTTGAACCGCAGCAATTGAATGGCAATCCCAAACGCCCCAATTACGATCACACAGTTTTTATCTTCGAAAAAAGTGCCATTAAACAAGTAATTCCCGCGTTTGGGGATTTGGTTTTGAAAACGGTGCCTGCTGAAATTTATAAAACACGTCCTGTTTATGCGGTTGGAAATCGAGTGAACCACGCGAATCATACCAGAGACAATACCCCAGCATATCTTGGAGATTATTTTGCAGAATACTTTTCTCCAAACGCCGAAAAACTCAAACTTCCTGATACCCTACTGGGGTATATAATGGAGGCTCGCAAGAAGTGGGAAGAAACCAAGACGGGAGGCGAATGCTATAATTCTGCTGTGTCAGGAATCTTGGCCTTGCTTCGACGATGTGGTCGGGATGAGGTGAGAAATAAAACAACATTGCATCAAGACTTACTGCAAAAAGGAACATTTGCGGCATTTCAAAAGCTGATGTGGCAGTTCCTCAATCCAACCGTCACGCTGGACCAAAAGGTGTGGGCTTCATTGACGGCAGAAATCCCAAAGCTATTGGGATTATCGGCAGGAAGTGAGATGAATGAATTTCTTGCTTGGGAGGTCCACAAATCCCAATCCGCAGGAACAATACAAATGGTGAAACAGGTTAATGTGCATGTGCATAGGTCGGGAACTGAAGAGCTTCCGATTTATTTTGATTCCATTCATGGCGTCAAAGGAGAAACACATGCGGCAACCTTGGTCACAGAAACATTTTCACGGCAGCATGACTTGAAGGCCCTGCTGCCAATTCTAACCGCCACCCAAAAAGCCCATGAACTGCAAGGACAAGACCGCGGGCATGGGAAAAGAATCTTCGTGGGCATGAGCCGTCCTAGCCATTTGCTATGTCTGGCAATTTCAAGTGGAAGTATTAACGATCAAGGAATCAGGGCTCTGGAAAACGGTGGCTGGAAAATCGTAAAAATTCCAACAGCCACCTGAAGCATCAAACCCCATCATCAAAGTCTGTTTGTGCCTTTCCATCTGAGCGTAGTTTCTGCCAAGCTAATACGAGTGCACGGTTTCCTTTTGACACTTCAGAAATAATGGCATGCAAAGCTTCTGTCTCAGCGCGATGCGTACCGATGTAGCCAGAGCGGATAAGCCCAATCAGATCCGAATCCCTTAAATAGCCTCCCTTTAGCGCTTGATAGCTCACTCTGATGCCCCCTTTGGGACCCTTGGCTGCCGGGGAGCGCAAGAGCTTATTAAGATGATCCAGCGAAATTACGAAAGACTGATGGGAGTGCCCATCACCTTTTCTTTTTACGAACTTGAAAAAGAAAGGGTCTTTATGCAGTCGATAATCTTCTGTGCTTCCCGCAAATTGCGGAAGTTTCATTCTCGAAATCTCCTCGTCCAGTTGACCGTCCGGCCGAAAAATCCAGTCACTGGTTTCACCCATCGGGTCCGCATAATGACTAAGCATCTTGTATTGAACCATCACTGTGTTGCCCAGGGTTTCGTTCACGTAAATTAAATCAACCCCCAGCATTTCCTCCAGTGGGCCTTTGTTAGCCGTGTAAATCACGAGTTGTTCAGCATTTCTGGAAAAAATCGCCTTCCCCGTCACGTGTTTCTCAATTAATTCGAAATGGGGGACAATTGTGGCATCTGCGTGAATCACGTTGTCCTCCAGGACATGAGCTGTAAATTCACTCAAACCCGAATCGGAATCCGCAGCAATATCCACCATATCAGCCGAATTCCCGGTCGATAAACCAAAGGCAGCCATTGCAGTCTTGATTGCATCCGATTGCTCCCATTTTACAGGCGAAACTTTTCGCAGGTCGGGTAAACTGGATGCAACAATTTCAATTGTCTTTCGATCCGATTTGGCCAACGCCTTCACAACCTCGACACTCAGCTTCGGGCTCAAAACTTGAGAAAAGTCAAAATTGAGTCTGTCGTTAAAAAGATTCTGAAAAACTTCCGATGGCAGGATAACCGACAGAGCATCCCAAGAAGGCAGAGTTATAGGGCGCAGCTTGATAACAGTTATCCGTGAATCAAAGGTTGCGACGCTGGCTTTGGCGCTAACAATTCCAACAAAAAATTTGGAATCAGCGCCCTCGGGCTGTTCCGTGGGTATTTCTGCAATGCAAAGAGTTGGCAATTTAAAGTCCTTAAATTCCCAATGGCTCTTTGCCATTGTAAAACGCTCGAATCCTTGCCTCGATTCGTCCAACGCAGCATCAAATCCCGGCTGGAACCGCATCAGAATGATGGGTTTTTTTTCCACACGCCTCAGGAGCTTTTCAAAAAGTTCCGTTGCGTCAGAATCTACATTCGCACTATTCATTTCCTATATCGGCCATATAAATTGTCGTTGATTCAGCTTTGGAAATCACGATTAAACGACTCAGGATCAATTCTGTTTCGAGCTATTTCCAGCTTTCTCCAGATAATCGGCCCACCACTGCATCATTTCTTTCCGCTTGGGAAGATACTGAGCGTGATTGTAAGCAGCCCTCACCTCGTTACGTTCCGCATGCGCCAATTGTCGTTCAATAATGCTCGGCTCAAAACCACTCTCGTTAAGGATGGTGCTGGCCGTAGCCCGGAAACCGTGCCCCGTAGCCTTGGAGTGGTATCCCATACGATACAGAGCGTAAAGCATGGTGTTCTCGCTCATGACGCCCGAAGGTCTGTGTTGGTTGGCAAAGACATAATCCCATTGCCCCGTCAGCTTTTTAATCTCTTCCAGCAGCGCAATTGCTTGAGTAGCCAAAGGAACAATATGAGGGTCCCGCATTTTCATGCGTTCCGCTGGAATACGCCACTCTGCTTTATCCCAATTGATTTCATCCCATCTTGCTCCGCGCAATTCGCTTGTTCGCACAAAAGTTAAAAGCAGGAATCTGAGGGCAAGCTTCGTCTGCAAACCGTCATAATTCTCCAGTTTTTGGAGGTATGTAGGTAATTCAGTCTCCTTGATATAGGCCTGGTGCTTTCTGACCGGAGGCTCCAGAGCGCCGCGCAGATCAGCCACAGGATTACGTTCGGCCCGGCCCGTTGCGATGGCATATCTGAAAATCTGACCGGCTGCCTGAGAAAGACGTTGCGCCATATCAAGCGCACCGCTTTTTTCCACGACACGCACCACGGAAAGAAACTCAAGCGCGGTGATGTCTTTAATGGGGCGATTGCCAAGTTTTGGGAACACATGCCGATCCAACCGTGCGATCATGGCGGTGGAATAGCTTGTGACCCATTTATGTTTACGTTTTTCGCAGAATTCGCGGGCAACCGCTTCAAACGTATTCTCGCTGTTTAGGATTATTTGGCGTTTGGCTTCTTTTTTCTCCTCGCCGGGATCTTTCCCCGCAGCAACAAGCTTTCGCGCCTCAGAATGCTTTTCTCTTACGTCCGCGAGGCTCACGTCTGGATATACACCGAGCGCGAGGCGTTTCTCCTTTCCGGCAAAACGGTATTTAAACCGCCAATACTTACCTCCGCTGGGGGTTATTTCGAGATAGAGCCCTTTTTCATCGAAAAGGCGATACATCTTGGCTTTTGGTTTGGCGCTGCGAACGGTGACATCTTTGAGCATGGGGCACTCCTTTTGAGGAACTATGGGATTGGCGGAAAAAATCCGAGGCCTGAGTCTCGGTAAAAGATAGAGTCAGTGCGGTTGAACTTGCCATTTGGGGAAACAAAACCCGGAAGTGAAACTGATGCCCCCACTTGTATCCCAAAGTGCCCCCGTATGTCAACGGATGTGAACGGGCGTTAACGTCTCTTAACCATTGTTTTATTGGCTTCCAGTCCCATTTTGCGACCCATATAGGTCCTTAACGACTGGTAATTTGGTGCGGTCGAGAAGACTCACATTCGAAGCGTAAGCTATTGTAAGTAATCAATAATCAAGAACGCCTAAATAGCGAATACCCCAACAGATGCCCCCACGCAATTTTGTGTCTTTTTGCATTGGGTTCGAGTCTTGAAATCCTCGAATGCCGCCGAAAACCTCATCTCGACTAAGATGAGATGTTGTAGCTTAAAATTGCCCTTCGAGCAACGCCTGTTTAGAGTCAGAGCTGAATGGAACGCAGCCTTTCCATTCCGACAAATTAACCCAGCATAGCCCCGCGCTCTGCCTTTAATAGGGCTGCGTCCGAAATTGGTCCTTCGATAAGCCCCTGCCAACTCTCAAGTGCATCTTTCTCAGCTTTTGCCAATCGCTGGGTACGCCCAAGCGCATCATTGGCTAAGCTTTTCAATTCAGTGCTTCCTATTTCAACGGCATACAGGAACATCTCTGAAGAATCTTTTTGTTTGTGACCGAAAAACCAAAAGGAGATAACGGTCCTAATAGAAAGTGTCCGTGCCACATGACGGTGAGCGGGAAGCTCCTCGCTCAAGTAAGCTATGAAGCTTTCTTTATAGTGCTTTTGGTCGACTACAGGAAGCATTCGCATGCACACGTCGACCGCAATGTTATCGTGATACAATGTATCAAGAGAATTCCACCATTGCAGGACTTCATGAAGTGGCGGAATGGAATTTTTAGAACGACTTGGCCGACGTTTCATCGTCGCAACATATGTATTTCTGACAAAACTTCAGCAAAATTCCCAATTACTCCGGCGCTTATCGCTCATTGGAAAGACGGGAGATCAACTCATGAATATCCTCAGCACGCCAGGCAGTGCATCGCTCCGATAATTTTACCGGCTTTGGGAACCGGCCCGACTTCACTCCTTCCCACCAGCAAGTTTTGCCAACCGGTATGACTTCTAAAACCTGCCAAAGCCGAACGAAGCCTGTCTGCGGAATAGTCGGACCTCTTGGAACAAAAGACGTTGTGCCTGTTTCTGAAATAGACTGCATACGATCTCCCTAAAAATATCTCCCGTTAAAAATTACCGCAGCGTTCCCGCTGCTTTATTATTAGTGTTTCACCACGTTCAATTTTTCCGCCTCAGCAACTGCCCGCTCGCTGCCTGTTACCCTCACCTCGATTGATTGGATGAACGGCGCTTTATCGTCGGTTGGTTTATCCCATCGGTCAGGGTCGAATTCTTGAATGTAACTGGCCATGCCTTTTTCCAATGCATCAACAACCGGTTTTAAATTTTTGCCTCTGACCAAAACCATGATGAAGGTGAAGACGAGCACGAAATTTTCTCCGAAAATTTCATCATGGGTAATGTCCAGCAACCATTGATAATGGGGCGTTCTTGTGGGGTCGTTTGCCCGGCGGATACGAAGCCGATCCACCCGGTCTTTGGCCTCAAAGGCAACATACGCACCTTCCTTTTTTAAAAGGACAGGTGGTGTCGGATTCGCGACACTGTTTGGAGGTTGCGTTGAAGCGGATGTTTTGCGCCATTGTGCTAACGGATCAGATTTCATAATTCCCTACCGAAATTGTCTTTGGTTAATTCGCTCTGAATCTGCCACGGTTGTACGCCTTGCCGGTGCATTTCATTGACTCTGTCTGCGATAATCTTGCTGTGAAACGAAGGCGTGTACATCGGTTCGGTGTTCTCAGTCATTTCCAGTTGGCGTATCTGTCCGGTTTCATAGTGAGAGATTGCGTCCATGGACTGCCGTTTCACATCGTCAGTGATCGGTTCGTACGGCTTGGGCTCAGGCAAGAGGTCTTCCCGCCAAGTGAAGCGTGGTTCTGGCCCTAAGTCCATCAGACGAATTTGCTGCGTGGTTTCTCGATGAGAAACCGCATCCATTGCCTGTCGTTTTACATGTTCTGGAATAGCCATAAGATTTTACCGGTCCAAAACCGGAGGTTTCGCGGGTGTTACTTGTTTTGCTTGCTCTCGATACTCAAGGAACTTCTCCCAGGCTCCTTTGACTTTTTCCCGCGCCTGCTCTGCGGCGCGAGTGATGGCCGCAACGGATCGCTCCCACCAAGTTCCACCTGCTCCCATACCGTATTGACTGACTCCATCGCGTTGCTCGATGTCGCGAAGATGGGGTGTTACTTCGTTCAGCATTTTAACTTCACGCAAACGACGGCCCGCCTCAGTTGGTATTCCCTTCTTTTCCATCGCGGTCGCGGCGGGCCCTTTTTTATCTTCTGGAATCCGGTCGATGCCGCGATCTTTTAAAGAACGGTGATCAACGCGCTCATCCCGCCCGGCACTTTCTAACGCGGCGTTGACATGCTTTTCCCAGGATTCGCGCCATGCCTCCAAATCATTTTTTGCGCCGATCCCCGCCGCGCCACGTCCGTTGAATTTTCCGGCGGTGTCTGGCTTCTTACCGAACCCTTCTTTTTCAATCGGCCTTAAGGCCACCAGAATGTGCGAATGTGGGTTTTTTTCCGTCTTCGATTTGTGAACGGCGAAATCGACTACAAAGCCCTTTTCTACGAACTCCTCCTGGCACCAGTTTCGGACCAGCTCGATTCGCTGTTCCTTACTGAGTTCCTTCGGAAGCGAGGCAATGAACTCGCGGGCGAGTTGAGAATCGGAGCGCTTCTCGGCTTTCTCAATTGCATTCCAAAGCCGCTCACGCAAAGACCTCTTGCCTTCACGCGTCGTTTCCGCCGCGAGCCAGGCCGGGGCGTTTCCCGGCGCGAGAATTTCCGCGTGGGCCACTTCCTGTCCACGCGACCGGTAATTGTAAGTCTTGTCCGTCTTTTCGTCCTTCAACTTGTCCCCCGATCTGTATGCGGCTTTCGCCACAATAGAAACCTGCTTCCCCGGAATGGCCTTACCGGTCTTATCCTTGGCCTTGCGCCCAATGATTTTTGCTTCGAGCCGGTAAATCGCCATAGATACCTATTAACGCTCATTAACCGTTAAAGGTTGGTAAAACGCGTGTTTCAGCGTTGGACGCTTCGCTATACTTTTTTGGCACAGCGCAAATTCGAGAGTTGTTCTCACATTGCGACAGTCGGAACACGGTGCCATTTCCGAACAGCGTTTTTCGTGGCGTCCGTTCGGCGAAAAGATTCCCTGACTTCGCCCGCCCGTTCTCCCGATAAATCGTTGCCCGTTGACACTGTGTGAGCCCCGCCCTGAGCGCCGGTGTGCGGGAGGGGAAAGGGCATAAGGGCGCGGTTATATGTTGCTCCGCTGCGCTCCACAACATCCGCGTCAAAGCGAGACTCCAAATCCGTCTCCTTTGAATTCCTCTGCTTTCACCAGACGGGTCGCCCACCCGTCCCGCAAGGAGGCTCTCTCCTTACGAATCCTCGACCAAAGAACGGTGTCCTTTGGAATCCTCTTTTTGAACAAGCAGCGTGCTTCCCTCCGAAACCACTGGTTTCTTTTGGTGTTCGCCAGCCCGTAGCATCGTAAGAATTTGGCACGCATAAAAATGTCACTTGTTGGTACAAGTGGTTTTTTATCGCTCGGTATCTCGAATGAGTTGACCGTCGCTATTGACCTGCACAAAGGATTTGGCTTCGCCGTCAGGCCCCCAAAACGTTTGGCGAGTCACCTCGTCGCTTATGGCAAAATCAATTCTGCTTTTGCCTTTGCGATCCTTCATCTGCATGAAGAAGTCGCCTTCATCATCAGTCATTGCCAAACTCCGGATCTGCCCGTCGGCATCGACCAGGCAATTGGCGGCCTGCTCGGCAGTGGAGTAGGACGCCAATCGCATTTTCCCAGCAGGATCGAAGATAATTTGATGAAACCCGTCGTTTTCTGCGCTTCCGAGGAAATAACGGTTCACGCCATTGGGATCAAACATGCTAACGGACGACTTTTTGTCATTGTTGCATTGCAAAGCAATGCCTCCACGGTTCCCGTGCGTGTTTTCCGGCGGGGATAGATACAAACCGACACCACGACGGTCACCCGCGCCAGATTGGGCAATGAGATTCAGGCGTTGATTTCCTTGACCATCCCATAGGGCGCAACATGAATCATTCTCCTCGTTCATGCCGATAGCGACCCGTGACTTGCCGGTGGCGTCGAAGAAACTTTCGTAAACGGCATTTCCTTCCCCGATGGCGACCTGCCAGCGGACAGTGCCGTTCTGGTCGCGCAGAACGAATTCAGCAGGAGCTTTGGCTGAATCCCTGAATTTGGCCATTTGCCTGTTCATGAATCCAAAGCCCAGCAACACGCCCACAATCAGAATGGGGGCGATGACCCCCAAAAGCTGGTTGCGTCGTTCAAGTTTCGTGATCTTTTCCGAAACGGTTTCGGCCAGATCGCCATCGGCAGATGAGTGAGATTGATTATTCATAATATAGATTTTTCAGAATGGTTTAATTCAATTTGCGGGGTTTACGGATACGCTGAACGCTGCGAGATGGCTGAACTTCAGGCATTGGCTCGACATCGATGACGGCGAGTTTTGAATTGGCCTCGGAAACCTGACCCTTCTCAGGGTAGGCCATCGCGGCAATCGTGTAGATCGGCAGGATGCCCACAATTGGGATATTGTCGGTCAACACCCATAAGGCCCTCGGCCCGGCATACAGGAAGTGGCAGATGAAGACAGGGACATCCACGATCAAGGTCCATGGCCCAGGAATCCATCCAGTAACAAGGTCTAAGGCATCGGCAGCGGCACTGATTTTTAGGAGCGTTTTCTTAGTCATATATTTAATATGTGAATTGTTTACGTGTGGTGTGGCGTGTATGGGAAATTTGAGAAGCGCGGGCGTTCTGAACGGCCCCTTCGAACAAACAGAGCGAGAGCCCAGAAAACATCATCCAGCCGCCTACACCCCAGGAGACGATCCAACCCACGATAATTCCCATGAGGCAACAAATTGCAGGATCAAACCATCGCTGCGCGGTGTTTGCTGAAACTGATTTAGGAAAAAACTTAGTATAGCGTGATACTCCGAGACTAAATGGATCAACAATTTTGCCTTTGAGCAGCTTTTTATTGTTTTGCAGAAGATGGCTAATTCCGAGAGCGAGAGTTTGGATCGTGATGACGAAGAGCGCCGGAGCTGTTGTCGCGAAGGTTAGAGGAGCGAATATCGACAACAGCAATGCAAGCCTCCCAATGGAGAGCGTTTTAAGGCCGATGAAATTACGCGTGGATAGCAGCGCCGTTGTCGCTAAGAGCGAGAGCAGCTCAACAGTGCGATTGGATTTGAATGGAGTGGACGTTTTGTTTTCTTGTTGTTGTTTCATATGTTTTTTTGCGGTTTGAGAGTTAAAAGAGTGTTTATCGGCGCTGATTGATCTTTTCCCGAAGGTCGGCATCCAACCCGGTTGGAATGCCTTCAGTATCCCGAGATGTTTGAGTGGTTTTGGATTGATCCTCGAAACTTTCTACCTTGCCTCCCACGTATTCGGAGTAGACAAGGCCATCAACCATTTCCATGTCCCGAAAGAACTGGAGTCGATAACTGCGAAGTTCCACGGCGAACAGAAAGACACCCGAAATGATCAACCATGCCCCCAAACCGACGGCGACCTTGCCTGAATCGGTAACGAGCAAATAGCCAATGCCGCAGCAGAGCGCAGGATCGAAGAAACGAGCCATAATTCGCTTGCGTCGAAACACGCCCGGCAAAGGCAGCTTGCTGAAAATTGAATCCCCCAGATAATAGCTGTGCTTTTTAATTCCCCGGTGTCCATCGATCCACCGCTTGCACGCCTGGAATACGCCAAGTCCGAACGCCACGGCCCAGAGAAGAAGCAGCGGCGAAAATCTCTCGTTCACGATGAACGCGAGCGGACCAACGATTGCCAGCAAGACAGCTGGTTTGAAAAGCACTCGGTAACCGACATTATGCCGCAGGCAGACCATGACGGTCGTCGGTGGCAGCATGAGAGCGGCGTTCAGTATTTTCAGCCGAAACCGCTGAACAAATGTCTCTGGCGATCCAAATTCAAAATCCTGGTGATACATAATTAGCGTTGGTTAAAGGTGAGTAGTTTGTAAGGAAGCTTTTCGGTTCCCGGCCCTGCAAAGAGGTGTCCGCCCTTGTATACGATCGCGTGCACCTGGAAATTGTTGATTTCGCCGCCCCTCTTCAGCGTCGTAAATACAGATGGTTCAACGTAAAAGCGTTTTTGGTCGCTACGTGAAACGCTCGTGGAATGGCTGGTATTTTCTGTGGAATGAACGTGATCGTGTTTCCCTTGGCTCGCGTTGGTGCTCGTGATATTCAACCATCGCTCGCCCAAGAGCTTTGAGGCCCATTCGTTGGTTTCACCCGTGTTTTGACAGAAGAATTTCGTTTGCAAGTTGCCGAGCAACGAATCCACCGTGTTCGCATCACCGAGAGTTCGGATGTAGCTCTCGCGGTTCTGCGTCAGAAAAATTGAGCATCCACCCGCAGAGCGGGCGACAGCTTGATACTCCGCGTCTCCCTTGGTTACATGGTTCTGCGCTTCGTCAGCCCATAGAAAAACCGGACGCAAATAGGTATCCTTTTGGGCAGGTTGCATCCGCCGCAAAACTGCCGCTTGAAAGCACTGCTTCCAGGCGATATTGGCAACCCGCCCGGCCAATCGGTATTCCTGAATGGGCAAATCAACGATGATGATTTTGCCGTCGAAAGTACTTTCCGGCTGAATCGTAGTCTCCGTACAGAAAAGCCTGCGCAGCGGTCGCGTGATAAAAGGCCTCACCAGCATTGAAAAGGTCAGGGTTATGATGCTGCGGGTCTTTTCGGAAAGGTTCGGATACTCGTTCAGCCAGTAGTTGCGGCATTCCTCGAAATCCGCCCGTTTATCTTCATCTCCCGGAGAAGTGTTTTTGTCCGCTTCCCGAAGTATGGCCGCACAGACGCTGTTTTCCTGCCATTTTGGATCATTCACCTGTGCAATGTTTTGCGGCGCGGAATTCAGAATGGACCGCATGAGAAGAAGCGACACGGGCAAGCCAGCAAGGAGCATCAAATCAACCAAATTCGTAGTCAGGTGCTCCAGGGACCCTTCCCAGAATTGGCTATCTCCTCCGCCTTCAGACTTTCCGGCAGAATTTGTGATTACGCTGGAAATCGCCATCACAAGCGCAACCATATTCATGCTCAGACCGCCACCACCGCCTGAACGCGATGCTTCACATCCGAGAAAGTTGAACAGGTGTTTTCCAAGCGCCTCGAAAATAATCAGGTCTTTTGTACGGTCAGTTTCCAGAGCCCACTGCTCCCACTGCCGACGTTCCTCTTTCTTGGCGCAGAGAACCAGCCCACCGAAACCCGCAGCCAAATAGGCGATTGCCAAATGTTTCGCGGAGCTGGTTTTTCCGCTACCCGTTGCCCCAAAGTATGAAACTCCGCAAAGTGCATCGACGATGCGGAAAGCGTCGCCTTTCCCGTAGTCCTTCAAAACGCTTTGCGGATGATAGATCGGCAATTTGGATGAAAAGAGATTCATAATTATATGGTGTTGTTGTTTGGGGGGATCCGGATTTATTCAAGCGTGGTCACTTCATAGTCGCCGCCATCTCCGAAAAGAATTACGAGGACTTCCGTTCCGGGCAGAAGCGGTATTGCCTGATGGCGAGCGCCCTTTGAAATGACGGCAACATCGCCAGCCGCGAGGCGGCGTTGCTCAGAACCAATCGTCTGATTGATCGCTCCCGCCACAACGAAAATTAGTTCCGAATGATTTGAGTGGCTGTGGAAGCGATGTGGGATGGAATCGTGAAACTGCACCCGGTAGGCACTGACGGTATTTCCAAAGGCTCCTAGCTTCCACATCCAACCCCAATATGCTGGAAGAAGTTGCAACGATTCTTTAGGGAAGAAACCAAATGCCTCTGGCAGACCTGCAACAGCGTTGCCATCCACCAAACGCGCATAGCCTTGCTGCTCAATCAATTCCTTGACGGCACCGAGGCACGCATCGGGAATCCATTTTGCACGGGCTGGATCGGTTTCATCAAATTCGGAAACCTGTTCGAGTTTCCAACCTTTGATGCTGCTTACTTTTGCGATGTCGTCTGTAACGACGACCACGGTTTCCGTGCTGAGTGTTTGAAGTAATTTGAGTTTCATATGTGCCATCACTTCACATATCCCCGGTGTAAAAGTCACCGGAACTACCCTTGGAGAATCTTGGGAAACCTTGGGGAACTCCTAAACCACTCCGTACAATTCGTCATAACTCCGATGAGGTCTTTGAAACGGGAAGGATGCAAAGAATGGATGACTTTTCGTGCGGCCTGGCCTATGGATACAACTACTTCAACAAACAGGGGAGAACGTGCGGATGCCTTTAGATCAATGGATTTCGCTCACTTCAGCGTTCATGAGCTTTATCGGTTTGCTATTCGTTGCAGTCCAGCTTCACCACGGCATCAAGCAGCGAGAGTCAGAAGCACTGGTGAAGATTCTCGATGTAAACCGAGAATTACTCAGCTTGGGATTTGTTTACCCGCAGCTTTACACTGTGCTGGCCGACGCCAAAGGCGTCGATCACGCTATCGAAAAGCACTATTTACAGCTTTGGTTGAATCAGTTTGCGCTGATTCACTACTATATGAAACGTTCGGTGGTGCGAGGGGAACTTAGGGAAAATCTGGAGCGCGATATTTTCGACATGCTGAGAATGCATAATATGCGCAAGCATTGGCGAGAATTTGGGACCTTCTATCCATCTTCATTTAAGAAATATGTGAATGGAATATTGGAAGGAATATCGGAAGGAGTTGAGCCGCCTTTGACAGCGGCTCAGGTGAATCCGGCGAAATCAGGAAGCTAGAACTTGCCGGGCAATTTTCTCAAACGTCGCGCGGGACATGCGCACAAAGCCTTCCCCGCTTGGGGCCGTGAGCTGCGAACTTTGAGCAACGTCTGGGACATATCCTTGGACAAACACGTCGCCGTTATCAGCAATGATGGCAGCCGGGCACATTCCACGGCCACAGAGTTGAGGCATTACGCCATTTTCTCCGATGATTTTTTGTATCGTCATAATTTTTTGTTTTTGGATTCAGCGTGAAACAAAATCATTTCGTTTTGTTTCAAGGGCAGTGAGGAAGGCGGCAGTGTTTGATCGAAAAGGCCATCGCAAATATCTGAACAAGGCAGAACGACGCGCCTTTTTTATGGTGGCGAAAAAGGAGCCAAACCGCTTGCGACGGGCATTTTGTCTGACGCTGTATTACACGGGATGTCGGATTTCCGAGGCATTGAATTTGACAGTGAGCCAGCTCGATTTTGCGGAAAAGGCGCTCGTTTTCGAGACACTCAAACAGCCGGAACAGGGGCATTTCCGGTCAATGCCAATTCCTGAAGGCTTGGTAAAATTACTCGCGGCATTGACGAAAGACGCGAGCCCATCCGCCCGTATTTGGGATTTCTCACGTGTAACGGCTTGGCGCTTGGTGAAAGAAAAGATGCGGCTGGCTGGCATCTCAGGCACCCAAGCATGTCCCAAAGGTTTGCGGCATGGCTTTGGTGTTGCATGCATCGGAAAAGCCGTGCCGCTTACAACCGTCAAAAAATGGCTCGGACACAAGCGCTTGGAAACAACCGCAATCTATTTGGACGTGGCAGGCGAGGAGGAACGGGAACTGGCAAAACGCATCTGGTATGGCGGTTGAAAGACAGGGCCTGATTGAATACTTTTAAACATGCCAGAAATTACAAGAACGCAAGGACGCCAAGGGCACATGCGGCTCGGGGTCGACACGATCAGACGCGACTTATACCTGCTTTCGTCCCATGTGTTTGGGAGCCCCGCGCTTACGGATATAGCCAATGAAGATCTGGGTGCGCCCTTTTCTGAATTGCTTCAAATCCACGAAGAATCAGAAATTCAGCATCTTTTGATAGATATTGCGGCCCGGCTGCGGATTCTTGACGATGAATATTACCGTGCCAATCGAGAGCCTTCCTCA
This sequence comes from Verrucomicrobiales bacterium, assembly GCA_028293445.1. Lineage (GTDB taxonomy): Bacteria > Verrucomicrobiota > Verrucomicrobiia > Limisphaerales > JACDHS01 > CBHWET01. The sequence continues at coordinate 14,111 of JAQGOU010000222.1, read as the reverse complement.
AATTGGGCGGACAATGTGGGCAGTCTAATGGTCAACCTGGCGAATCCGAACCAAGGCCCGCTCTCACTCCGGGAAGCCTGTAACAAGATCATCCACGTGGAAACCCTTGATTTTTGGAGAACGCGACCACAAGAAGACGAGCCGATTTCCTTTCCGTTAGAACCGCGGGTGTCACTTTATGGGACGTTTAATGGAAACCGATGGAAAGCAGAAATTGACCTCAAAAGGTTCATTTTTTACGGCTATGCCATTACGCAACTCGTCTGACGCAAAAACCGTGCACGGTCCTCACCGCATCCATTCGGCAATGTCTATTGGTTCGGGACACGAATTAGTCGCGCTGAAGAAGGCTGTTTCAAACTTGCCAAAATTTGGAGTCGGCGTAGGCTTTTGCTGTGAAACAAAACGAAATGATTTTGTTTCATGAGAGGTGGTATAATTTTGTTCTTCTGGAGTTTTTCTTTCACCGCTAATCGTTGTTAATGCGCCATGATGACAAAAATATCAATCAACTACCACAGATGACACGCTTCGCATCGGCGAGTTCCTCTTCGCGACGGTGATAGGAGCGTCCGCAAATTACCTTCTCCGCTAGGGCAAGATCATCCTTTGGGCCGTGAGGCTTTCCGCTTTCATCCTTATCCCAAGGATACTCCTTGATTCTAAAGAATAACCGAGCGCGGTAGAGGTGAATGTCAGCGATCAAAGGTCTCAAGGGACCACGCTTGGCAATTTCCAAAGACTCATCCAAATCGGCCTGTGCGCTATCAAAACCGATCTTCATTCCGGCATGAAAACGAAGCCAGGCGCGAGTAAGGAGGGCGCGTGGCAAGAACCAGAAAGCACCATCCCGACGGAAAGTATTAATCACCAAGTCCAATTCGTGGCGAGGGGATTGGGAAGAAGAGCTTTCAATGCCGGACCGGACAAGACTTTCTCCCTTTAGGATCGCTGCATAAAGAGCGGCGCGGCTCCGCGTAAGATCATATAGGGCGACCTCAAAATCCTGCCGAGAGGCGTCCCCGGCTTTTTTTCGAATCCGTCGTTTGTGCGTGATAGCAACACGTTGAGAGACATCTTTGCAAACATCTATCGATTCTGACTTGTTATGCGAAATTTCTAAATTCAACACTCGTTTCCAAGCGGAACATTCTGGAGCGGCCAAAAGAAAGTCGGAATAATAAAAATTGGCCAATGAATGGAGCGGTGGATTGTTACTATCCTGTGCAATCTGAAATTCCTCAGCCTCACGGAAGCATTCCTGCGCTTCAATGCGACAACCGGCTTGATGCAGTGCGTCGGCATAAGAAGTGCGGAACATTTGATGGAGGCCATGGCCGCTGCATTTCTGAAGATAGGCTAATAATTTTTTACCGTTAACAAGCGCGTCGGATAAATTACCGAGTGCCAGATGGAACTCGGTTAGATTGCCCAAAGCAATTGCTACAGATTCGCATATCTCTTCCTCAATGAGATTTTTCAATGCGATTTTTAGCGGTTCAATTGCTTCAGTCAGCCGCCCTTGTGCGCACAGAGCCATAGCAGCAGCATTGAACAAGAAAGATCGCTCTTCTTCGGTAAGAGAGGATACCACCCGACTCCAGGGCTCTTCAAAAAAGCAGGCGATAATTTCCAAATCGGAACCAAGTTCACCAAGAGCTCTTGTATTATGCACCCCGTTCCAACTTTGGATGTTGTAAACTTGATCAAACGCGCTCGAATGCTTTCCGGCTTTGCAGGCATGTGCGATCGCTTGGCAACGTCGAATGTCGGTCATCCCGGTTTCGGGATTATTCTCAGCACGGACGAGATGCTCGTAAATGAGTAAATGAGCAGGCCGCCATGTTTTGGTGTGACATGTGCGCATCTGATGACCGAAATATTCACGTAACAGGGGATGGGCATCAATCAAGTCATAGTCGTCTCCAGTCGTGCTCTGCCTCGTCACTAACTTGGCCATTTCTAGGTTCGTCAAACTCGATTCCCAGTCTTCGTTCGACGACGCGAAGATTGGTGCCAAGAAGTCAGAAACAAATCCCTCCCGAAATATTCGAAGCAAATCCATCGTAACGGGGCGATCAAACAATCCCATGATACGCAAGATGCTCACTTCACGTGCCCCATCGTTCCCGCCTTCGCTCAAGAGCCATTTTTCATAAGCCGCCATAGCTCGAAACGCATGGCCGCCGTCAACCCCTTCATTAGCCCTTTCAAATTTCACACAGTCGCGTCGGCGAATGTCACCATGGAAAACGCGTTTGAGAAATCCACCGAGCAAATTCAAGGTGAGTGCATGCCCTTCAACATCTTCGACCAGCGCCTCGAATTCCTGCGCCGGACCGATTAAACCAAAGGTTTTCAGCAAATGGACGCCAGCTTCGCGGGACAACCCTGGTAGTCTAATCTCTTGTGCAGTGGTCTGCCTGAAGATATTCAAATTCGGTATCGAATATCGCGTGGTAACAATACACAAACCGCGATTAGAAGACGCCAAGCCCGTAAGCAACGCCAAGATGCCTTTGTCTTTAAGTTCCCCTGGCAGCGTCGTTTTTGAAGCTGGGGGACGTTGCAGTGGCTCAAGGCCATCAAGAACGAGCAGGATGCGGCGTCGACTCAGGATGTGGGCAAGGCGTTCACCCACGGCAAAGAGATCGGTTGAACTTGCAGCAAGTTGCTTATCTTCATTGCTTCCAAAGAGTTCAATCGCTTTTTTAAGAAACTCAGATGAGGAAACCCCTACTTGATCGACCGAGCCTTGGCTGTAAAAGGACCACGCCAATGCTCCATCGCAGCTCGGCCAACCTTGAAATGCCAATTTCGCCGCCCACTTGGCCACAAGTGAGGTCTTTCCTTCACCGCCCAAGGCGACAAAAGTAAGAATGTGCGGTCGCTTTGGAACACCGTCCTTCACTTGCTCCCAAGCTTCGTGAAGTCGCTCTATCTCCTTGTCTCGTCCAATAAGCTCTTCAGGGACATATTTGGGGAATCGCTTAATGTCGAACACCGGCTTGTCGTCCGGTTGACGCTCACTTCCGCCAGACGTTGCTGTCGCGATGGTTGGTAATAATTTGCCGCGAAGTTCTTCTATTACATTCGCAGAAGTTAGCAAGTGGCACTCTTTTTTCCAACCAGACCTCTGTGCGAAATCTTTATGAATTTGCCGCGCAATTTCCAACAGGCGCAGCTCTTTCAGTTCTTCAACACCCAAGTGAATTTCGAGATCGGAAATAGGACAAAACTTTTCCGAATATCGAATCGTCTTTGCACGTTTTGCTGATGAGTAACTAAAGGGAATGTGTGAATCGGTTCTTTTTATTTCATCGCTCCAATCTTTCCACCATTGAGGCAACTGAATCTGGCTCAAGTTTCGAGCGTTTTTGAGAGTGAAAGCCCAGTTGCCTCGTTTCCAAAAGGCCACGTGAGGAAAATGTTCTTCATCAACTTGGACCTGTGACCGCAGCTTCGCCAAAAGCAGCCCGATGGTAAACGCTGCGATGGTCGTATCTGGTTCACGATCCCGTTCCACCGGAGCTTCTGTCGATCCAGCAATGATCATGTAACGCACTACGGGACATCCTGCTGTTTCCAAATGACACCGGATTACTTGTTTTTCAGTGTTTGCCATCGCTAGAGCTTGCAGCGTAGACAATTCATGAAACAGCTTCAAGACGTGGGATATGGCCGGAAGTGCCTGCGTCTGGTTCAAACGGCGACGGCTATTTTGCGGAGAATTCGGAGGTCAGAGGGATCGAAAAACGTTTTGTCTTTCATCAACCGCGACGGTTGCGATCCAGGCCTTTTCTGATTCTTTCCAAAACAAGGGCTTCACGAAACTTCGTTTCTATTTCACCTGTCCTAACAGGCATCACCAAATTTTCTGGATCATCCTCACTATAGGCCTGACCCGTCGGTTCTGAATCTTTTCCGAGCTTCGTTGCCAGCGTTTCGCAAAAATCAAGGACAAGCATTTCCGTTTTGCGACCGACATTTCTAATCTTCCTTAAACTTGTTAGCCTTCCGCCGGGTTCGAACCGTTTTCTTGTTTCGTCGAAAGGGAGATAAACATGCTTGTTCTTGATTTGGACGTTGTCAATCACGTTACCGGCGGTGGGGTTATTCGCGAAAACAGCTCTCAATTCCGGGTATTCCCGCATCGGATGCCCCCGTTCCTTGTGAAAATCATTCAGCGCCTGCCAGAAATCCATCCCCCGCGTGATCCCACCCATTCCGATGCTCCCCCTGTGTTTAACCGTTTGATCGTAGCAGGTTAGAATTAAAGAAATACTAAGATCGTTAAACCATTGGAAAACAATTCAATTCCTCTTCCCAGGTTGATTCCCCAACAACTAGCCCAGCGGCAATGAGCGGAAATTCAAGGGATGCTAAATTGATGTTTGCCGTTTCACGGCGCTATATCTCTTTGCATTCCGGGCTTCCAAATCTGTCTCGAATGCCTCCCAAAACTCTCTGGAGAACGTTCCAACCAATGGAGCACTATAGGAAATTTGACTATCTTCCAACCGAGCTTTTAACGAAAAATTCAAATAATTTATGTTTTCTGGGTCGATAATCTCTTTAGCTTTCACCTTAATTTTCTCAACCATGGGAAAGAGATAATCTAGAATTTCATCATGAATCCCATTATGAAGTTCACCGCTGTCACCAAAAATTGAAGTAGAACGGATTAGCCAAATTTGCCAGGGAATGAGGCTCTGGCCAGGAAGTCCTAGGGCGAACATCAAGGCCGCCGTCTCATCATAAACATAATTCAGTTCTTCGAAATCCGGATACTCCAACGAAAGAAAGCAGTCCAAATCCACGTTGAGTCGCCGCTTTTCAAAAATGTTCAGGAAAAACGGTAACCTATAAAGGATCTTTCTTGCATCAACATGGTTTCGGAATGTCGTTACAAAATTAATAAGCTCATCAAGCGTTGATTTAAGCTCGTTTTTCTTTTCAACGATAATCTCGTCCGGAAGTCTTGCATCGGCTGGAATTGCACCTGACGCTTTTTGCCAATAAACCACTCCAGAAGAATTATCGACCAAGAAAAGGACAACAGGCAGGCTGATGCTTCTCCAGTATAAAAATTTGCCCGATCCGAAAGGTTCTCTAAATGTGTTATTCGTTGACCAAGCTATGGGTGTTTTGGTGCGAACTTGAGCTTTCAGAATCTTTCCTGTGACTGTTTTTCCCGCCAGTTCTATTTCCACATCAATGCCATAGTCGCTTTCCGTTTGATTCCTCAAGATCCATTGAGTCGGCAACGCGAGTTTTAATATGGCGATACCTCTTTCACCGGTCGCATGCCTGAGTGAGCGTTGGGGTAAATCATCGGTCTGGTTCATTTGAAAATTTACGATAGTAGCAAGATTGAATTTTGACAACGCTTCAAGGGTCAGGAAAGCCATCTCTTGAAGAAATCTTGTCAAAGTCAGGGCGGGTAGCGTTCTGTGAACCAGAATTGCGTATTCTGGTTCATCGGTGCGGAGGGGGACGGACATGTTTGACCGACGCGGAAATCGCAAGTATTTGAATGAGGCAGAGCGGCAGGCGTATTTTGATGCCGTTCAAGCCGAACCCGACAAGGCCCGGCAGGCTTTCTGCCTCACTCTGTTTTACACAGGTTGCCGAATTTCGGAGGCGTTAAACTTGACGGCTAGTTGCGTCGACTTCTCCCAAAAATGCGCCGTGTTTGAGACTCTTAAACGGCGACGGCGTGGTTTGTTCCGTTCCGTTCCCATTCCGGGCAGTTTGGCCGTGCTGCTGCGTGAAATTACGTCGAAGAACGAGTCATCTGCCAGAATCTGGCAGTTTTCGCGTCCGACGGCTTATCGTCTGGTCAAAGAGCGCATGGAACGGGCGAAAATTGAGGGCGGCATGGCATCCCCGAAAGGCTTACGGCATGGTTTTGCTGTGGCTTGTATATCCAAAGAGATTTCCTTACCGACGATACAGAAATGGCTTGGCCACGCTCGATTGGAAACGACTGCGATTTATCTCAACGTGTCTGGCGATGAGGAACGAAAATTCGCAAGTCGCCTGTGGACTGATCAACGCAGTCGGGATACGAAAGCTTGAATAAATAGCTTATTTCGCCCCATAGCAATCAAGGATCAAAAGTGACCTTGCCTAACCAACCGTATCGCGACTTCACACGGCGCGTCATGGCCTAACGGAACCGACCCGCACCCTGTTTCCCGTTCGCGTCTCGTCTCGCCGTTGTTGATAAAGGCGACAACTCGTCGCCAGGTGACGCCGTCGGCTTTGGCGGCCCAATCACGCCAGCGGTAAGGTGATTCGACGGCAGGCTTGAACTTCTTCCCAAGCGAACTTGGTCTCGTTCTCGCGCTGAAGTTTCGGGTCAGCGAGGAGTTTTACAAACATGACTTAGATGAGCACTAAGAATCACAATTGCCCCAGTTTAGCGTTCTTCCATATAAGTCGCAGCGTTGGCTGAAGATGTGCCGGGGAATTACGCACGTTTACCCGAAAGTTAACGCGCACCGTTTTGAGCTCTTCATAATCCATCCCTATCTGCGCCAAACGAGCGCTCTCCAGAAAATTTCGCGCCGCGTCCTCGTATCGTCCCTGTTCAGATAATGCGATTCCAAGTTGACTCAAGGTCACGGCCGATTCTTCGAGTTTCTTTATTGCCAGAGACCGCCTGTAAAACTTCTCCGCTTCCAAATATCTACCTCGCGCTGCAGCGACCATTCCCAGCTCGTGATAAGCGAACGCCCTCGTCTTTTCTGCTTTCACTTGATCCGCCAAAGACAATGCGTGCCTTTGCCACCGTTCAGCCGCCACAAATTCATTCTCCTCGTAGGCTATAAGACCGCAATCGACACAAAAATCAGCCGCCTTCTCAACCCCAAGTCGCCCAACCAATAAATCCACACTAAAGCCCCGTGCTGCGTCGGTTGGAAATCTTCGTAATTCCTCAATCGTCATTCCAAGAGCTTTCGGAATGCCCTTCTGATACCAGGCAACCAGACATCTGTTCTTCTCGGTCTCAGATCGCTCAAATGCCGCGTAGCTTCTGTCGTTCGTCGAATCGCTGGGCGCTCCGGTAACTTCGTCCAAATGATCGGTATTGAGGATCAGAATTTTCAATAACTTCATCCCTACCCCGTGAGGCTTTCCAAACTTCTGAGACCAGGCGATGTGCGCGATCATCAAGGCTAGAACGAGTTGGAGGACCATGTGCGCCAAAACCACACCGAGCGTCCGGTTGATGCCAGAAAGAGGATTTTGCGGAATTGCAAAAGCAAACGTAAATATGCAGGCAAACCATGAGACGACCGCGCTCCAAAGGCCAATATCCCTTCCACCCGCTTTCCCAAATCCAATTCTGTCATCACGAAATGCTACGCCAGAATAACTGGAATAAACTGCGTAAAGAACTCCCAGCCCCGTGAGTAATGTGAATCGGCCAGCGAATAGGATCCCGAACCTGATCCAAATGGAATCAATGCCAATTGCCGACGATGTAATGTGGGCTGATTTTGAAACCAAATCATTGATCGCGATAGTAATGCTCCCGAGCCAAAAGATTCGGTAAGGCCATTCCCTGGTATATGAGGCTGCTGCAGAGGAGCCGATGCTGCCTCCATGTGGTCTGGTTGCTTTATTCACAGTTTTGTTCGGAGCCTTGTCCTCCAGTTTTACGATGCTTCTCGAGCATCGCCTGAAGGTCCAGCCGGTCCGATGATCTCAGGCGCGCTTCGTCGTTTGTAATCACATAGACGGTTACATGATCAACTCGCCCCAAGGCGGCATGCTCAAAGGCAAAGAGGGCGTCGGAAGCAACACATGCTGACTGCGGACCGTCGGAATCATTGCCGAGAAGATGATAGCGAAAGAACAGCCCGAAGATGAGTGTGCTGACTTGGGTGTCGAACAATGATGTCTCGAAAACAACCTCAACTGGCAACGAGTCCCCTGGGGTTACCAGATAAGTCTTTCCAGATTCGAGAATTGAATTCCCTTGCAGCAGTTCGATTCTCGGTCTGTGTAGACAGCACATAAGGGGTCTGTCTTGTCCCGATGCATGGTAGAGACGCGTGGACAAGTCCCACACCTCGACTGATTTTAGCGATTGGTTGTGGAGGGTCCCGTAGACGCAAATCTTCCACTTCATTCCTGAATTGTGCAGTTCTGACGGTTCTGGCATCGCTGGACTCTCCGCGGACAAAATTCGCCCGACGTCATCAAGGAGCCACACGGCGGCTTTGTCGTTCCCAACCGGATGGCCACCAAGAGGGTCTGCAGAAATGCCCTCGGCGGCAAAGTAAAGACTTCCAATTTCCGTTTGCCGCCCATTCCGGCGTGTTTGCCACGCTGCCACCTGTCGGCGCATCTTCTCTCCAAACGCAATGTTTACCAGGGCTCTGACTAGGAAATCCAATATAGACATCGCACCCACGACAGCCAGTAAGGGCATCACGACAAAATGCCCAACCCAAAGGATCGTCGTCCGTTGAAACAGAAAAAGGTAAATCGCAAGTGTGAAGCAAATGAGAAATATCCCTCCACGGAAGAACGTCCGGCCCGTGCTTCGCGTTGATCTACAACCCTTAATCGCTGAGTCGATCATAGTCTCTTCGATTAAGGGAGAGAACTGAACAACGAAGATTGAGCCGCCCCAGCGATATGGCCAAATGTCCCGCAAAAGCGCAATGATCGGCGAGCGCAGAGCCGATTCTCCCGCTGTCTCCTTCTTCTGAACCTCTTCACGAAGTTCCTCGTTTCGGGGAGGAGATTTGGAATTGTCCGCAAGGAGCATTAAGCCTGTGTGCCCCGCGAACCCATCTCCGACCGAGAGCGCCCTTCGCATCCACGTCCGGGTTTGGAAAGATAATACGATTAAGCGACCTGCCATGATAAACAGAACCACCGCCCCAAATGTCGCGAACAGGAAAAACAGCAGGCCGAAAGTTCCGCGAGCATGAAACCAGACGAATCCCAAACTCAGAACCACTACAAAACTGATCGGAAATGACATCGCGCACAAAACGCCCGCGAGGTTATTAGCAATATTGCCACGGGAACGCCCAACTGCTGTGCTGCGAGCTGGGGGACGTGTAGCGATTCTGTGGATTCCTTGGTCCAATAAATTATGGGGTGGCCGTTTCTCATTGCGTTCTCGTCTTCTTGTGAATGCCGCCCAAAGACGCGGCCAATAGACTGGTCCAAGTTTTCCAAACAACTCTGGCCGGCTGTAAAGTTCAGTCCATATCTCGCGCCATGACCAAATAGCTACGGTAAAGAGTCCTTCTTGTTTGTGGCGGGCACTCAACTCGCGAGCACGCTGTTGCACTTTCACATCCGCTGGGCCGCTTGTTGCGAGGATGAACTGAGTAAGTGGCGGCTGAAACTTTTTGGCTTTCACGACCTCATCTTCGAGTTCACGGACGTTTACTTCAGCCCATAAAATTGCGTCCTTTTGCTTGCATTGGACACCAACTAGACCACCCGCGTGTTGACCAAATATATCCACCCCGGCCTGCGGCTGCCCGCTCCGACCGTTTTGTTGCGCGTGAGGATCTTGCCAAATCTCTTTCCATAAGTCGAAGCAGAGCGCTTCGAATGCCCTTGCGTCGGCAGGAGGCGGAAGTCTCTCTGAGGTTGCACTCATATAACGCATTCCTGCGGATTGGGCAGCAGTTTCAGCACGTCGGGCAACGTGATTTGGAGTTCGCCGTCGCTGGCATATTTTTCCAGCAGGTCATCCAGGATTTCGCGGGCTTCCGGGCTAAGGTAGTTGGAGATCGCGGCCTGCTTTTTCTTCACGCGGTCTGGGCCCTGGCGGCGGGTGACCACGGGCGCGTTCAAGGCGAGATGGCACAGCAGGTCGAATCGGACGACGTCCGTCTGGCCCGCCTGCGCGGCGATTCGCCGACGGTCTATACAGCGCATGATCAAATCATGCTGGCCTCGGTGCTCCATATGACTCACTCGGATGGTAGCTGGAAACGAGGCACATTCAAGGATTTCGGGAGCTAGGAGAAATGGCCGGGAAGGCGAGGGTCGTTTTCAACCAACGCCAATTATGAGCGTCAACTACACTGGAGGCGGAGGTCGGAATCGAACCAACGGAAAACCTTACTTTGATGCCAAATAAATCAGCTTGCCAACGTGGTAGTTCAACGCAATATCCTACGGTGAACCAGAATACGCAATTCTGGTTCATGCAACTAACCTTCTTCTTTTTCAACTAAGCGCAAGTTTCGCTGATTGCAATCGCAGTCATGATGTTCATGAGGGAAGATATTCCTAAACTTTTCGGTAAATTTCCTTAGTGCAATAAAGCAGTTCCCGCTGGAATGTTGAAATGGCTCGCCCTATTAGATCGTCATGGTTCGTCGGAATTGCGCGGAGCCTTTTTCGATGTAGTTTTTGCGTGTGGATACCATGTTCAATCCTTCCGAACTGGTTAATGCAAAATGATCAAGCGAAGGAGCCGACTCGGGAGAGAATAAGGTATGTCAGGTTTGTTTTTCGACTACTCACTTCGAAACGTCGTGCTTCAACCGACGACACGTTGCAATCTTAATTGCTCATATTGCTACCTTCCGTTTCGTGATAAAAATCGCCGGATGTCAGTGACAATTGCTGAAAAGGTGGCTGCGGATCTAAAGGAGATCGCCACCCCTGTAACTGTTCTCTGGCATGGCGGCGAGCCTCTCGCGACAGGAATCAAACACTTTGAAGCTCTGTTGCAGCCGTTTGAGCTTCTCCGCAACGCAGAACAGGTTGAACACGTGGTCCAAACAAATGCCACATTGATTGACGACGACTGGTGCGTTCTTTTCAAAACTTATAATTTCGGCGTAGGAATTAGTTTGGATGGGCCAGAGCATTTCAACCGGAATAGATTGAATTGGGCCGGTGATCCGTCCTTCGACGAGGTAATCGCCGGAGTGCAGTTTTTGAAAAGACACGGCATCGACTTCAGCGTGATCGCCGTCGTAAATGAACAGAATATCGATTCCCCGGATGAAATGTTCGAGTTTTTCTCGCGGTTGGGCTGCTCTTCTCTGGGGATAAACATTGAAGAGCTGGAGGGAACAAACAAAAGGAACTATGGTAACCGGAAGCGAGTGCAGCAGTTTTGGAAACGGCTGTTTAAACTCTGGCTTGCCAACCCCTCGTTCAAAATTCGGGAATTCAGTCGGGCATTGTTTTGGATGGAAGCAGTCAGCGAGGAAAAATCGTGGGCACCAGACGATTTTCGCTATGACATTTTTCCAACTGTAGCAGTTGACGGAGACGTGGTGATGCTGGCACCAGAACTGAATGGTCCGTATTCAAATGAACGCTATCCTTCGTTTGTGATCGGGAACATTCGAGATTTAACCCTCAAACAGATCGTCTCACGTGCTAGTTCTGTTCATTACGTTCAAGACTACCTTAAAGGCGCGGCAAAGTGTCGAGACACGTGTGAGTATTTCTCATTTTGCCTAGCCGGTTCTGCTAGCAACAAGTTCTTTGAGCATGGTGATTTGACTTGTACAGCTACGACCTATTGTGAGAATGGCCAAAAGGCCGTAGTTGACGCCGTAATAGAAAGCATGGAGGAGATATGACTACTCTTGAAAAACGTGTTATTCGAAATAGGAAAACGATTCAGCGCCTGATGCCTGAGTTGAAACCAGTGATGTTTAAACCTATGGGTAAACTTTCGGGTGCGCCAAAAGGCGCTCACAATAAATCATTTGATCAATGGCAACAGGGGTTTAACCAGTACGGCAAGTAAGCCGTCTTCGTGTCGCGCCTTCAAGAATTGTCAAGGCGGAGCACAATCGAGCGCCAAATTTTGATCCGTTCGGATCTAAATTTTTTGATCGCGGGGAATTCTCACTAGCGATCCTTGGACCTTGATCGCATTGTAACCTACTCCCAAAATCAATCCGTGCCCGCGAATGGAGAGAGCACACTGTCCACCTCCACAAATGGTGTTATTGGAAAAATTAATCGATGAGCCAATTTGCACGGCGCTGGGAATCTGTTGACCAACGTCTTTGAAGACTTTGAGGCAGCATTCAGGATTAATTATTTGCCCCGCAAAACCAAAAAGTTCTTTATCCGCTAGGCCGAAGCAGACACCTTTCTCGTTCGCACAAATCCGAACGCCTTTGTAGAACATGTCCAGACGCTCGATTGTCAACGTTTTGCGAGGATCAGTTCTAATTACCAGCGCAATATTGCGCGATTCGCGACGAATCGTCGTTGTCTGGCCTACTGTTTCAATATCCCAATTCTCAGTCTGACCTTTCCAGAGATTATCTTCGATGGAGAATATCAACTTTCCATCTTTGTTATAAAACAGCCCTGAAACTCGAATCGGGCCTCCCGCGACTTCGGGTCCTTTCACCTCCAATAGGGTCTGATCAAGGATTTTCAAAACACAATCGGGTTTATAAAACGAGGCACCTCCGACCACAATGGACGGGTTTTCTGGACCGAAATCAAACCATTCAGAGCAAAAACCCTGCTTAAGACAAACGGGGTTTGCACGAGCCTCTTTAACTTTTTCTTTTGAAAAATAGCCGCTTGTCACCTTCCTATGACAACCGCCGCACAGCAGAGCCATTTTGGACGGATCATGTTCTTCGGCATCCTTAAACTCAGGTTCGATATGCTCATAATCACAGATCGCAAAACCGCAGATTACGCATCCGAAGCCACATTCTTGTCGGATTTTGCGAGCGATAGGTTCTGAGAGATACCTGGTCAGACCATGTTTATTAGGTTCACTGCTCACTATTCGCTTTCACTGTCCCTGAAAATTTACGAAATTCCAGAAACAAAGATCGTTCCAGGTTATTTCTGGCTGCGATTGCAGATGCGATGGGCAAGTATGACGTTGAGCTTGGGCGAAACAGTGTTAATGGATAGTTTCTTATGGAGGAAAACGTGGAATCCAAACCGCGCCTAGTGTCCAAATAGTAGGCAGAGATTAACAGGCTTGGACAGTGGCTTTTTTCTTCTCAGATTTATCCCCTTTCATCCCCGTCACAAGCACCCACATAAAATCCCAATAAAAAGGCCGGTTTAACGTTATCGAACGGATGAGGCGAGGTCTGAAAATTGCAGGTCACTACAAACTGCAAATTCCCGATTTCCGTATTTAAACGAGTGGATTATCGGAGTAGAGGGCTGAGCACAGCCTCATTCAGGGCAGAAATAGTAACTAAATCGGATTTTGTGTTGAATAAATGCCGTGTTCTTGCTTCAAATAAACAAGTAACAAACCTTTTATGATTGCAAACCTATTCAAACAAAGATCCTCCCGAAGAGCGGTCAGGGTTTTCAACGTTTTCAGTGAAGAGCACGAGGGGGCAACCCTGTTTTACAAAGATATCCCCATCCAAAGCGAATGCTTAACTAAGGAGGATCTGCAAATCCAAACAGCAAGGTTGGTGCATAAAATCCATCGCGACCTCCATCGAATGGGAAAAATCGCTGATGTGGAAGCCTATCCGATCTGCGACGGAGAAGAATGGATCATTTCTATCTTTGAGGAAAGCCCCAACCATTCTTCATAATTCGAGGAGGAAAGCCCATCCCTTTTTTGGGTATGATTTCTTCGATCATTTGCCGAACCTGCTCCCTAGCATAATCTTCCACATTCGCAGGAGAAGCCTTCGTAACGTTGAAAAGAGGTCCTGAAACTGCGATGCGGTTCTTCGATATCAGTAGCGCATCCGTGTACGATGTGACATCCCCGTCAAAATTGATGGAGAACGCCGCTCCATCCTCCTCTCCAACGTTTTTTACGGTAACCGTGAATTCTTTGTCTTGCGGAATAAAGGAAACCAAAATCTCCGCTTCGAGTTGACGCTCACACGGTTCCGCTTTTGGGTTCTGATAAAGCTTAATTCTAGCAAAACGATTCGAAAGAATGCCGGGGAGACGCGATAAAATCTCTGCTAATCCCCTAAATTGCGGCGGTTTCAACTGCGGCCCCTCTGACTTCTGCTGCATCACTACACCCTGGACCGGAACGACCGAAATAAACCGACGATTTAGAAAAGGCGAGGGCATCAAAACTACTCCATTATATAACGTTTTTTCTGTTTTTTGCAAGACGAAAGGACTAAATC
>JAQGOU010000174.1 GCA_028293445.1 Verrucomicrobiales bacterium | reverse complement strand
CCCGTCACCGGAAGGACCTGTCAATCCCTCGCCCCGCACGGCGATCTCTGCGGCAAACCCGCTGACTCAGAGGTTTCGATGCACGGTGACCCCGGGATGCACGAAGACGCCTGGGTGGCCGTCTTCCTTTGTAAAGAGCACGCGGACATGATTGAGCACCAAATCCTTGGATAGTTGTTGTTGATCAAAATTGAGCAGCTCTAGCATGTGGGCCTGAACTTTTCAGGAAAAACATTGGGCTCCAGGGCCCGACATTCTTTCGACGTCCAAACCGAGTCCAGCATTCCCAAAATACAATATGCCATTCGGCGTATTGTGCTTCGTTCGCGGGAACAACAAAGTGGCACCGCTAAAATGCTCACGAAAAATCAATTCCCGCATGCGGTTCGTTCGAAATGTCTCTGCCTGCTGATCCCGATGCTGATGTTCGGCAGTCTCTCCGGTTTCGCTTCTTCGATTGTCTGGACAAATTTGCTCGGCGGGAGTTGGTACGGCGCGACCAATTGGTCACCCAACGCAGTGCCGAACAGCTTCGATACCGTCTTTATTACCAATAGCGGCGCTTATACGGTCATGATCACGAATTCCGCGAACATCACTGCTTTTACGCTCGGAGGCGGCGGCGGTGCTCCCACTCTTGTGGTGGATAACATCGCCACTCTGGTCATCACCAACTCCGGCACGATTGCTTCCGGAGGTATCATGATTGCCTCGAATTGCTGGATGCAAGGAACTCTCAACGTCCAGGCGGGAGGAGAATTAAAGTTTGCCGGTTCGGGTTCAAAATACATTTACTCGCTGAACGTGATTAATCAGGGAACGGTGACCTGGAGCGGCGGTTCCATCGCGTTGGGCGGCACTCCGACCACCACGATTTCCAATGGCGGCCTGTGGCAAATCACCGGGAACGACAGCATGAACTACGGCGGTGGCGCGGCCCCAACCTGGACGAACAGCGGGACACTCCGCAAATCTGCCGGCGGTCTGACTTCTTATTTTGGCGGTTGCAACTTCATCAATCAACCGGGCGGTTTGGTCGATGTTCTCACCGGCACTCTCCAGTTGAACGGCTTTGACACAAATGTTCTTGCCGGCTCCTTCACTGCCACTTCGCCGGGAATGCTAACCATCACGGGAGCCACGTGGACCGATGCTGGCGCCACGGCGTCCGGAACCGGCGTAATTCAGTTCACGGCGAACACCTTGAATTTACGAACCAATATTATTCCCGGCCTGAAGCTTGCGAGCGGAGATATTTACATCACTGGCACCAACACCTTTCAACAGGCGGGAATCATCACGAATTTAACCCTGGATGGCGCCGCCTTGCGCGGCACGAACCGGGTGGACAACGGTACTATCACAATGAACAGCGGCAATCTCCTGGGCCGGCTGACTGTGCAGACGAATGGTCAACTCCTGTTGACTTCCCCCGGCAGCAAATTGCTTTATACCGCCAACATTATCAATCAAGGCACCGTGACCATGGCGAGCGGCGGTGTGAATGTAGGTGGCACTCCGTCCACCACGATTTCCAACGGCGGGCTTTGGCAGATTAACGGTGACTTCACTATCGGTTATGGTGGTGGGTTAACTCCGATTTGGACGAATACGGGTGTGCTGCGTAAAACCGCGGGAACCGGCACGTCGGTCATTGACGCCGACTTTTTCAACCAACCCGGAGGACTCGTGGATGGACTCTCGGGCACGTTGCGCTTTGGCTTTGGAAGTTTGAGTCTTTTCGCGGGCACCTTCAACGCGACGATTCCAGGGATTGTTGAAATCGGCACCGGAACATGGAGCGACGCCGGAGGCGTTACGACAGGAACGGGAACAAACCGACTCAATGGTGGCACGTTCAACTTTCGCACCAACACGATCCCGGGCCTCAAGCTGGTCAGTGGCAATCTATACGTCACAGGCACAAATACGTTTCAACAAGCCGGAGCGATCACCAATCTCACCACGGATGGTGCAACGTTGCTGGGAACCAATCGAGTGAGTGGCACTCTCACCGTCAACAGCGGATCGATCGGTGGACAAGTGACAGTCGAACCGACTGGCCAACTTGCTCTCGCGACAACCGCGGGCAAATTGCTCTATTCCTTCACATTGATTAATCAAGGGACGGTGAACTGGCTCGGCGGATCACTGAACATGGGCGGCACGGTGGTTTCCAATGGTGGTCTCTGGGAAATCACCGGCAACGACGCGATCAGCTTTGGTGGCGGCGTGACGCCGGTTTGGACTAACAGCGGCACGTTGCGCAAATCTGCGGGCACCGGAATTTCTCAAGTGGTCGGAATGAACTTCTACAATCAACCAAGCGGCATCGTCCAGGTGGACACAGGAACGTTGCAGATTTCCTCCACCACAACGAACACGGCTGGCACCTTGCGGTTAAACGGTGGAACTCTCAATGCCAATGGCACGCTGGCGTTCAGCGGCGGGATTTTTGATGGGGCGGGTTCAGTGGGAGCCAATGCCTTACTGGGTGGAACCATTTCACCGGGATTAAGTGGGGCCGGACGGATGGCCTTTGCGTCTGGATTAAACCTAAGTTCCAACGCGACTCTGACTCTCGACGGTATTGGGACTCTGCCTGGTAATTATGATCAGCTCTCCGTGACGGGCGCGGTGGCTCTCGGGACTTGTAGGTTGCAAGTCACCTCCTTGCCGGTTGTCGCGCCAGGCACCACCTTCATGATTATTACCAATGACGGCAGCGATGCCGTTAGCGGGACATTTTATGGCTTGCCCGAAAATTCTGTTCTCTTTGTAAGCGGGCAACCGTTCCGGCTTCATTACGCGGGCGGATCGGGGAACGATGTGACTCTGGTCCGGGAAACAATCCCCGTGTTGAATAACAATGGCGGACTGACGAACGGTTCCTGGTATTTCTCCGGCACCGGCGCGACGTCTACTGTTTACATGATTCAGGCAACGACCGATCTCATCGGCTGGACGAATATTGGTACGGCCACCGCCACGGCCGGAGGTAGTTTCAATTTCATCGACACGAACGCTGCTTTGTTCACCAGCCGATTTTATCGGGTGGCGAAATAACAGGCGGGTGACGCGAATCAACCCTTACGGCTTTCGACCGCGGGTAATTCAATCGTAAACTCCGTCCCTTTTCCGAGCTCGCTTTCCACGCGAATCGTTCCGCCGTGGCCTTCGACAATCGCCTTGCAAATCGCCAGCCCAAGACCGCTGTTGCCTTTGCCGCGCGCACGCGCTTTATCCACCCGATAGAAACGATCGAATAAATGTGACAGCGCGTCGCTCGGGATCCCGACACCGTTGTCGGCGATGCGAACAACCGCTTTATCTCCACTACGATGCACGGAGAGACAGACTTCGACCCCTTCGCCGTTGTGATGAATGGCGTTGTTCAACAGGTTGATGAAGACCTGCCCAAGTTTCATGACGTCAGCTCTGGCTCGGACCGATTCGATGGAGTGCTGTAGCGTAACTTTTTTCTTTTGCGCGAGTGGATCAATGAATTCGATTGCATCCCGAGCCACACGGCCGAGGTCGCACTTCTCCCAAACCAGCGAGGCATCGCCGGCATCAACGCGCGCCAATTCAATTAATTGGTTAACCAGCAGGCGCATTCGTTCCGCAGCGCGTTCGCAGGTTTCCAATGTTTTCTTATACTCTTCCGGGGTGCGCTCGCGCGAAAGAGAAAGCTGGATTTGGGTGAGGAGCACAGCGATCGGTGTGCGCAGTTCGTGCGAAGCATCTGCGGTAAAACGGAGCTGCTCTTCGAGCATTCTTTCAATTTTGTCGAACGTGCCATTGAGGACGGTCGCCAGTTGGCCCAACTCGCTTTCGGCATCGGAAGGATTAATGCGTTTCGACAAATCACCGCCGGAAATCTTTTGCGCCGTTGCGGTAATTTCTATGAGAGGACGCAGCGCTCTTCCCGCAACCCACCAACCGATGGAGAGGCCAAGAGCAATGATCACTATTCCTGCTCCGACGAGAAAGAACGCGAGGCGGTGAAGATGTTGGTAAACGGGTGCCAGGGAAATTCCGACCGCCGTGCAACCACCGTCGGGCCCATAATGAAGCGCTTCCCGAAACCAGCCCCGTGTGCGTAACGATCTTGTCGCGCTTACCTCAGACTGAAAGGACGCCAGCGCCTCCGCAGGCGCATTGGCCGAACTGATGCGCACGATATTCTCCGGCGTCCAGGCAATGTAATAAAGTCGTCCACTCTTGATGCCTTCTGGCAAACGATCAGGAGATCCGTTTATTTTCCCGCGTGGATGGGAATTTTCGGGCGGCTCATCACGGCCTTCCGAATCTCGCGGAGGCGGTTGCGCATCGTCGCGACCACGATCCATCCCCATGGGAGGCGGGCGGCCGCCAATCGCGGGCAGGAGCGGTGTCAGTGTGGATTGCAGTTCCGCATCGATTTCGCGCAATCGCTCGGCACGGTCATATCCATAAAAAGCAAACAGCAGCGCCCCCACGACACAGACGAGCAAGAATCCGTGCCAGGCCTGAATCCGCCAGCGAATGGATTGGGGGAGCATTAATGTTTCCTCAGTCGATTACGTAACCATGGCCGCGTCGGGTTTGAATGAAATCTTTGCCGATCTTCTTCCGGACATTGCAGACATGGACATCGAGCAGGTTGGAATAAGATTCGTCCTCCTCGGAAAACAGATGATCGTACAGTTCGGTTCGGCTCACGACTTTCCCACGACGCGAGGCGAGATACTCGATCAAGGCATACTCGCGAGCAGTCAAAGCTACGAGCGCGTCATCCACAGAAATGGTCCTTGCCGCCATGTCGATGTTAATGGAATCAATCGTCACCACCGGATTCGGCGTTCCGGCAGCGCGGCGGATCAGGGCACGAACCCGCGCAATGAGTTCCGCGAGGTTAAACGGTTTAACGAGGTAATCATCCGCCCCAAGATCCAAGCCCTTGATACGATCGCGAACACCATCGCGCGCGGTCAACATGAGCACGGGCGTCTTTTTCTTTTTGCGCAGGCGGCTCAGGATTTCCCATCCGTCCATTTCCGGCAGCATGACGTCGAGGACAATGGCATCGTAGTCCCAGGCTTCCGCTTTATAGAGGCCTTCTTTGCCATCCGGTGCCACATCGACGGCATAACCCTCCTCACGTAACGCCTGTTCGAGCCCATTGCGTAAATCCTCTTCGTCTTCAACAACGAGTAATCTCATGAATCTTGACGCCGAGAATAGCACTGAACTCGCACTCATGGGAGCCATTATTCTTCAGCGCACCTTAAGTTCCGATGAAGTGAGGTGCGCCCCAGAGCACAGGCGATGCCTCGATGGTGTGCTGAAAGCTAATTTGGGGTTCGGAGGTCGGTGGTTCGGAGTCCCGGCTTCAGCCGGCAACGTGTGCGATTTGCCCAAAGCATTTGCAAAAGTTTAATAGTGTCGCAGTTCGAATCCTTACCGGCTGAAGCCAGGACTCCAAACCACCGAGCCTCACCTACTTACTTCGAACGTTGCAGAGTGGACAATGCGCCCGATTGGCCCGACCATTTGCCCGGTGAAAATCTCCGTCATCGTCCCGGCCTTTAACGAAGAAAAGCTTCTCGCTGAATCCCTGCGCACCATGACGGCTGCCATGGCCTCCTTTCACAAACTTGGCTGGGAAACCGAACTCATCGTCTGCAACAACAACTCCACCGATCGCACCGCCGAAATTGCAGCCAAGGCAGGAGCGAAAGTCGTTTTTGAACCGGTGAATCAAATCGGACGCGCCCGCAATTGCGGTGCGGCGGCGGCCACCGGCGACTGGTTTGTGTTTGTGGATGCAGATTCGCAGCCCAGCCCCGGACTCTTCGCTGACGTCGCCGCTGTCATCGAAAAAAAGAAGGTCATCGGCGGCGGCAGCACCGTGCGACTCGATGGCTTTCATCCGTTCATGAATTTCGGAGGCATGCTCTGGAATCAGCTCAGTCGGATAAAAAAATGGGCTGCGGGCTCATTCATCTATTGCGAAGCAAGCGCCTTCCGCGAAATCGGCGGCTTTAGCAACCACCTCTTCGTCGCCGAAGAACTCGACTTGAGCGAACGCTTAAAAGCGCTCGCGAAAAAGCGTGGCTTGAAGATGAAGATCCTTTCGCAACACCCCCTCATCACCTCGGCGCGCAAAGTGAAGCTTTATTCTGCCCGGGAATGGCTCGGATTCTTTTTCCGCGCCGCCCTCTCCCCGCGCAAAACTCAGCGCGACCCGGCCTTGTGTGGACAATGGTACGACGGTCGGAGATGATTCCATTGCGTTTTCCGAACGCGCAGTTCAGCTTCGGCTCTCCACCACGAACGCTATGCCGATACGGATATTATTCAGAATCTTCGGAGGATCGGTTCTCTTACTCACCATCATTGTTTTCCGCCCGTGGGAAAAAATGGCTGGGCAGGGCCATTGGTGGCAGGGATACGGATGGGCTGATCTGCCGGGAATCCTGGGATGCCTCCTCGGAGCCGCTGCGGTGACGCTCATTTCCTATGCTCTCCTGGTACGATCGCGCGAGTCGCTGTCCAACGATCCGAAACTCGCAGGCGTTTCAAACGTGTTATTCGGAGCACTTGCATTCGGGGCCGTTGCTGCTCTAGCGGGCTTTATCTTTAGCATCGTCGGATACGGGTTCAGAAGTGGCGCCCGAATCTGGGGAATGGCAACGCTCGAACATGACATCACCAACCCTTTCAATGGCGAACGTACGAGTTTGCTGTCACCGGCACCGGCTTGGACATGGTGATGTTCCAGAGTTTGACCCCGGGTAACGCCGGACCGGCTCTCGACAATGTGACTTTGATTGCCAACGGAAAAACGGCCTTTAAATAGATCATCGACTCCTATAAACGAGCCGCCGGTCAAAGTTTCACGTAAGCACTCAACCCTTGCATTCCACCCTCGCGACCGAAGCCGCTTTCTTTGTAGCCACCGAACGGGCTCGCTGGATCGAACTTGTTGTAAGTGTTCGCCCAGACCACGCCTGCGCGCAGCTTGTTCACCATCTTGAAAATCTTGCTCCCTTTGTCCGTCCAGACGCCGGCGCTCAGTCCGAAGGGGGTATTGTTGGCACGCTCGACTGCTTCTTCCGGAGTGCGGAACGTCATCACGCTGAGAACGGGGCCGAAGATTTCTTCCTGGGCGACGCGATGCGACATCGTGACGTTAGTGAGAAAGCTCGGCGGAAACCAATAACCTTTCGCGGGCAACGCGCAGCGGCATTGATCCAGTTCGGCCCCTTCATCGACGCCGCTTTGCACCATCTCGCGGATCTTTTCTAATTGGGGCTTGGAATTGATCGCGCCGATGTCGGTGTTTTTGTCGAGTGGATTGCCGACGCGCAAGGTCTGGATGCGGTCGCGCAGTTTGCGGATCACGTTGCCGTAAATGCTTTCCTGGACGAAGAGTCGTGAACCGGCGCAGCAGACATGGCCTTGATTGAAATAGATTCCGGAAATGACGCCTTCGATGGCCTGATCAATGGGCGCATCTTCAAATAAAATGTTGGCCGCTTTGCCGCCGAGCTCCAGCGTCAGTTTCTTGCCTGTGCCCGCGACCGCCTTGGCAATCATCTTGCCGACTTCGGTAGAACCGGTGAAAGCGATCTTGTTAATGTCCGGATGATTGACGATCGCGCTGCCGGTTTCGCCGGCGCCGGTAACAATATTCACGACGCCTTCGGGCAATTCGGCTTCCTGCAAGATTTGCGCCAGATGCAGCGCCGTGATGCTGGTGGTTTCAGCGGGCTTGAGGACGACCGTGTTGCCGCAAGCCAACGCCGGGGCAATTTTCCAGGCCGCCATCAGTAACGGGAAATTCCAGGGAATGATTTGTCCGACAACGCCAAGAGGCTGCGGTGTTTTTCCGGGAAAGGCATACTGCAATTTATCCGCCCAACCGGCGTGATAAAAAAAATGGGCCGCAACCATCGGGAGATCGAAGTCGCGGCTTTCCTTGATCGGCTTGCCGCCGTCCATGGTTTCGAGCACCGCGAGTTCGCGGGCCTTTTCCTGAATGATGCGGGCGATGCGATAAAGATATTTGCCGCGTTCGCGTCCGGGCATTTTGCTCCAGACATTCTCGTAAGCATCACGAGCGGCTTTGACGGCGTTGTCGACGTCCTGCGCATTAGCCGACGCAATCTCCGTGAGCTTTTCTTCCGTGGCTGGATTGATGGAGGCGAAATATTTCCCCGACTTGGGCGCGACGAATTTGCCGCCAATGAAAAGCTCATAGCGCTTCTCAATTTTGACCGGCACCGATTCCGGGGCAGGGGCGAAGTCCCATTTATTGCCGAAATTCAAACGACGATCTTTGACGGGAACAACCGTGTGGGTCGAGTGGGCGATCGCAACGGGCCTGACGACGGAAACGGATTTGCGGGTCGCGGTGGCTTTGGTTGCGGCTTTGGTCTTTTTCATCGCGGCGTGAAGTAAAACACAAAGGTGCGGCGAGCGAAACGCTTTTTCGGCAAGGGATCGTATGACTGGTTCGGCAGAAAACATCAGCGTCGCTGTAAATTCCGCGATTCCGACGGAATATGTATTCGAACCAACGGAATTCATTCCGCTTTCGGCGGCTCGCCGCCAAATTTCACTCCAAAAGCCACCGAAAATCTAGATATGCCTCCGTTTTAGAGTAAAAAAACCTTCATCCTCTGTCGCAACGCTCATTTTTGCTCTAAAAAGTGACCATCCTCTGGAGGATGACCTCTTTTTACGACGAAAATGGGTTCATCACTTGGAGGATGAAGGTATTTTTACTCCAAAACGGGACCATATCCCGGATATGACTCCATTTTAGGACCAAAATGGTCTCATCCTCTAGAGGATGAAGGTTTTTTGGCTCCAAAAAATGCTCATCACCTGGAGGATGGTCACTTTTTAGAGCAAAAATGGACGCTGCGACAGAGGATGAACCCATTTTTGGACGTGAAAATGGATGCAATCTGGATTTTGGCTTATTTTTGATTCAAAAACGGACGAATTTCCAGCGGAGGGCGACTTTTTGAACCAAAACTGAGTGGATTTCTAGAGGAGGGGAGAATTGCACTCCATTTTTTGAGTCCATTTCTGGAAGAGAGACCTAAAAACGACCCTTTTGGTGAAATGGCGGCACGAGGCGCACTCTGTGCCTGCATTTTCCCAGCTATCGCTAAGATCACGAGGGAGGATCGATCTAAAGAAAAGGAAATTTATTCCAGTATCGTTCGAAAACTCGAAGATGCTTTGGGATCGTAGTCGGGGTTCGGCAGCATCATTTGGGCTCCGGTGTAGCGACGCCATTGATCGAGCTTCATCTGCATCTTCACGGCCTGGTCCCAATGCTTTTGGACGACGTTGGTTTTTTCGCTGAGATCATTCTTCAAGTCATAGAGTTCCCACGCGCCTGTCTCGTACCATTCTATCAATTTGAAGTCGCCCTCGCGAATGACGCCGCCGGGTCTGCCGCCTTGATTGGCATAATGCGGATAATGCCAATAGAGTTCGCGCGCCGGCAAACTTCGGGTTTGTTTCAAGACAGGAACCAGGCTCACGCCATCGATCTTGTTGGTGGATCGAACGCCTGCGAGTTCGCAAATGGTCGGAAAATAATCGACCGAACTCACCACGTTGGTGGAGATGGTGTCTTCTTTGATCACTCCTGGCCAACGCACGATCAGCGGCTCACGTATTCCGCCTTCGTAGAGATAACCTTTGCCAGCGCGGAGCGGAACATTGGAAGTCGGGGTGATGCCCCCTTCGGGCACGACGACCCCACCGTTATCTGACGTGAAGAAGACGACCGTGTTGCTCGCGAGGTTCAACTCTTTTAATTTCTGCATCAAACGACCGATGTTCTGGTCGACGCTCTCGATCATAGCGGCATAGACGGGATTCTTTTGGAGACCACGCGGATCGTTAATCTTTTTATATTTTTCGATCAGCTCCTCTTTTGCCTGTAATGGAATGTGCACCGCGTAAAAAGGGAGATAGACAAAGAACGGCTTGTCTTTGTTGGTTTCGATGAACTTCAACGCTTCATCGGTGAGACGATCCGTTAGATATTCACCCGGCCTCCCGTCGGATAATGGAATCGTGCGGGTCCCCTTGTGATAGGGAGAAAAGTAGCTCGCAGGCGAGCCATTGTGATTGCCTGCCACGTTGACGTCGAATCCCTGCTTCTCGGGATCGAATTCTTTTCCCCCGAGGTGCCACTTCCCAATGCTGGCAGAAACGTAACCGGCAGGTTTCAACACTTCAGCAATGGTCGTTTCCTCCAACGGCAATTGTTGTCGAATGGTGGGACGCGCCAATTTGTGATCCGGCTTATCGACCTTGCCCGGCAACCAATCGGTGAGATGCAATCGCGCGGGATATTTTCCGGTGAGAATACTGGCTCGTGTTGGCGAACAAACCGGACAAGCCGCGTAGGCCTGGGTAAACTTCATCCCTTCACTCGCTAATTGGTCGATGTTCGGCGTTTGAAAATATTTACTGCCGTAACATCCGAGGTCCGTCCACCCCATGTCATCAATGAGAATGAAAATTAAATTCGGCTTGTCTGCAGCGACAACAGGGCTGATGGAGCCCAAAAAAATCAGCAACAACAGAGACAAAGCGGCAGCGTTGCATGCGCGAGTGAACCATCGGACTGATCGGGTTGAGCACGTATTCATACGGATGGAAGCGAATGTAGCTTCCGGACCCTGTCACGCAAATACAATCCCTGCGCCGTCGAGGTGACTTTGCCCAAGCACTGCGTGGCCGCGGGCCGATCCAGGTCATTGACACCTCCATTGGCGCAAACTGAAGATCGCGAGCCAACAGATGATAGGCATCTGAAGTTTAGCTCGACGCAAGGAATGACTTTTGCTTTGTTGAACTTGTCTTATGAATGGTCCTATTCCCCTAATTATGCGGTCACTCCTCCTTTTTGTCCTACTATTGGCGTCATCGATCACTGGGTTTGCGGCGAACAAATGCAGCAACTGTAATAAGGAGGCCACGGAGATATTCGCGATCCAGGGCGTGGGTGGAGATAAAAGGATGGTTTGTCTCCGCTGTTATTTGCTGGTGCCCCGTTGCGGAGTTTGTCGCATGCCGCTGAGAAAGGACTCGTTCAATCGATTGACCGATGGACGAGTGGTTTGTGGAGACGATTTCAAGGCTGGAATTTTTGTTCAGCAGGATGCGGACGAAATTGCGCGGGAAACGCGCCAGGAGTTGGAGCGAACGTTCTACCGCTTTTCCATGAAGTTTCCCGAAACGAACGTCACCGTTTCACTGGTTTCCGCCGATCACCTTTATCAACTCGCAGGCCAGAGTTACGATCCCCGTTATCCTGAAATATCAGGTCTCACCAAACCAACGTTTTTTGACGAAAATGGCTCGGAGATGACCGAACTCGACATTTTAACGAAACAAAAGCCTGTCCGGATGGAATACAAAGTTTACCTCTTAAGCGGACTGCCACGCGCGCGCCTGACTGCGATCTGCGCCCACGAGTTCGGACATGTTTGGCATTTGGAGAACCTGCCGCTCGAACGCTCGATCCATCTGGAAGGCAAGACGCGCGAAGCCTTTTGCGAATTGCTATCGTTTCAGCTGATGGGTGCCATGAGTCAGCCCTTTGAACAAGCGGTGATCGAAGCCAATCTTTACACCTTTGGTCAGGCCGGCCTGTTGATTGAAGTGGAGAAAGATTTCGGTTTCAACCGCATTCTGGAATGGATGAAACATGGCCGGGACCTGCAGATCTCCAGTGATGATTTAGCCCGTCTTCAGATCCTCGATGGCCCCAGTGGGTCTGGAGGGCCCAGCGGTTCAGGTATACGCTATGCGAATGCAAATACGAAGACGCTCAAAATCCCAGACACCCTGATGCTCAAGGGAATTATGGGTTCTGGAAACAAAAAGCTGGCTCTGATCAACAACCAGACCTTTTCCTTGTCGGAAACAGCCAAGGTTAAGATCGGCCGCACGAATGTGACGGTTCAAGTCGTGGAAATTCGCGACGGTTCGGTAGTTATCCGCACGAACGGCGTCGCACAAACCGACGAAATATTTTTACAGAAATAACAGTCTCTTTTGGTGAGTAAGGTTATTTCTGAATATCTGCGAACTGATCCCGGTCATCCAATTCTTTGCGGAGCCGCTCAATTTCTTGGGTTAACTCCGCGCGGATCTTTGCGTACTTCGGATCTTCATAAACGCTCTTGAGTTCGTGCGGGTCCGCTTGCAAATCGTACAATTCCCATTCTTTGATCTTGTTGAAGTAAATCAGCTTGTAACGGTCCGTGCGCACGCCCCAATGCGGTTGGACTTTGTGATCGGCCGGGTAGTGGTAATAACGGTAATACATCGACTTACGCCAGTCCTTCGGCGTTTTGCCTTCAAGCAGCGGAACGATACTGTGCCCTTGCACTTCGGGCGGGGTTTTCAAGCCAGCGTATTCCAGGAACGTCGGCGCAAAATCGACGTTTAAGATCATCTTGTCATTCGTGCTCTTCGGTTTGATGTGGCCCGGGTAACGAATGACGAACGGCATACGTAACGATTCTTCATACATGAAACGTTTATCAAACCAGTTGTGGTCACCGAGATAAAAGCCTTGGTCGGAGGTGTAAATCACGATCGTGTTCTTCGCCAAATCATGCTTCTCCAGGTAATCGAGCACGCGCCCCACGTTATCGTCCACCGATGCAATGCAGGCGAGGTAGTCATGCATGTAGCGTTCGTATTTCCAATGTTTGAGTTGGGCAGGGGTGAGGCCTGGTGGCGGTTCCTGCTTTAGATCGTTCGGAGTCAGATCGCGGTCGATGCGCATCTCTGCTTCCTTCGCCGCGCTGCCGCGCCCGGAGTAATCGTCGTTGAACGTCGCCGGTTCCGGAAAATCAACATCGTCGTACATATGTTGATGTTTCGCATCTGGTTCCCACGGGCGATGCGGGGCTTTGTGATGGCACATCAGATAGAACGGTTTGTCCTTGGGTCGATTTTCAAGAAATTGCAGCGAGAAATCGCCGATTAAATCCGTGGCATAACCACCTTTGAACTTTTTGGTCTCTCCCATCTCGATGAAAACAGGGTCGTGATATTTTCCCTGGCCGGGCAAGACCGTCCAATAATCAAAGCCGGTCGGATCACTGCCGAGATGCCATTTGCCGATCATACCCGTGTGATAGCCTGCCTTCTGCAACTCCTTGGCCACGTTCCATTGACTCCCGTCGAACCGATTGAAAACGGGCACGCCATTCTTGTGGCTATATTTGCCGGTGAGGATTGCGGCGCGACTCGGGGTGCAGATTGAATTCACCACGAAACAGTTTTTAAACAACGCTCCATCCTTGGCAATGCGGTCAATGTTCGGCGTTTTGTTCAACTTGCTCCCATAAGCGCTAATAGCGTGCGCCGCATGATCATCCGACATGATGAAGAGAATGTTCGGTGGCGACTCTTTCGCGTAGACCGAAAGCAAACTAGAGATGCAAAGCAAGCTGACGAGGAAACGTTTCATATTGGATGATGCACTTTAGGAATCCCGCGCCGCCGGGGCAATGAGATTTACTGCTGCAATCTTAAATCGTGTGAAGAGTGTCGAAGCTTTAAACGTCAGGGTTTGATGCGCCATGATGGAACCTGCGGAGGAGAGCATTTGAAGAAGAACAGGTGTTTATTGCTCCGGCAAAGGAGTAAATGTTTTTTCCACCTCGGCTTGTCACTAGTATCCTGACATCTTGATCACGCTATGTCGTCCGTAAACCAACGTCTTGGCATTGTTGCTGCCGTTTGGTTGACCGTTACCGGATCTGCCGAATCGGTCAACTACATGAAAGAGATCAAGCCGATCCTTTCCACGGCGTGTTATCAATGCCACAGCGCGACCCAGCAGAAACACAATCTTCGTGTCGACACTGCGACTTCTATCTTGAAGGGCGGCGATCATGGTCCCGCCATTGTTCGCGGGAAAAGTGACGAAAGTTTACTCATCAAAGCGGTTCAAGGCGTCGCAAAAGATCTTTCGCGAATGCCGTTCAAGAAGGCCCCGCTGGATGAAGAAAAAATCGCCCTGCTGAAACGTTGGATTGACGAGGGAGCTAAAGCGCCCGCTGACGAAAAACCGGACGCCGTGCTGCATTGGAGTTTTGTTCCACCCCCGTCCACAGTTGCTGTGCCTGCCGTGAAAAATAAAAAGTGGGTTCGCAATCCAATTGATAACTTCATTCTGGCGCGGTTGGAAAAACAGAAAATTAAGCCTGCAAAGGAAGCTGACAAGATCACGCTCATTCGAAGGTTGTATCTGGACCTGATTGGACTCCCGCCGAAGATCAGTGATGTCGATACTTTCGTGAACGACCATCGCGCCGATGCTTACGAACGACTAGTCGAGCAACTGCTCTCCAATCCCCATTACGGCGAAAGGCAGGCGCGTCATTGGCTGGATGCCGCGCATTACGCCGATTCAAATGGTTTCAGCGTTGATGCGCCGCGGCAAATCTGGAAATACCGGGACTGGGTCATTAATGCCTTCAATAAAGATCTGCCTTTCGATGAATTTACGATTGAACAAATCGCGGGTGATCTTTTGCCGAAGGCGACGACGGAGCAAAGGGTTGCGACCGGTTTTTATCGCAACACGATGATCAACCAGGAAGGCGGCATCGACAAAGAACAGTTTCGCATCGAATCAGTCTTGGACCGCGTGAACACTACGGGCACCACCTGGCTCGGGCTAACCATTGGCTGTTCACAATGCCACGACCACAAATTCGATCCTCTGATGCAAAAGGAATATTATCAGCTTTTTGCTTTCTTGAATAACCAGGACGAACCGGATTTGGAATTGTTGAGTAACGAGGAAAAACAAGAAATTGAGACCGCTAAAAAGCACATGCAGGAGGCGGAAATTGCTCTGAACATTTACATTAAAAATACCCACGACGAGATTGTGAAATGGGAAAAGGCTCTGACTGCGGAACAAACCGCAAAGTTGAAATTAAAAGTTCAACAATCGCTGGTGATTCCGGCAGGCAAGCGATCCTTCAAAGAAAAACTTCTTCTCGTTGATCAAATTCGCAAGGAGGACGAAACCTACAAACACGAGAGGGCAAAGTTGGCGAGGGCTGAAGCAAAAAACCGGGAAGCCGACTCCACGATGGTTTTGCAGGAACGCAAAGAGGCGCGTGAGAGTTTTCTTTTCATCAAAGGCGATTTCACCCGCCATGGTGATCGCGTCTCTCCAGGATTCCCGAAGATCGTGCAGCAACAGATGCCCGCAAGCGCGACTCCTGCGGCGGGAACAAATTTGACCCGACTTGACCTCGCCAAATGGCTGGTGGAACCGGAAAATCCTTTGACGGCACGCGTGACCGTGAACCGCATTTGGATGCATTGCTTTGGAAAAGGGTTGGTCGAGACAGACAATGATTTCGGCACCCAGGGCTCGGCTCCAACCCATCCCGCACTGCTCGATTGGCTCGCGCGGGAGTTCACCAACCAAAAGTGGAGCGTCAAACAAATGCATCGACTGATCGTCATGTCGGCAACGTATCGCCAATCCTCCGACGCGCGGCGTGAATTAAAGGATGTGGATCCTTACAACAAACTGTTCGCCCGACAGAACCGTTTTCGTCTCGAAGCTGAAGTGGTGCGTGATTCTGAACTGACTGCGAGCGGTTTGCTGACGGAAAAAATTGGCGGTCCAAGCGTGTTCCCGCCGATTCCCGACGGCGTCATGAAACTTGGGCAGATGAATCGGGAATGGAATGTCAGTCCTGGGGACGATAAATATCGGCGTGGCATGTACACTTTTTTCTATCGTGCCACTCCGCCGCCCGCGTTGGTGGTTTTCGATGCACCAGATTCTTCCACGGTTTGCACGCGCCGTCTTCGCTCCAACACCCCACTCCAATCACTCACATTGCTGAATGAACAATCGTTTGTCGAATTAGCGCAAGGATTGGCCTCGCGCGTGTTAAGCGAGGCGCCGAAAGAAGGCAAGGCGCGGTTGGATTATGCCTTTCGATTGTGTCTCTCGCGTCACCCGGAGAAAAGTGAGCGCGAGCGTTTGGCTACACTGCTGGACGCGGAAAAACGTAATTTCGCGGCGGCCCCGACAGAAGCAAAAGCGTTGGCCCCGAAAGAACTTATTAAGGAAGCCGATGTGAAAGAATTCGCAGCCTGGACCACGATTTCGCGCGTCCTTCTCAACCTGGATGAAACGATTTCGCGAGAGTAAGTTATGTCTCATTTTCTAAATAACCCGAATCACACTGGCGGCCTGGAAGATGTCACACGCCGACATTTCTTCAGCAAGTGCGCGCTCGGCCTCGGCGGCATTGCGCTCGCCTCGTTGCTGAGCGACAACAAACTGTCTGCGGCTCAACAAGGAGTAAAACTGGTTAATCCGTTCGAGCCAAAACAGCCGCATTTCGGGCCGAAGGTTAAGAATGTCATTTATCTCTTCATGGCCGGCGGCCCGAGCCAGTTGGAGTTGTTTGATTACAAGCCGGACCTGGTGAAATACAATGGCCAGCCGATTCCAAAATCGTACATCGAAGGCAAACGGTTCGCGTTCATGGATACCTTTGTCAAGGATCCCCCAAAGCTTCTCGGCACGCGCAGAAAATTTGCGCAGCACGGACAGAGCGGTGCGCATGTTTCAGAAATGTTCCCGTATACCGCCGGAATCGTTGACGACATCAGCATTTTAAAAACCTGTGCAACGGACGTGTTCAATCATGCTCCGGCGAAACTGTTCATGAACACGGGTTCTTCACAGTTTGGGCGACCCAGTATGGGCGCATGGGTTACTTATGGCATTGGCAGCGAGTGTCAAAATCTTCCCGGCTTTGTTGTTCTGCAAAGTGGACCGCGCGGTCCCCGTGGTGGCGCAATGAATTGGACGAGTGGTTTCCTTCCAACAACGTATCAAGGCGTGCCGTTGCGCGGGCAAGGCGAACCGATCTTAAATCTATCCAATCCCAAAGGCGTCACTGCGCAACGCCAGCGCGATACAATCGACGCCATCCGCGATTTGAATTTGAAACGGCTTGTTGCGACCGGGGATGAAGAAATTCGCACGCGTATTTCTGCTTATGAAATGGCCTATCGCATGCAAACGAGCGCGCCTGATCTTATCGATCTTTCGGATGAATCCCAAGCGACGCTCGATTTGTACGGAATCAAAGAGGGAGAAGGTTCTTTTGCGCGCAACTGTTTGCTCGCGCGCCGTCTGGTGGAACGCGGCTCGCGGTTCGTGCAGTTGTATCATACGAACTGGGATAGTCATGGTGGTCCGGGCGAAGATCTCGAAAAATCGTTTGAGAAAATCTGCAAAGAAGTCGACCAGGGGCAGGCTGCCCTAGTCAAAGATTTGAAACAACGCGGGTTACTCGAAGACACTCTTGTTGTCTGGGGTGGCGAGTTTGGTCGCACGCCAATGGGAGAGAATCGCGAAAGCACCGGGCGCAACCATCATATCGATACTTTCACGATGTGGTTCGCCGGTGGCGGAGTCAAAGCCGGGCAGGTTGTGGGCGAGACGGACGAATTTGGCTTCAGCCCGGTGACCGACCGCTGTCATGTTCACGACATCCACGCGACCATTTTGCATCTGCTCGGGTTGGAACACACAAAGCTCACCTTTCGTTTTCAAGGTCGTGATTTTCGGCTTACCGACGTTCATGGCGAAGTGATTAAGAAATTGCTGAGCTGATCGGAATCGTCAATTCGCAAAACAGCATTCGGCTCTCGGCATTTGCGTGACATTAGACAACTGGCCCTGTTTGTGTTCGAGTATAGAGAGTAAGTGAAAACCTACGATTCTATGTCGCCAGCTGAAGCGGCTGCGTTTGTCCGCGAACGCATTCCGACTGATGG
Source organism: Verrucomicrobiales bacterium (assembly GCA_028293445.1). GTDB lineage: Bacteria > Verrucomicrobiota > Verrucomicrobiia > Limisphaerales > JACDHS01 > CBHWET01. The sequence goes on along the minus strand of JAQGOU010000174.1, from coordinate 5,440 downwards.
GCTTTTCTCGGGTCAGGACTGGCGGATCTCACCGACACCTTTTCCGCTCGGTGAAAAATTAGCGACAGAGTTGGAGACGCTCGGACGCGTGCTGTTACAATTTAATCGCGCCGTCAATTTACTCTACCGCAAGAGTGTGGAAGGAAAGCAGCCAGAATGGATTGCGCGCTGGCTGGACCAGGGCAAACCAGCGGAGTTGATCGAACTCCAACGTTCACCCGCCCTGAAGAACGAAGTGCCGCGGGTGATTCGTCCTGACATTCTTCTGACCGAAAGTGGTTTCAGCATCACGGAGTTGGATAGCGTTCCCGGAGGGATTGGTCTTACCGCCTGGCTCAACAAGACCTATTCTGAGCTAAACCCTTCTGCACGCATTCTTGGTGGTGCCGATGGAATGATTCAGAATTTTGCCCGAGTGTTTGGAAATGCACCGTGCGTTCGCATCGTTGTTTCCGAAGAAGCTGCGACCTATCGCCCCGAAATGGAATGGATGGCGCGAGAGATGGGTTCAAGGTTCAAGGTCCAAAGTTCAGGTTCTTGTGACTTCAATGAAGGGGATGCGATTTATCGTTTCTTCGAACTGTTCGATCTGAAGAATGTTCCTTGCGCCGGGAAAATTTTCGAAAGTGTGACCGAGAAAAAGATCCAGGTCACGCCACCACCGAAACCGCTCTTCGAAGAGAAGATGCTGTTTGCGCTGTTGTGGAATCGAAACTTGCGCAACTTCTGGCGTCAGGAACTGGGAGAAAGCTTTCTGGACCGTTTGCAAAAGATTATTCCCTACACGTGGCTCGTTGATCCTGCGCCGCTGCCGCCGCATGGAGCGATTCCTGAAATCAACCTGACGGATTGGCAACAGTTAAAGACGCTATCGCAACGCGATCGGGAACTGATTTTAAAAATTTCTGGTTACTCGGAAAAGGCCTGGGGCTCTCGCGGGGTTTATCTTGGCAGCGATTTATCGCAGGGCGAATGGAGCGCAGCCGTGGATGAAGCGATCGCGAACTTCAACTGTTCGCCTTATGTCCTCCAGCGGTTTCATAAAACAAAAGTGGTGGACGCAAATTGGTTCGACTTCGAGAAAAACCAACTGCTTCCGATGCCGTCACGTGTTCGGCTCTGTCCTTATTATTTTGTGAGCGGCGAAGGTGACGCGGCACGCGCGCAATTGTCGGGGGCGCTCGCCACGATTTGTCCGGCTGATAAGAAAATTATTCACGGCATGCGGGACGCGATTCTCGCGCCATGTTCGATATGATGCTGTTGGCTGAAACGGCGGGGCAGCAACTCCCATTGGGATTATTCGAATACGTCTTTCTCGCCGTCAGTTCGCTCTTCGTCATCATTGATCCGATTTCGGCAGTGCCAACGTTTCTGGCCATGACTCCTTCCGATACGCCTCAGGCGCGCATACGGATGGCGAGATTGGCGTCGGTGGTCGCGGCGGGGGTTCTGCTGAGTTTTGCCTACGCCGGCAAATGGATTTTCAGTCTCCTGGGAATCACGATCACGGCATTTCAGATGGCAGGCAGTGTGGTGATGCTTTTAGTTGCCTTGGATATGTTGCGAGCCCGGCGATCGCCGGTGCAGGAAACGCGAGAAGAAAAAAATGCCGGGATGGCAAAAGAGGACATCGCCATCACGCCTCTGGCGGTCCCAATACTCGTTGGGCCAGGCGCCATTTCCACGGCCATTCTTCTACACAATAAAGCCTCAAACTTTCAACAGCACGTCGCGCTACTGTTCTGCATTATCGCAGTTTGCGGAGTGAGCTATCTCCTTCTGGCATTATCCGCGCGTGGTGCGAAGTGGCTTAACCCGATCTTTTTACGACTCGCCGAGCGTCTGATGGGACTTCTTCTCGCGGCGATCGCGATGCAGTTCCTTATCAATGCCCTGAAGGATTTAAAAGTAGTCTCGCCCTAGAAAGAACGTTGTACAAGAGAAAGCCCTCCTGTTACGGAGGGCAGGTTAGTTTCAGTAGGAATTGTGCGTTCTACGTGTCAAGTTGGGAGACTCGATGCACGTTACGCGGCTTATATAGATGTAGACACCGCAATCCTACAAACGTTTCAAATTATTTTCAGATTCATTCACATTGCGCTTTATGTCGAAGCGCATGGTCTACCAGAACAAGAGCGGTCATTGCTTCCACCATCGGGACGGCGCGCGGTAGGACGCAAGGATCGTGACGGCCACGACCTTTCAAAGTGGTGTTTTTCAATTCGCTCGAGACCGTATCCTGTTCGTGCATCACCGTGGCGACTGGTTTGAAGGCGACGCGAAAATAAATGGTCTCGCCGTTGGAGATTCCGCCCTGAATACCGCCGCTCCGATTTGACGTCGTCCGGACTTTATTACCTTTCATGCGAAACGGGTCGTTGTGTTCGAGGCCCGTCATATGAATGCCGCCGAATCCTGAACCGATATCGAATCCCTTGGACGCAGGCAGACTGAGCATTCCTTTGGCGAGGTCCGCCTCGAGTCGATCGAAGACCGGTTCTCCCCAGCCGACTGGAACACCTCGCACGACGCCTTCGACGATTCCGCCGACGCTATCGCCTTCCTTGCGCATACGTTCAATGAGGCGGATCATTTTTTCAGCGATCGCCACGTCAGGACAGCGCACGATGTTTGCCTCAATGTCTTTGACCTTTACGGTCTCTGGATTGACGTCACAGGAAATTCTTTGCACCTGCTTCACGTAAGCAAGGACTTCGACTCCGAAGCGTTCCCGTAGGATCTTTTTCGCAATCGCCCCGGCGGCGACGCGACCGATGGTTTCTCGGGCGCTGGTGCGTCCGCCGCCCTGCCAGTTGCGAATGCCATATTTGGCCTGGTAGGTGTAGTCCGCATGGGAGGGGCGAAACTTCGTCGCCATTTCGGAGTAAGCTTCGGGGCGCTGGTCCTCGTTTTTAACCCACATCGAAATCGGGGTGCCAAGTGTCTTGCCTTCAAAGACGCCAGAAAGGATTTGCACGGTATCACTCTCTTTGCGAGGGGTGACGATTCTCGATTGACCCGGCCGGCGCCGGTCCAGGTCGGGTTGAATGTCCGCTTCGCTGAGTGAGAGTCGGGGAGGGCATCCATCGACAACAACGCCGACGCCGCCACCGTGTGATTCACCCCAGGTGGTGATTTGGAACAATTTGCCGAAAGAATTGGCCATTATGATTTCTCGTTTTTCGGTTTTCAAAACGCTGTGGCTCCTGCACACTTTGTCCTGAATCCCAGCGTATGGAAATATATCCGCGCAAAGCAGAGGGTCTGACAATCAAATAATGAGATTTCCGCTGCCACTCCGGTTCACGATTCCCGCTTTGGTATTTCTTTTGGGAATCACCCTGGGGCTGCTCTCCTTCCAAAACGAGATTGCCACAGCCAATCGCCGGATTGAGGAGGATTTTGTCCGTCGGGCCAACTTTTTGGGCAAACAGGTCGGCGGCATGCTCGAATATCATTTCGGCATCGGTGACCTGGATGGGGCCAATCGCCAGATCAGCCTGCTCCAGTCCCATCAAAACATCTCCGTTGCTTTCGTGTGCGATGATAGCGGGAAGATTCTCTTTTCAACGGATCCGCGCCTTGAGGGGCGTGCAATTTCGGCTCGAGGAGCGTCGGATATCGTCGCCGCCCTGAAACGAGTCCAATCCGCTGAAGTAAACGAAACCAAACTCTCCGACGACAAAACGACCGTTATGGGTCTATTCCCTTTTGCTCTGGGAGTCGCTGCGGGAGAAGCGCCGCATCAGAATCCCGGGGTTCTCGTTCTCGAATACAATGTTGCCGATGCCAAAGAGCAGGCATTTCGCGATGCGGTCGGGCGATCCTCCGCGATTGGGATCATTCTCGCGGTGGGCTGTTTGATGGTTTGGTATTTCTTTCACAAAACACTCACCGCCCGTATGGCGCGCTTGGTAACGGCTACGAAAAAGGTTGCGGCAGGCGACATCGGATCGCATGCAAACCTCCAGGGGTCCGATGAATTGGCCGAACTTTCCGGTGCCTTCGATCAGATGGCGATCAACATCCGTTGGCGCACCATGGAGTTGGAAACAGCCAACGGCAAAATGAAGAAGGAAATTGCCGAACGCGAACTCGCCGAAAATCGTTTTCTTTCCGTTTGGAAAAGTTCTGTCGACGGCATGCGCCTGACCGATGCCCTGGGAAATATTGTCGCAGCCAATGAATCGTTCTGCGAGATGATTGGAGTTCCTTTTGAAGAACTGCACAACAAGCCATTCACGGCCTGTTACGCAAAGCAGTCAGCCTCCCCGGAAGAGATGCTGCAGAAATATCAGGAGCGATTTAACAACCGCAGTATTGATAAAATCATTGATCGACAACTGAAGTTTCGCTCTGGGCGGGTGGTGGCCGTCGAAGTCAGTTGTTCCTTCGTGGCACAGGAACTTGGTGAACCCCTGCTGCTTTCTGTTTTTCGGGACATCACCGAACGCCGACAAACCGAGGAGCTGCTCCAGCAACAGTCTGCCTCCATGAAGGCATCCCTGGATGGTATGGCGATTCTCGATGAAAACGAGACGTACATTTATCTCAATGATGCCTACGCCAAAATCTACGGTTACGACAACCCGGAGGAATTAATCGGTAAACGTTGGGAAGCCCTGTATGACATCAGCGAGTTTCAGCGTTTTAAATTCGATATCATTCCCGCTCTGCAACGGGCCGGGCAATGGCGCGGTGAATCGATCGGGCGCAAACGCGATGGCAGCACGTTTCCTCAGGAAATTTCCCTTTCGAAAATTGAAAATGGCGGGCTGGTTTGCGTGGTGCGCGATATCAGTGGACGGCGTGAGGCCGAAGATGAACGCATCGCACTGGAGCGAAAATTACTCGACGCGCAGAAGCTCGAAAGTCTTGGTGTTCTGGCCGGTGGAATCGCGCATGATTTCAATAATCTCCTGACCGCGATCCTTGGTAACGCGAGTCTCGCGTTGATGCACGCTCCTGAAAACTCACAGCTTCGACCGTATCTTTCTAACGTTGAGAAGACCACCCTCCAGGCTGCGGACCTTTGCAAACAGATGCTGGCCTACTCAGGACGCGGACGGTTTCAGGTGCAGCGGCTCGACCTGAACGAACTGATCATGGACATGGTTCAGTTGCTGCAGATTTCAATTCACAAAAAAATTGATCTCAAATTTGAGCTCGCGCGCGACGTTCCCGCGGTTGAAGCCGATCCTTCGCAAATTCGCCAGGTGATTTTAAATCTTATCATCAATGCCAGCGAAGCCATTGGTGATCAAAGCGGCACGATTATCGTTTCCAGCGGGGTTATAAAAGCGGACAAGATTTATCTTACCGAAACCTATCTGTCGCCTGACTTGACCATCGGCAAATATGTTTTCATCGAGGTGACGGATACTGGTTGCGGCATCGCCCCGGAAACAAAAGCGAAGATTTTCGAGCCGTTCTTCAC
>JAQGOU010000173.1 GCA_028293445.1 Verrucomicrobiales bacterium | reverse complement strand
GGCGGTATCATTACGGCCAATGCGTCGGCGGAATTGCGTAAGTTTTCTGACACGACCGGTATTCCGGTGACCACCACGATCATGGGTTGCGGCGCGTTTCCGGAAACGCATCCGCTCTCGTTGCGTTGGCTCGGCATGCACGGCGCGGCGTTCGCGAACTGGGCGGTGAGCGGCGAATACAAACAGCGCTTCGACCTGAAGGAACCTTTGGTGAAAATCAAAGAAGGAGCTGATTTGCTCCTGGCCTTTGGCGTGCGCTTTGATGATCGCGTGACTGGTAAGGTCGACGAATTCTGCAAGACCGGAACGATTGTCCATATCGACATCGATCCTTCTGAGTTTAACAAGAACCGTAAAGTGCAACTCGCCATCGAGAGCGACATCAAATACGCCCTGGGCCGTTTGAATGACATGCTCAAGAAGCGCGGGATCACGAAGAAGTTCGATGCCTGGCACAAACAGATTGCCGAATGGAAGACGCGTGCGCCGTTTCGTTATAAAGTGACGGATGAAGTGCTGCGCTCGGAACATGTGAAGGATCACATGGGCGGCAAAGAGTCTGAAGTGATTTTGCCGCAATATGCGATTGAGTTGCTTTACGAATTGACGAAGGGCGACGCGATTATCACGACCGGCGTCGGCCAGCATCAGATGTGGGCCGGGCAATGGTATAAATACAAATTCCCACGTCAATTTCTGACCAGCGCTGGTTTGGGCGCGATGGGTTATGGCTATCCGGCAGCGCTCGGCGCGAAGGTGGCGTTCCCCGACAAACAAGTGGTCGATATCGACGGCGACGGTTCGTTCGTGATGAACGTGCAGGAACTGGCGATGGCGCACATTGAAAAGATCGCGGCCAAAGCGTTGATTTTGAACAATCAACATCTGGGCATGGTGGTGCAGTGGGAAGATCGTTTCTTCGCGGGCAATCGCGGTAACACTTACCTGGGTGACCCGGAAAATCGCGCGAACATTTATCCTGATTACATCACGATGGCCAAGAGCTTCAACGTGCCGGCTGAACGCGTGATGTTTAAGAAAGATCTGCGCGCCGCGATGCAACGGATGCTCGATTCCGATCAGCCGTATCTGCTGGACGTGATCACGCCTTACAGCGAACACGTGCTGCCGTTCATTCCGGCCGGTCGCACGGTGGCGGACATGATTTACTAAACGGAGCCAACGCTCTGAGATTTCACAAGAGACGGACAAGTGTCCGTCTCTTTTTGTTTTCAAAGCAGTTTCAACCACGGATAGCACCCGCGAGCGGTGCAGCAACTATCTAGTTCTGACTGACAGATAACCCGGCGCGGTGGAGCCGCAATCGAATCAACAAGAGTAAGCACCGGTGCGAATCCCTTCTCCCCTCAGGGGAGAAGGTTAGGATGAGGGGAAACGCCCGCACTAAAAAGGCGTGGTAAATAATTTGTGGCGTTGTTGCAGCACGGTGCGTTTCCCCTCACCTTAATCCTCTCCCCAAAGGGGCGAGGAAATAGCGCACCGCTCGCGGGCGCTATCCGTGGTTAAAAAATTGGCGCGCTTCTTTTTCCGAAGCGAAAACTTGTGGTGACAGAAACGAATTTGATACGTTCTGCCGTGATGTTGCGCCACGTATCCCTCTTGCTTGCCCTGATGACCTGCTCCGCGTTTGCGGCTGAACGGAATTTTGATTTCAAACAGTTTCCTCTCAACCAAACGCCAACCAATTTTGTCAGCACCGTTTCCGGCGAAGGAAAACCGGGCGATTGGAAAATTATCGAAGATGACGTTCCCGCAGTGCTGACACCACTGAGCCCAAGCGCGCCGAAAACAACCAAACGTAATGTCCTCGCGCAATTGGCAACCGACGCGAGCGACGAACATTTTCCGCTGCTGATGTTCAATGATGAAACGTTCGCCGACTTCACCCTGACGACCCGTTTCAAATGCGTGAGTGGCAAGGTGGAACAAATGGCGGGCATCGCCTTTCGTATTCAGGATGAAAAGAATTACTACGTCGTCCGCGCCAGTGCGTCAGGAAATTCGTTTAAGTTCTATAAATTCGTGGATGGCGTTCGGAGCGCGCCGCTCGGGTCCGACATCGAAATTCCGGCCGGTGTCTGGCATGAAATGACCGTCAAATGTGAGGGGAACCAGATTCGCTGTACCCTTAATGGCAAGGATGCCATTCCGCCGTTAACCGATAATTCGTTCAAGTTCGGCAAGCTCGGTTACTGGACCAAGTCCGATTCCGTCAGCTACTTCGCCGATACGAAGATTAATTACACGCCGCGTCAACCCTTCGCGCAAAAGGTCATCCGCGATGTCATGACGTTGTATCCGCGTCTGGCGAGTCTGAAAATTTACGCTTACAAAAATAAAGAACTGCGTTTGATCGCAAGCAGCGCTGAGGACGACATCGGCAAACCCGGAACCGAAGTGGAAGAGAATGTCATCAAGAATGAAAAGATCTATTACGGAAAAGCGAATCACATCTGCGCGGTGACTCTGCCGTTGCGCGATCGCAATGGTGATTCTGTGGCGGCATTGTTTATCGCCATGAAAGCGTTCCCGGGGCAGACCCAGGAAAATGCAGTCGCCCGCGCATTGCCGATCAATAAAGAAATTTCCGCCCGCATCCAGGGCAGCGAGGATTTTACCCAGTAGTTTTGGCGATCACGGGCGCGCACCGAAAGTGCATCAATAGGGGTATCTGCCTCTTGCAATGTGAGGCGTGTGCATCAAGTTTAGTACGGCTCGGTTTAATCGAGCCGTTGATCGCTTATGCAAAGACCTTTCCACAGCGGACCTTCTTCCCCGGAAGAATTTCAGAAGCAATTGCAGGAATTCATGAAGCAGAATTTCTCCGGCAAGGCAGCCCCATTCCTGCGCCCCGAAACGGGAGGCACACCACCGGAAGCCCCAAAGGCAGATGCAGAACCGATCGAATTTTTCTTCGACAAAAAACCGCGTGATGTGAAGGCGCATCTCGACCGCTTCGTGATCAAGCAGGAAGAAGCCAAGAAAGTATTGAGCGTCGCGCTCTGCGATCATTATCACCATGTTCGCCTCGCGATCGATGGGAAGGATCAGCCCAATTACGCCAAGCAGAATATCATTCTCGTCGGACCCACCGGCGTCGGGAAAACCTATCTGATTCGTTGCGCCGCAGACTTGATTGGGGTGCCGTTCGTGAAGGCCGACGCGACCAAGTTTTCTGAAACCGGCTACGTCGGCGGCGATGTGGAGGATCTCGTTCGTGAGTTGGTCCGTCTTTCCGATGGCGACGTCGAACGCGCGCAGTATGGAATTATTTATATCGACGAAATCGACAAGATTGCGGCGGCGGCGAATGGGCATGGGCGTGACGTCAGCGGCCGCGGGGTGCAGACGAACCTTCTGAAATTAATGGAAGACACCGAGGTGCCGGTACGTGCGCAACAGGACATTGCCGGACAGATCCAGGCCATGATGGATTTTAGCCAGCGCGGCAAGAAGGGGCCGAACACGATCAATACAAAGCACATTTTATTTATCGTCAGCGGGGCGTTCGCGGGTTTGCAGAAAATTGTTCAGAAACGTTTACGCGAGGCGACGATCGGCTTCGCGGCGACTGGCGTGAAGGCGGTTGCCGCAGAGTCCGCCCTCGACCAGGTGCAAACGAGGGATTTTGTGGAGTTCGGCTTTGAGCCGGAATTCATCGGCCGCCTGCCAGTGCGGGTGGTGTGCCAATCACTCGCGATTGATGATCTCTTTCAAATCCTGGCCACCAGTGAGGGGAGTATTATTCGTCAATACGAACAGACTTTTGCTGCGTATGGGATTGAAGTGCTTTTTCGCGAGGATGGCTTGCGGGGGATTGCAGAACTGGCGGTCGAGGAACAAACCGGGGCCCGAGGCTTGATGACGATTTGCGAACGCATTTTTCGCGATTTCAAATTCGAGTTGCCTTCGACCAACGTGCGGCGTTTTGTCGTCACGCGGGAGATGGTAAACGATCCGGCCGGTGAGCTCGGGAAACTGCTGGCAGAACACAAGAAAGAGGAACGGATTGTGGCACGGCAGTTGGTCTACGAATTCGCCAGCCGCTTTTATGATGAGCACAAGTTAAAGATTAATTTCACCGAGGATGCAGCGGACTTGTTGGTCTCCCAATCACTGGATCGGTCCATTCCTGTGCGCGATTTGTGCGCGCAGAAATTCCGGGATTTTCAATTTGGTCTGAAGTTGATCGCGCAGAATACGGGTCAGCAGGAATTTACGATCGAGAAGAATAGCGTGGAAACTCCAGATCGAATTCTAAGCGAATGGGTTATCGCCAGTTACCGCAACCCGGCAAAAGTTTCGTAATTCTAATTTACTGATTTCCTTCGTCGCCCTGCCCTTGTAACTTTTAAGCAAACACGAGAAAGAGGCCGCAACGCGGAGCTTCCTCGCAAGCTGAAAGAAGGTAGAGTGTCAGACAAATTTGCAACAAGGACATCGAAGGCGGGTTCCGCGAAGAAATCTTCTCAGGAGGTCTCTGCGTCTCTTTTAGATGCTCCGATTCAGGCCAAGGGAGTGCAACACAATCAGATTTTCCTCGATCTCGGCCAGCAGTTGAATTCCGCCCGCGTCGCCAAAGAAGCTGCGCGTATTATTTCCAAAGCAGCAGAGAAACTCCTGGGCTGGGACGCCTGCTCCTTTGATCTTTATTCCCCGGAACTAGGAGTCGTAACACCTGTCCTAAATATCGATCTCGTTGAAAAGGATAAACGAGAGGTACCGGCCGCCTACGAGGGAAAGCCGCCGTCGCAACGCATCCGCCAGGTGATTGACGCCGGAGGCCAATTGATTCTGCGCGAGCCGCCGATTCTTGCGTCTGAGGACATGGCTGCTTTTGGAGATGTGAGCCGGCCCTCAGCCTCGCTCATGATTGTGCCCGTCAGAAATAATGATCGCGTTATTGGGGTGCTTTCCATTCAAAGCTATTCGGTCCATGCGTACGATCGCGAAGCTTTGCAGACCTTGCAGGCACTTGCCGATTATTGCGGCGGCGCGCTGGAGAGAATTCGTGCTGAAGAATTGCTGCGTGCCAGCGAAGAACGTTATCGCACGATTGTTGAAACTGCCGCTGAAGGTCTTTGGATGATCGATGCGGACGCGCGCACGACGTTTGCGAATCGAAGCATGGAAAAGATGCTTGGTTATGAAGCGGGGGAGATGTTGGGACGTTCACTCTTTGATTTTATCCCGGCGGAAGACCGGGAACTGTTCGAAAAGAGAATCGAGATGCGGCGCCAGGGCGTTCATGAGCAGCATGAATCCCGTTATGTCCGCCGTGATGGGACCATTCTATGGGGCATTGTGGCTACATCTCCGTTCCAGAATCCTGATGGGAAATTTCTTGGAGCGATGGCAATGTTCACGGATATCTCGGAACGCAAACGTGCCGAGGAACGACTTCATTTCCTTTCTGAGGCGAGCGCCATTTTATCCAGTTCTCTGGACTACAAGACAACGTTGCAAACTCTGGCCAAGCTAATTGTCCCTAAAATTGCTGACTGGTGCGCCATCGACATCGTCAACAGCGACGGGAAGATTGAACGTGTTGCTGTCGTCCATCCCGATGCAGAGAAGATCAAGCTGGCTCTCGAAATTCATCAACGCTGGCCAGATGGTCCCGAGGACGCCATTCCTCGTGTCATTAAAAGCGGACAGTCGATCGTTGCGTCGGAGATTCCCGAAGAAGGCGTGCGTGCCGCATCCAAGTCTCCCGAGCATTTCAAAATGCTCTGCACTCTTGGCCTAAAGTCGTGCCTGATTGTTCCGTTGCAAACCCGCAACAAAATCTTTGGAGCGATCAGTTTCATCAACGCAGAGTCTAACCAACGTTTCACTCCGGCAGATCTCGGTTTTGCGGAGAACCTGGTGCGCAGGGCCGCGTTGGCAATCGACAACGCGCAACTATTCCTTCTTGCCGAAACAGAGCGAAGTGTGGCGTTCGAGAATGAAAGCTACTTCCGCAATCTTGCCGAGGCCATTCCGCACATGGTTTGGACCTGTAAGGCGGACGGCGGGTTCGAGTACTGCAACCGGCGTTGGCGCGAATACACGAAGCAAAGTTTTGAAGAAAGCCAATGGCCGGGCTGGTTGGATGCAGTGGATCCAGAACATCGCACCCGTGTGGCGCAAACATGGGAACGCGCGATGAAAGTCGGGGAACTCTTTGAGTGTGAATATTTACTGCGCCGCGGATCTGATGGCGCATTCCGATGGCACATCGATCGCGCCGTCCCGCTGCGGGATGTGCAGGGCAGAATCATCAAGTGGTTTGGGACCTGCACCGACATTCACGACAGCAAGGTCGCAGAGGAAATGGGCCGCAAAATCAATCAGGAACTCGAACGCCGCGTGGATGAACGAACCAATGCCCTGAAGGAGATCAACGATCAGATGGAATCGTTTTGTTATTCGATCTCACATGATCTCCGTGCACCGTTGCGGGCGATGCGTTCGTTCACACAAGTTCTTCTGGAAGAATACGCGCCACAACTCGATAAGACGGGACAAGATTTTCTGCAGCGCGTCGGCTCGTCGGCTGAACGCATGGACAAGTTGATCCTCGACCTCCTGGAATACAGCCGCTTGGGCCGCATGGAATTAACGTTGTCGCCGGTGCCAATTGATAAAGTCCTCGAAAGCGTGTTGCTTGATTTGCGTTTTGAATCCAAAGAAAAAAAGGCGAACATCGAAGTCGTCAAGCCACTGCCCGTGGTCCTTGGAAATGAAACCATTCTCAAACAGGTTTTCTTTAATCTGATCAGTAATGCGTTGAAGTTTATTTCCTGGGATGTAACCCCACAGATCAAAATTTTTGCCGCAGCCACCTCTGATCCAAGCAACATTCGAATCTGGATCGAAGACAACGGCATCGGCATCGCCAAAGAACATCATGAGCGTGTTTTCAGGGTCTTTGAACGATTGCACGGGGTCACTTCTTATCCAGGAACCGGCATCGGCCTGGCAATCGTCCAAAAAGGCATCGAGCGACTCAGGGGTACCGTGGGGGTGGACTCACGATTGGGTAAGGGAAGCCGTTTCTGGCTCGAACTGCCGAAGCATGGGGACGAATAGATTTGGCGCCGATTCAACACTCACCTCTGATTTGCTTTCGGATTCCTTGTATCCTGTGTTTAAATCCAGAGCACCGTTTGCATGACGAAAGGTCTGAAAGTTTTCACCAGTAACCGCCTTGAGATCCTGGCTGACGAACTTGCGCAAATTTCTCGGGTCCCGCTGGAACTCCCCTTTCAACCGGAGTTCGTCGTTGTCCAGAGTCAGGGGATGGCGCGCTGGTTGAGCTTGCAGTTGGCGGAACGCAATGCGATCTGCGCAAACTACAAATTTCCATTCCCGAACGCGTTCGCACATCTCATTTTCAAAGCCTGCTGGCCCGAGTTGCCTCCGGAACCTGATTCACGTCTCGATGTGCTCGTTTGGAGAGTGATGCATCACTTGCCCTCGCTTCTGGGAGAGCTCGCGTTTCTCGATCTAAGCCGTTACTTGAGCGACAGCAGTGACTCGCGAAAATTATTTCAGCTCTCAAAGAAAATCGCGTGGCTATTTGATCAATATCTCGTTTATCGCCCCGAACTGATCGAACTCTGGGACACCGGCGGCGAGGCGCACTGGCAAGCGGAACTGTGGCGTACCGTGGCGCAGGATTTCAAATCGCCACACAGCGCAACTCTCCGCAAGGAGCTGTTTCAAAGGATTTCGTCACCCGGCCTAAATTTCCCGAGATTGCCAGAGCGCATTTCCGTTTTTGGCGTTTCCGCGCTACCGCCTTTTCA
>JAQGOU010000166.1 GCA_028293445.1 Verrucomicrobiales bacterium | reverse complement strand
TGCCGGACCAACTCCGTCACCTTTTAATTGGCGTTTTATGTCATGCACCCGATCCTTTGTTCTTGGATCTTTATCAATAGGTTTCGTCCCCGGCGGCGCATCTTTGGGTTTGTCTCCAGGTCGGAAGTCATCAGAGTTACTGTCGGATGCAAATAGCCACTTTCCAAGAGCAGAATTGCCAACAGCAGTTCCGATGTTACCGACTGGAGTATAATTGTTTATCAATGTGCCTATTCCTGCGCCAACTGCAAGCGCCGCGGCACCCGCGGCAGTAGCAACAACAACGGGTGCAGCCGCAACGGCAGCGATGGCTTCACCCGCAACCGCTGCGGCAGCCCCCACGGCCGCCGCCGCCCCTGCTAGTGCTTCTCCCACATTTCCTATAAGGCCGCCAATGTCAGGCCCCGGAGAGGTGCAATAGCCAAATGGATCAATATTAAGAATAGGGTTCGAATTCGCAAAAGCGTATAGATTCAGTCCACCGGACTCCTCAACAGGATCTCTGGTAATCCAACGCTGAAGGTTGGGATCATAAAAGCGGTATCCATAATAGTAGAGGCCGGAGTTCACGTGGTGTTCTTTGGACGAGAAGCGATAGAGGTTGGCATCGGCTAGAACGCCACTCTTCGCCAAAAGATTTCCATATGGGTCGTAGTGGTAGCTTGCGACGACCACCCCATTGCTGTTCACGAGGGCGGTAATGTTTCCATTGCCGTCGCAATGATAGTACGCGGTGGCATCTGCGTCGCCGATCACCAGCTTGGGGTTGTCCGTTCGTGCCAGCAAGCCCCCGATACCTCCGGCTCCTTGGAGGCCGCCGCTTAAATCCGTTCCCCGGGTGTAAGTGACAGTCACCCAGTTGTTGCCGTCGCGTTCCTGGAGGACGACCCTACCATCGTAAATGTAACGCACTTCGTTGGTGAGCATCCATGCGCTGCTTTGCCAGTTGTATTCTTTACGGATTCTACGTCTTCCCAATCCGTCATATTGAAATGCGCTACGCCATTGCCCACTCACATAAATATTCGTCAGCTGGTTATCCGAATCGTATTCTAGACTTCTCAGCCCGTCATCGGTCAGGTTACCATTACCGTCATATTGATATGTCACAGTGGCCGGAAGATTCGCTGTTATGCTATGGGCGGCGGTACGGCCATAAGAATCTGTCGCTGCCGCGGAAAACACATTGATCCCATTGGTGATCGTGACTCCTGCCTTAGCGAACGCTCCATCCGCATATACCTCGACCCCGGTCGTCGAAGCGCCAACACTGACAGCCGCAGCAGGAACCGAAACATTTCCGGCCACAGTGAGTGTACCGCTTCTTCCAGAACCACTGAGTTGGTTCCGGTTATCACTACTAAAAGTCTGTACCAAACTGTTGTTCGTCCGACTTTGCAAATTTCGCGCAGCATCATAGCCATAGCCAAACTGTTCGTTCAAACGCGCCTGCGTACCATACTGTTCCATTCCAGATGCACTTTTAAGCTGCCCAATGTTATCGTAAGTGTAATCAATGTAATTGTGGGCCTTAAATGTCTGTTTTATGCGCTGGTCAACCGAATTATATTCATAGCTATGCCAATCAACCCCTGCCGCATAGTACGACGGATATAGGTCGCTATCTTGCAGCCGTGCAAATCCGTCATAATTATTTAAAATCATCTGGCTGGAGCTCGTCGGGAATGATAGGCTGCTAACCTTATCAGACGCCGCGTTGAGATAGGCGTAGTCAAAGTTGCCCGCTGGGGAATATGTATTGTTGAGACGCCAATGACCATCGTAGCCGTAGCTCTGCGTCCAGGCAGTGGCATTTGGTTGCCCCAGAGCCAATTGGGAACGGTGGCGATTGTTGTAGGTATAGGCAATTGTGTCGCTGCTCCACGGGCCGTCCTCTGATGCAATCTGGCCTGCGTCCGTGTAGGAAAAACGACTGACACCAACGGCGTCCTGCATATTGGTCAACCGCCCCAATTGATCGTATCTGTAAGCAATGTCTGAGACGGTTCCGGGATAATCAACATATGTAAGATTGCCCATCACGTCATAACGATAGGATACTAGCCCATTGCCTGGCGTCCCATGACTCATGAGGCGACCGAGCGTGTCGTATATGTTTGTGAAAACACTATTGTTTGCGGCATCAAGCTTGTTGGTCACGTCTCCATACACGTCATATCGCCACGACGTAGTTTGCAGCTTCCCATCGATCAAGCTCAGCAATTCATCGGCTCCATTGTACGTATAGGCGGTAACTTCGCTGTTCGCATTGGTTTGGCGAATAAGTCTTCCTTTTTCGTCGTAATCGAATGAAGTCCTATGGTTCATTGCGTCGATATGAGCAACAAGCCCCTTGGCCGAATATACGTTTGTTTCTGCAATTGTATTCGAGAACTGATCGATCTTTGTTCGCACGGTGATTCTCCCGAGATCATCATATTCGTTAACCACGGTGACATTGTCCGCATTGAGCGTACTGATTACCCGGCCATAGTCATCAAAAGTCTGTTGAAAAACGTAGGAATCTGGGCCCGTGTTAGGTAATTGGGATAATCCTATGCTGTTGATGGAACTATAGTCTCCATAGCCGTAGTGGACTAATCGGCCAGAGGAATCGGCGGTTCTCAGCAATCGACCGGTGTCCGGATCGAAGACATTCGTTCTAGAAAAACCGTCGGAATAGACGGTGGCGGTGAGCCGGCCGGCAATATCATGGGTGAGGTGAGTGACGAGCGGTGCCGATCCATTCCAGTCAGTAATAGAGCTAAGGGAACCACAATCACAATATTCATACTGTGTGACCTGAGCATTGGCGTTTGTCCTCGATATAAGCTGTCGGACACTATTGTAGCCCATCCGAGTCCAGTTGGTAGCCCTGTCCATCACGGCAGTGAGATCCAGGTAGGTATAAACATTGGATCTCGTTGTTCCGTCTGGGTAGCCAACGGAAATCAGCCGGTTCAAGTTGTCATGCGTGTATGAGGTAACCAATCCCAGTTCGTTTGTTCGTATACTGATGTTGCCCATCGCGTATGCAAAGGAGTTTGTCGTAAACCCAACTTCGATTGTGGATTTCAAAAACCCCGCAAACGTACCGGTTGTGTAGTAGATATTTGTCACAACCAGCCCGCTCGGCGTCGTAATCGACGTAACCTTAATATCTGCATCGTGGGTGAAGCGCAGGACACCGCCGAGCGCGTTGGTGACTGATGTCAAAAGATGCGGGATTGTGGGATGGTATCCGTATCCGCGAACCATCTCGCCTCTTGGACCCCAAACCTTTTTGAGAATGCGCCCATCTAAATCAAACTCGTTCGTATATGAAGCGGTTGTTCCATTGCGATGGTATGTGAAGCGCTCCGGTCGGCCCCAACTGTTGCGTCCAATTTCGGTTGCGTCGCCAAATATGTTATGGATTGCAATAACCCGTTTTGAGGTGCCGATGAACAATGGACTGGTCTGCCCCTCGTAGGTGTAATACACCCCGCCGTTGCGACGTCCGTAGGCGGGGTCGACAATTGGCCCCGCATGGGTGCTCAACGTATTCACGACTGTGCCTCTGCCAAGCAAATCGAACCAATCGCCATGCAGCCAATGGTTGATGGACGCTTTTCCATAGTCCGCTTCTGGCATATCGATGTAGTTTGTGCCACCCTCGGGGCTGAGAGCGGCATATTGCTGCCGGTTCCAGTGGTAGCTGTTTCGCCGGTCTATGTAGGGGTCATCAGTATATACACTTCCGATCATCTGTGATGATGATTGGTCGCGGTAGGCATAAAGCTGCTTCGCACCACTTGGCTCTGTGACTTCGATGGCGCGGTTTAGCGCGCATAATGCGTTAGTACCCTCAAAAAAGCGGAATCCGGTATTGCCATAGGGAGTATTGAGATTCGTTACGATACCAGTTGCATCGTAGCGAAATGCGGAATATAGCCCGATCGCATCGTTAATATTTGTAAGCCGTCCCGTTGTGTTGTCATAGAAAAAGGATGCCTTTCTTAGATACGGATCCTTAACAGAAGTGATCAGGTTCGGGTGACTGTCATTCGTGTAATCAAGATCACAGTTTTTGCCGTTGATATCTGTTACCTGCTTTAAACGAAAAACTGTGGTCGTATCGATGTTAGTATGGATTTCATAATTGTATTTTATACTACGTCCGTAGGCGTCGACATGATTCGTCAAATGATACCTTTTCGCGCCGCTCAGAAACGTCTCGGTACATCCGTACTCTTTTCGGTCGCCGTACGGGCCTTCGAGCACCAACCAATTTGTATGATTTACCAACCTTTGGCTGCTCTTGTATTCGGGGCTACCGTCTGCAGGCAGTGACGACTTGCCACCACCAGCCAATGCAACGGTGAGAGATGTCGCAGTCGGACTTTCCTGGTCGATGTATTCGATCCAGTTACACTCCCAACGATCACCAAACCCGGCGATCGAAGCATCCTTAGCAACGGCGCGGTGGTGATATCCCAGTGTAAGCCTCATTTTTTTCCCGCTCGACAATCCATAGAACAACGGTGTGTCGTGGAAGTGCAACGAAATGTATGGTTCGGAGACTCTCCAGACTGCCATACCCTGATCTTCCTCACTTTTCTCACATCCGTCGTCATCACCCTCACCGCCGCCTCCGCCATCTCCGGGACCAGGAGGATCGTGTGGAGGGCAGTCGTCAGGATCTTCCGGATCATCATCGTCGTCATCGTCCATGTCATTGGGATCTCCCTTACCATGAATGAGTGCCGCTTCGGCCAAAGCCAGAGCCCTCCAACCGTTCGGCACCGTCCCACCGATGATGAAGTTGCCGCTCGCCTCAGCATTCATCGTCTCTGCATCAACCCACCGCTCCTTTCCAAACGTCGCATCGGCAACCTTGTAGGAGTCTCCTTTCTTTTCGAGGATTGCGGCGTAGTGATCTAACTTCCAATGGACGATCGAGGGGACGATGATTTCGCTGCCAGACGGGCGATAAACGGCAGTCACCTCATAGCCATTCTTTCCGGCTATTTCGATGAGATTCGCCATACTAAATCCGCCCTCAGGTGAAGGGATTTCGGACAAAGCCTGCCGCGAAACATTCGTTGCATGCATTTTATCCAAAAGATGAGCAAGGGCAAAAGTACCGCACCGATAAGAAGTGCCTGGCCTTACTTTCATCGTCGCCAAGCCTTCCTTCGTGGCTTTCATTACCGAGGCGTATCGCCCTCCATCAACACTTCTCCGGGCACCTTCTGCAAACAAAGCATCCATTTCTGGTTTTCGCCCAAGGCTACCCAAGAGCCGCGTCCAACTCGCCAATGTTCGCGCGGCTATCCTTCTTGAGGAGTCGTCTGCATCATCTTTTGTCAAATCCCACGCCTTCTGCCAATGCGAGAGGGCGAGGGTATACCGGCCAGAATTCCTATAATGCTCAGCCATGTGGCTATGCAGATCACTTGCCCACGCCGTGTTTGGCTTTTTTTCCAGGAATTGCTCCAGCGCCGCGAAACCGTCTTTGGCTCCATTCGACTCGAATACCCGAATGGATTCCAGAAGTTCAACAGAATCCGAATCAGAAGGGCTCGCATCTCCGTTCCATTCGATTGGCGTAGTGAAGACCTTCTTTGCGCGCACTTGATCTTCAAGCGACGCATCGGCACGGACGGTCGTAACAGCGGTCGTAAACAGCCCGGAGACGAGAAGAATGGCAAATGTCGTATTCATGGTAGTTCCTGTATAGAAGTTGTGACCAGCCTTTACGGAATGTTGGATGAAGCCTTGGGTTGGGTTATGCGGATTGTGAGGCCTGAATCGGTCCCAGACAGCCAATCCGTTTCTCCGGAATCAACTGTCCCGTTGCCGTTCCGGTCCTCTAGGTAGTCGGGAGATCGGTCGCCATCGCTGTCTAAGGGCACGCCATAGCTATCCGTGGCGACGTAGTGATATCCAATATCGACTGTGGACGTCGTCTCTTTCGTTTGATCAGCTTGCGTGGTGAAATGATACAGCCCACCGCCAGCAGCAGCCTGACCGCCCGTATCGATAAGAGGGCTGCCAGGTGGGAGATAGAACCGCCCAAGCCAACTTGTCTGCCAATCAAATGAGTTGACCGTTTGATCGTTTCCGTTGGTAGGATAAAGCTGGTTTGCGTTAGTAAGGTATGCGTTCCAGTCGTAAAACGTATATCCATCGTTGAGGGTTGCGTATTGGTCGGCTGTGTCGATCACGGTCCCATCGAAGCTCGTATCGGTGACCCTCACAGGGATTTCAACGTTTGACCTGTTTATCGCGAATGAGCCTCCTCGGAATGTGCAATTCTGTATGCGAAATTCATTACCTGGCCAGCCCTCTGATTGCCCGACCCCCACCCGGTCCATAAGGCAGTTTGTCAAAAAGCAGCTAATGACGTACCCGCCGAGAATGCCACTCCAGAATTCCGAATGCGTCGCACGAACGTTGATATATCCCCAGTCGTCGCGAAAATGACAGGCACCCTCACCGGCCAACATCGAACATCGCAAGAACCGCGCCTGCACTTCGGATGCTTGACCTGGATCTTCCGCATACTGGTCAGCCCAGCCCGTCATTCCTCCAGGGCCGTAGCCACCTTGCCATTTTCCGGTGCTTTCCTCCTGCACCGTATTGCACCGGACCCAATAGGTTGGTGCGCTCGCCGTACCCCTGAATGTCGCGATCTTCGTGTCCCCCAAGTGAAGTCCGTGTCCGGCGTGATACCACCCGGAGGAAGTGCGAAACCACCCGACAACTGTTCCGGGTGAGAACGAGATGTTCGCATTCGCTGTGCTACCGCCAAAGGCGACGTCGATCGGTGCGTAATGGTAGCCCAAGTCCGGGATGTCGGTATCGCGCTGCGGGACGGGAGAAAACGCGGTTTCGACAGAGATAGTGGAATTCGAGTAAACAAGCGGCGGAAACGTCGTTTTCTTTTGAAGAGCACTTGCAAGGTCAGAACTAATGACCGCAGTTCCTGCATTTCGGTATGGACTTTCATTCGCGAGGTAATAGCCGGCACCGCCCACTTTCTGATAAATACCTGTAGCGCTCGCCAGCATTACTACGTCAGCGCCCCCAATTAGCTGGACAAAGTGACTGGAGTAATCGACCGCAGTCAGAAGTGAATTAGTCATCATAAGGGAACATTCTCCGAACCCGACGCAGTCAACCGGATCGTAAGCCAGATCTTCAGCAAGTTGGCCGCTGTCATAGGTGAGGTGCTCAACGCTGTTGGCATAGAAATAACCCGTAAAACCGATTCCCACATCGGACATGAGTACGTTTTTGACCCACGCGGAGCAGTAATCTGTTTCAATCGCTTTGCTGCAATGAAGGAATTGGGAGTCAGTCACATTAAAGTCGTGCCATCCCACGATGCCGCGCGTGGCGTAGCGGATATGTAGATTGTGCAGATTAGTCTGAGGACGTGAGAGATTTATGGCGATGCTTGCAGCACGCGTGGCGTTAGAAATCGCGGCGGAGGAGACAGATTCGCCGACTGTCGGATCATTATATGCTGTGAAAACAGCAGGTCTATAATCTTCTGCCAAGCAAACGATATTGCTGAGAATATTGAGTGAAACATTGTTGGCGTATTTCACGACCGTTCCGCCTTCAATAGTGGTTGTTCCACGCAAGTTAACGCTACTGCTGAGGTAATACGTTGTGTCCGACTGAAAAGTGAAGTTGGTTGCTGTCTGCAGCACTGAGTAATCGATCACAAACCCTTCATCTTTCACATTCGACAACCGTGCCATGCGCATTTGCTCAGCTGGTCGCTGAGCCGCACTGACACGCATCGGCAGTTTCCGCTCATTCGAAACCAACCCCACCATGCTGCCGGCCTTTTTCTGTAATCCGGCTTGCCGCCGCAAAGGTAGCCGACGAAGCGGAGCCTTGCATCTCCGGTATGAAACTTCTTCAACGAGAAACGTGCGGCCTTCCTGCACCATCCAATGCTTTGCAACAGGAATACTTTGTGTCTGATCCGCCGGGCCGTTCATTCCGAAGGCGGTTCCTCGCACTATCTTCATGTCGCCGAAGTCAATAAACTCATCTGTAGTTGATTTCTGCCAACCCTTTCGAGTCTCCCTCTGGAGTGAGGGGTCAGGAGCGTCGAAAAATTCTGTCCACACCTCTACCCAGGTGGTGCGGGGATCCAATCCGTACGCTTCAGGTGATGGTGGCTGTTCTCTGAACACAATGTCTTGCTCCAGGCCGTCTTTAGTATTGCTGTATAAAACGTCTGCATTCACTCCATCGAACGCATCCGCATAGAGCACCTGATTCTTCCCAACAAGGGTCCCGACTGAGTCTCTCAGCTCCCCGACCAATACGCTCTTTTTGAGATGGAAATCATAAAAACCAATTCCCATAATGCGGCTTTTAAGAAGCTTTTCGTCTGACGTCGTCAGGATCACCGCCGGGGTTGAGTTGATGTTAGCTTGAAAGTTGACCTTATGTGCTGTAGTCAGGGCTGCAGCCGAGCCGTCCCTCTGTATTCTTATGGTTTCGTTGGCATCAATCCACTCTTCCCCTTCTTTATAATGCATCCCCGTGCCAAGCTCCGTGTACGTGTTTGTTACTGATACTGTTTTCCCATTGGGCGTAGAATAGACAGCGACTCTCTGCCAGTTTTTATGATTAGCGCTGCGCTCTACAACGCTGTCCTTTGACGATACTAGACTTTTGTCTGCCGCAATGTCGTTTGTTTTTACTTGATCACGAGGATCAGCGGCTCGTGAGAAGGCACAGGCAGTCAGTAGGAAAGCGGGAAGAAGTAGATACGTTTTAATCATAGAATCCCTTTTCAGTTTGAACATGAATGCCAGGTGACCGGATAGTCCCGACCAACAATGGAATGCAGGAACAATTCTAACAAAACACTACTTGTTTGAATTATTCCAATTGAAAACTGCCTCTAAAGCCAATTTCAGGACATCTATTACAGCGAAAGTTATGGTTCCCCGCAAAGTGAATGGGGTAGTAATCCCGAAAACGCTATTACTGCGTGAATGTTACGTGTAGTAGTTGACCTCGTGCGAGATCGAGTGGCTTCGTAGTTGTGCGTCCATTTGGAGTAGTGACCTCTATATCGAAATTTCCCTCAGGAAGGCCAAAGAAGGCAAAATAGCCGTTCGATTCAGTCCTTTGGTGCGATTTCACTGCGCCAGAGATTGTGACTTTTGCATTATAAACCGGTTTCCCATCAACTGAGACAGTTCCCTTCACAATGCCACCTGCCCGAGATTGGGTCGGTGCCGATTCCCATTTCGACTGAAGTGATTCGCGTATGTATTCAAAAGCCGCTGTTCTCTGAGCGTCCGATCGATCATTCGGAGGATCTGCCTTTGCGTTCTTATCGCTATCGGCGGCCAAACTGAACCGGATGGCGTCGGCAACTACGACGCAATTGCTTGACGCAAACATATCCGTAATTCGCACTTCGGCGGGCGCATTGGTCCCAAACCAAAACCGCCCAACGGTATTCCATTTTGCACCATTGGATCGTTGATCGATTTTGAGCTTTTTTGCGCCGTTTGCGTGCAGAATAGTAAATCCAACTTTTGTCCTGTTCGTTCCGGATACGTGCCATTCGGATACGTCATATTCTCCTGGAATCAGTAACTGGGTACGGAAAGAAACGTAGTTGCTGCCGACGCCTCTTTCTTTAAAAACGTAATCTTCGCGGTAGAATTTCCCGTACTGGCCTGTATGCCACGTTCCAATTGCTTCGGCCTGTTTGTTGTCTATCGTGACTGTGGTTTCGCTGTCACGCTGTTCGTCTGCAGATTGCTCAACTTTGAAACTGTCTTCACTGGGATTGCGGTAGCTGTATAAGACCGTGCCAGGAAATCCTTTGAATCGGCAATATTCAAGCTGCTTCACAGTGTTTTCTTTTGCATTCATGTACGCGCCTTGGCCCATCCAAACCGCGTTCGCGCCTTGGTTGGTGAGAGCAAAATCAGCGCGGGGGTTGAATAAAAATCTTTGATTAGGCGCGAAGTTCATGGGCACACAAGCATCCATTATTCCCTGCCGATCCCATTCTACCCAATCCTGAAAGCGATAGTCGCGTGCATCTTGGTAGTTTGCGAAGACCGAAGCTGAAATCACCAAATTGCTTTTCGATGACAGCAACTCGGCCGTGCTCCAACGCACAAAATCGGTTACCTGCCTCCTGCGCCACTCGCAAAAGCGTGCGTCCCCAGGTCGTGGGATATCCTCAACCTGGAATTCCTCTTGGTAACGCTTGATCGCAACCTTGTTGTAACCGGAATCTTGCTCAGGATAACGAAGGTAGTCCCAATGAAAACCGTCGACGTCGTAGTGCATGACGACATCTTTCGCAACGTTCAACAAATATGCGCTTACATCCGGATTACCCGGATCAAGAAAATACCCTTTCCCGATTACGGTTTCTCCACTCGAATTCTTGGTGAGGAGGTCTTTATGAATATTAAATACGTGATTGGTTTGCAGTGGCGGCTTGCTCCAAGACCAAACAAAATAGGCGACAGCCCAGCAGTGCACCTGAATTCGTTGCTCCCCCTGATGACATTGCTGAATAATCTCTTGTAAGGCATCAAAATCGGTCACGTCCAGTGCACGCGTATCTTCATTCGGAGAGTGAGGAACGTAGTAGGCATCGCCGCGCTTCCGCATTTGGACAAAAACCGCGTTGAAATTGTATTTGCGACAGTCTCGAACCAATTCCGTAACCTGCCGCTTGTTTTTAAACCCAGGTCCGAACGCATCGACCCAGATGCCGCGCATCTCGGAAGCATGGCCTGTCAACCCGAAGAGCAGTGCGGTGAGAAACAAACCAATCCCTTTCATGCGCTCTATTTCAACACAACGGCCCGTCGGAAACAATCCGGAGACGCATTACGGAGCAAACGGTTTCAAAGATGACGTTGCAGATGGAAGATTCACTAATCAGCCCATTCACGGCAAGTTTCGGTGCGCATGCGTTTTTTTCCCAGCTGTTACCCCCGCGCTGGAGGCACGGGCAAAGGAATCGTGATTTCTCCTCCAATGGATGCGATTGATGTTTCCGCGGTGAATTCCGATTTCCTCGGCCATTCGTACTTCGGCGATAATTCATCGATCATCAAAGATTTGAAATCTTTGTTGCAAGGGGTGCAGCCAAAAGAGCGAAAGCTTGTCGAGACCCAATTTAATTGGACCAATTATTGGAAGTTTAAACGATAGTAATTGGACCCTCGATGCCCCCTGGCGCACTTCGACGACGAAGGTACCCAAAGTTAAATAAGGGGATCAGTGTACGGATTCGATTTTACAATTGGACAATTCAGGCCGTGGCTTCGGGTTACCTTTCCAACCAGTTCAAAAACCCAATCCGGGGAGGTCGGAGCGACGTAAATTTGGCGAATCAAAACAGAAAGGTCAACTTTAACCCTTTTTCCATATTCGTAAACGGGATTATCAAGATCAAGGCCTTCCCCCTTGTCCCGTATTTCCTGCATTATTGCCCGCCCTTCTGATTCATGAGAGAAACTCTTCCCAGTCATTCGATTGAAGTCGAATGGGATGAAAACTCTCGGCCTTCTTCATCAATATGCCTTGGAGGAGTCGCACTCAATTCCTCGTTTCCACGCCTTTCAAAGTACTTAGTTTTCGCTTCTTTTCTTGACGCGGTGAAATCCTTCCCAACTGAATTGCGTATATATGAAGGAAACAATGAATCCAACTTTAATCCCGCGAGTTCCATTTATCATCGGTATTCATGAGGAAGGTGACACCGCTATCCTTACGATCGAATTTCACAGCGAAGATTTGGCTGAGATTCGGAACACTCTTCCAAGAAATCTGCCCGGGAAAGTGCGAGTAAAACGCCTGAACGGGTGGTGCAGTCGTTTAACCTTGGTCGCAAAAGGACACGATGCTGGACGACTCGGTTCGATTGAAGATCAATTTATGAGCAGCGTGAATAAGACGAATCTGCATCCGAAATTCGATTGAAGACACAAACACCGATTGGACAAATCCCTTCGGAGTCACGGATCTCGGGGCGGCACGGTCTTTCGATGCCGGAAGCCGATTCATTTTGGTCCCTTCAATTGGGAGATACCCACTTTGTCTTCGAATCTTCTCGCCACTTCTCAACCATTTCACTTGTGCGAGAAGTGCATCCGAGAAATGATTTTGCCATCGATGAGATTTGCGTTTTTACTTTTGTTCGTCCTCACACAACTGGCCACTGCCCAGACTAAGGTTTATTTTTCCCCGAAAGGCGGGTGCACGGAAGCCATTGTGACGGAACTGGGAAGGGCGAAATCCTCAGTATTTGTCGCGTCCTTCACTTTTACGAGCACTGAAATCGCTAAGGCACTTATCGATGCAAAGAAGCGTGGCGTTCGCGTATCAGCCATCCTCGACAGCAGCAACGAAACGGAAAAATATTCAGCGGCTACCTTTCTCCAGAATGCTGGGATTCCTCCACTCATGGATCACAAGCACCCGATTTTCCACAACAAGTTCATGGTCATCGACGGAGCGACCTTGATTACCGGATCATTCAACTTCACAAAAGCGGCTGAAACGAGCAATGCGGAGAACCTCCTGGTCATTCCCGATGCAAAGCTCTGTGGTCAATATCTTGTGAACTGGCAGGAGCATTCAAAGCATTGCGAACGCTATGAACGGAAGGAAGCCAAAGCAAACAGCCGGACAAAAAAATAAGGACCGTTAGCGAACCACCATTTACTTTGTTTGAGCGACGGATCAAAACGGCCAGCAAACGTGTGTCTTCTTGAGTTTGAGAACGCAGAAAGGAAACTAGAAGGCAAATAGACTACAGCCGGAATTCGTTCCATAGCGGCTCCAGGTCAGGATCGTCAAGAATCAGCTGTTGAATTGTTTTGGAGTCCCCGAAGCTAAATGCACCCTTTAGAAACTTCTCAGCGTCCCTGAGCTTTCCCAACTGCGCAGCATAGCAAGCCAGGTTGTAGTGAACGAGCCACTCTTGAGGAAATGCATTCAGCTGAGGTTCCAAAGTGTCCATGGCCTCTTGAGTCCGCCCGAGCCGATAAAGAGCAATGGAAAGCGAGACCCAACCGCCGCAGTCGTCCGGAACAATTTCAGTGATGGCTTTTGCAACGTCATGGCAGACCGTCCACTTCCCCGCCCTATCGTAAACTTGATACCGAATTTTCAGCACTTCTGGATGGGCTCTCAGCCCTGGTGTGATCTTTTCCAGTTCCTCATTGGCTTCCATGTGGTCACCGAGTTCAAGCCAGCCGGCGGCGGCATTGAAATGATGACTGTCAGGAGGCTGAAGTTTTGGAATTCGATTCATTTCGAAGATCGACACATTTTAACGACTTCGGTGGCGTTTCTCAAGTGGAGAAAACCCACTCCGGAACATTCCTAGTGAAACCGGAGCGGATCAGTGGTGATGGACGGGGAGGCTTTAAGCTTGTGGAACAAATAGGGCAAGTTCCAATCCAAAGAACGCTGTCAATCCGCTGGACGCTCCTCGATCTCGATGCTCACGAGTAGCCCTTTTCATGCGAGTATCCAGCAGCAACCCGCCTCATCGTTGATTCGGCTTGCCAACGAGGCCTCAAGGCGGTTCCAGTTTGGTTCGGCATGAAAAGCTTCGCAACATATCAGCCATCAGTTCGGACGAAGAATCTCTCCGCTCTTCCTGCTGGTCCACTGCGCTGGACAGCAAGGGAAATTGAATTGTTGGGAAGAATGTCAGATACCGAAATAGGTCGACGATTACGTCGTCCAGTTTGGGATGTGCGGAACCAGCGAAACAGGCTCAACATCCCTCCCTTTAAGAAACGGGCTGAATTCAAGTTTTGGGATCGATCTGAAATCAGACAACTAGGGACCATGTCGGACACGGATTTGGCTAGAAAACTCAACCGCACCGTAAAATCCGTTGTTTGTGAACGCCTTCGCCTTCGCATTCCTTGCCATGCGCTCTGTCGTCCCTGGACGAGCAAAGAAGAAAAACTGCTAGGAACACAGCCGGACGATGTTTTAGCTATTCGGTTTAAACGGACCGTTGTTGCCGTCAAAGGACGACGCAACGCACTGCGTATTCACGCTTCATCCGCGAATAAGAAGCGATGGACGGCAGCTGAAAACAAACAACTTGGCACCGCATTTGATAAAGAAATTGCACGGCGTCTGAACCGAACCGCTCGCTCCGTTGAAAACCAACGCCGCGCCTTGCGCATTCCAGCGTTCGACGGACCAGTTCCCCGGAGCGGAACTCCGTGGACTCGGTCAGAATTGAAGCTGCTTGGCAAAGTAACCGACGTTGAATTGTCGCGGAGGACGAAGCATTCCGAGCGAGCGATCCAATACCGTCGAAAGACATTGGGTATCCCTCGATATCGATCAACGAGGAAAGCCACAAAATTGCGTTGAACCTAAGGGACACCCACCGGCAGCCAAAGAAACGCACCATGAGTGCTGTCTCCAAAGCGAAGACGCTGCATTGCTACGGAACTTTCGGAAAAGCGATGACTGATGGAAAGAATTCTCCTTAAGATCAATTCCGCCTTGCCACACGCTCATCTTCCACGCTGGGGCTTTTTCGTTGTGCACTCTCCGATTGGCTCGACCTCCAACCCTCATCTTGCGCCTCGATTGTTGAGCCATCAGTGCGTACAGCAGTAGTCGTCCAAAACTATTGGAGCTTAGGGGGAAAAGGAGCTGCGCGACTGCATCCAAATTCGTGTAAGCGTTTTCCGCCGTCGAAACATTTTCAAACGTTCAAGGTTAGTCGATGTTTGCAGGGCGTTCCACAACGGCGCCACGCTGTCCAAAGGAACCAAAACGTGCGATAATCCAAAGGCCATGCAGATATACTTAAGAATTCAAAAGGGTTGGTCAAAGCCTGTAGAGAATCGGGATAAACAAACGTGCGATATCGATGGAGCAAAGCTTTGGATTGGGCCAGGCGAGCAAATATATTGCGACTTAGAACATAACCCACAGGACGTTTCCAAGTTTCAGAACGAAGCTTGAACGCTCCCATTCGAGGATTTTTAAATCAATTGAGGCCAAATGTGAGAAATTGCCGAAAGCGGCAAAATATGAAAACACACCTTAGAAAATGGACAAACGCCACAGACCATCGTTGCTGAAATAAATACAAAGCGGATAGCCTTGGACTAATTGCCATTTCCCACCCGTGACTATTTCCACATGATCGCTTTCAGAAGCTCCGAAAGGTTAAATGCCGCGCGAGCCAATTGATCATGCATCCGATCTCGGTTCGCCTTGTTATATTCTTCGACGCCGCCCGATAATCTCACGTCGATGAACCAATCCTTCTTTGGAAGATCGTGCCTGCTGCCCAAAGTTACACCCTCGTAAGCATCGTTTGACACTTTGATGGCTTTCGTCGCCCAATCCTCCGCCCAGTGGCGGTGATCCCCCGAATTCGTCGACGTCATTTTGTTCGTCCGCTCCTCGACGATCTGCTGAAGCGTTTTGCTCCCATCCTGCATTCCAAGATACTCAATGAGTCCGGTGTCCCAGTGACCGTGGAGTTTTAGATCTCCAAAACGAAGGCGATTCGCTCCTTTATCGTGCTCGTTTTTCTCAGCTTGCTTAGGATCTCTGATGAGGAGAGCCCTTTTTTCAGGAGTGAATGAATAATAGCCGCATGCGACATGCAAAGGTTGGTGAATATCTCCAACCATGTGCACAAGCCACGACAACGCATCCCGCTTGCTCATCTCACTGGATCTGCCTTCCAGAACATCAATGCAGAGCGTTATGGAGTGGACAACATCATTGGTCTTCGAGCCGAAAGCAGAAGACTCATACTTTTTTGTCCCGAGCGGAAGATTTACGAAATGCCATCCGGCGTTGCCAGGATGTTTCTCGTTAAACGCATCTTCTTTCTTCTCTCGAATTTCATCCGGCCATACTGCAGCGTCAGAAATGCTTTCGCTTTTCAAGATAGCATGAATCTTTGCTTTAATCGGTTCGGGCAATCGCGATTCTGCAACTTTGGCTATAGTTTTGTGACCAAGCCCACCGAAGGCGAGAGCTGACATACCACTCACAAGAAACCCTATGAGAAAAGCGACATTTTTCATTTTATGTATTTCTAACTATAATCGAACGATAGCACCTCAGTCTCGAGCAGCCACTTGAAGGCATCTAACCAAGTGACCGTGATCTCCTGCATTTTACAATCGCAAA
>JAQGOU010000141.1 GCA_028293445.1 Verrucomicrobiales bacterium | reverse complement strand
GGACCTCGGCTTTGCTTTTCTTGCCCGCTTCCTTTTCCAATCGCTCGGCGAACAAGGCTGCCTGCTGCATCATGAAATGACTGTTGAACAGATTAAGAGCCTGCAGCGGTGTCGTGGAAGTGTTACGCCGCGGTGCGATCTGTCCGCCATCGGGGCAATCAAACGCGCCAAAGGTCGCGTCCTGTTGCATGCGCGGTTTGAATTGATAAATCATCCGACGCCATTCCGTCGGGCTGAACGCTTTGCGCGGAGCGTAGACGCGAACATAGTTATCATTCGGTTCGAAGACGTCATAACCCGGCCCGCCCATTTTTGAATTCAACTGTCCGCTCGTGGCGAGAATCGTGTCCCGGATCGGTTCCGCTTCCAAACGTCGCGGAGTGAAACGCCAAAGCAACCGGTTCCCCGCGTCAGCCGCCAGCCCCTTCGAATTCGCCGCGCTCGATTGTCGATAGGTGCTGGAAAGTAGAATCAATCGATGAATTGCCTTCATGCTCCAGTTCTCGCGGAGAAGTTCCGTCGCAAGCCAATCGAGTAATTCCGGATGGCTCGGGCGTGCGCCATTGATGCCAAAATCACTCGGTGTGGTCACGATGCCTTCGCCGAAATGATGTTGCCAGATTCGGTTCACCAACACACGGGCGGCGAGGGGATTCCGTGGATCAGTAATCCAGCGGGCCAGGGCGAGTCGACGTTGTTGCTCCGTTGCCTCAGCGGACAATTCCATTTTTGGCGGGAATGTGACGATCGAGCCGGGTTGAACTTCTTCCTTTCGTTGCATCGGATCACCCCGATGCAGTCGATAGGTAGTTTCCGGTTTGGCAAACGTTCCGGCGTAAACCACGGGGAAGGTGGTCAGCTCACGGATTTTGGTTTCCAATTGTTTCCGCTCGGCGAGGGATGCGTTTAGGCGGGCCGTTTCCTTCTCGCTCAACCCGATTGTGGAGTAGGTGGGGGTAAACTTTTTCCCAGCGACATATCGACGGCGATCGTTTGAACCGGCGACAACCTTCCAGTCATTTGTCGTGGTCCCTGCTTCAATCTTATAATTGGTGGCGAGGCGATCGGCATACCGCTCTTCGCGATCCCGACCCCAAACGACTTTGTTGATCGACACGGCTCCAGGAAATTCAATCTGCACCCAACCTTTGCCTGCCTCGCTGGAAATCCAACTGTGATCATTTCCGAAGAGTCCGTCGTTGATGTGTTCCAGTTTATGAATCGCTGCATTGGGA
Organism: Verrucomicrobiales bacterium; assembly: GCA_028293445.1. Classification (GTDB taxonomy): domain Bacteria; phylum Verrucomicrobiota; class Verrucomicrobiia; order Limisphaerales; family JACDHS01; genus CBHWET01. The sequence continues at coordinate 15,671 of JAQGOU010000141.1, read as the reverse complement.
TAAACACTCGATGCCGACGCCTTCGCTCCTGCGGTGGCCAGCGCCACATTGCGGGAGTTCTCGCCTGATGTGTAAATCTCCAATTCGTCGAGGCACGGTTCAACTCCCGTGGTGTCTGAAACAATGAAGCGCAAAAACTTCGCGGTTACTGGCGCGAAGCGATCCACGTTCTGCCGCGGGTGAACCGCAGGACGCAACGGCAGAGTTCCCGCCACCCGTTTCCAAATGATCTCGCCGCCGCCATTCGGCTCCGCGCCGGTTTCAATTATGTAATTGGTGGCCAGGCGGTCCTTGTGCTTCTCCTCGCGGTCGCGGCCCCAAACAACTTTATCAATTCGCTGTGCGTCCGGAAATTCAATCTGCACCCAGCCGGTTCCCGGTTCGTTCGAGAGCCAGCTGTGCTCGTTGCCGTATTTGCCGTCGTTGATGTGCTCGAGTTTGTGGCCAGGGACATTGGGATAGGTACCGGAAGCCGTGGCCTTGGCGCCGTTGCTGGCCAGAGCCACATTTCGCGGATTCGTGCCAGCCGTAAAGATTTCCAGTTCATCAATGCATGGTTCAATTTCACCCAGCGTGGGATGCATCGCCGTTTCATGAATAGTGAATCGAACGAAGCGCGTGACCATCGGCTCGAAATGTTCTTCATTCAAACGCGCATTCGCTTGCTCAACCTTCTTTCGCATTGGATCCGCGAGCGGCTCGAATTGTGTAAGTTGTCCTTCGATTGCCGTGATGGATTGTCGAAGCGCCTTCGCCTCTTTCATTCGGTCGTCGTAATCCGGAACCGGGAGCTGTCTCTCGCCGTGTTGCACGCCGCTAAAGACGGCGGTCATCGCGTAATAATCAACTTGAGAAATCGGATCGAACTTGTGGTTGTGGCAACGGGCACATCCAACGGTCAACCCGAGAAACGCACTGCCTGTCGTGGACACCATGTCGTGCAATTCATCCGCGCGCTGTTGACGTGTCAGCACCACATCTGGACTTTTCACCTGGTCATTGGGCCCGCCCACGATGAACCCCGTTGCTTCATCCGCGCCCAGGGCGTCGCCCGCCAGTTGTTCCATCACAAATCGATCGTAAGGCTTGTCTTCATTCAGCGCTTTGATGACGTAATCGCGATACGGCCAGGCATTATTGCGCGGCGTGTTCACTTCAAAGCCGGTTGTTTCCGCAAACCGCACGACATCCAACCAATGCCTCGCCCAGCGTTCGCCATAACGCGGCGAGGCCAGCAATCGATCGACGAGTGCTTCATATGCGTTGGCGCTTCGATCCGTGAGGAATTGCTGCACTTCTTCTGGAGTTGGCGCAAGTCCGGTCACATCGAAACTCAGCCGACGAATCAAGGTGCGTCGATCGGTTTCCGGTGAAGGCGATAACTTTTCCTGCTCCAGTTTCGCGAGAATAAATGAATCAATCGGGTTTCGAACCCAGCGACTATTCTTCGTCGGTGGCACCGGAGAACGTGTCGGCGCTTGGAAGGACCAATGCGGCGCAGTCACCTTGCCGTCATCGGGCCAGGTTGCGCCTTGATCGATCCACGCGCGCAGCAGTCCGATTTGTTCCGACGTGAGCGGATCACCTTTTTGCGGCATGAGAAGGTCCGGGACCATACCGGACACGAGATGAATGAGAGGACTCTGCGCACTTTTTCCCGCCATGATTGCGGGTGCATAATCGTCACCGCCTTTCAACGCGGCCGTCTTGAGATCCAAACGAAAGCCGCCTTTTTGTTTTTCCGGTCCATGACATTGCAGGCAACTGGCCGCGAAGATCGGTTTGATATCTTTCTCGAAATCGACGGGCCGGGTGGCAGCAGGAGGGAGCTTGCTCGTATCCATTTCCGCCGCGAAGGCGCGGAAAGAGACAAGGAACATCACCGCCATTACTAAAGGCAGAAACAACGGTCCCCTGACCATATGGATATCTATGGTGCGTTTCGTCGGACGCATGCGTGCATTTTGGCCGGTTGCAAATCGTTAATTCGATGTCCCTGATTTTGTGCCATCCTCTAAAGGCGCCAGGTCTCAACGGGGAATCGTCGTGACAGTTTAGCGGGTCCAATCACTTTCGGCTATCCCTGAGAACATAAGATCGACGCATTCGCCTCCGGAAAAATTCGTGTTCATCTGTGAAATTCGTGTCACCTCCCATTTTTCTCCCGTCCTCTTACCTGTACCCACCAATCATGGAACGCCCTGTTGCCGCCACGGGGAGAGCGGCAGACTCTGGAAGCTGAATCGCTCGTGAGGCGGCGAAGCGGCATCCAAGCTGCTATAGAGACCTCGCAGATTGACCAAGGACTTTTTGCAATCCGATGACACGCAGTCTTGTCCGTACCAGTAACGTTCTGCTTTTTGCAGCCTTTTTGCTGCTGGGGCAAACGTTTGCCCGGGCGACATTGCTTTCTGTTTTTCCCGTCGGCAATGGCGGTTGGCATATGGGAACACTCGCCGTCGGAAATTTGGACAGTGATGCCGCGCTGGAAGTGGTAGTGCCGTATCGCGACCTTGGTGGCAACTGGTTTCTCGATGCCTTCAAATGGAACGGTACCCATATCGCGGGCTTTCCTTATTCCAGCGGCACCGAGGAGATGAATACCTCGCCGACCCTTTACGATCTCGATGGTGATGGGAAAATGGAAATTATTTTCCCGCGTGGCAACAGTCTCATCGCCCTGCGCCCGAATGGAACCGTGCTGTGGTCGAATCAGGTCAATTACGCCAACTACGTTCCCGACGCCGGCTTTCAAGCGTTCACCAATGGGTTCTATTGGACGGACACGGGGGCGTTTCGCTCTCGTCTTCCCGCGACGGCGAATTTCTCCTCGCAGTTTTCTTCGCCGATGATCGCGGACGTGAATGGCACCGGCACGAAGGAAGTCGTGACCGCCTGGAAAATCGATCCTGATACCACGAGTTCCGCGCAGGACTACAATCCTTTTATCAACGACATCTTTGGTTTCGGCGAATGGGGAACCGTGGGCGAGACGTGGTCGGGTGGTGTCGTCTTTTTCAATGCGCAAACCGGGGCGCGCAATTTTACCTATCACATTCACACGCTCGTCGAAGCCGGCATCGGCCTGGGCCACGCGGACACCAACAAATCGTTGAAGACGTATGTGCTCAGCGATAACGACGGCATCGTTGCTTTCGATAAAACGAAGCCGCCCGGCTATCAAGGGCTCGGGATGCTGCACGGGATGTTCGGAAAAAATCTGCGCATGACGACCGGCTTCTATCAGCAGGCGATCGATGTCTATCCCGTGGATGTGGACGGCGATGGTCTGGATGAAGTTCTTTCCGTGACGACGCAATTCAATCCGCTCTGGCAACCCCACGAATCGATGCTTGATGACGACGGCGCATTGATGTGGCGCCATTGGAAATCAACGGTGGAGATCACCAATAACAACGGCTGGTTTAATAACGCGGCGATGTTCGCGGTGAATCCGGATCACGATAATCATGTCGATGTATTTGGCTTCACGCATTCGTCCGAGATCACGTTTCGTTATTGGGATGGAATCAACTTCGTCGATCACGCCGGTTGGCCGAAGAACTTCGGTGCCTATCTTCCCACGCCGCCGGTGGTAGGCGATGTGGATGGTGACGGACAAGAGGATGTGGTCATCGGTACGTATGATCCGGCGCAGATCGTATCCAACGGCAGCCTTTATATTTTCGCGCTCGACGGAACGTTGAAACAAACGATTCCGGTTCCGGGTGGACTCAAACATATTCCGTTCCTGGCCGACGTGAATGGAGATGGTTCGCTGGATGTGGTTTATCGCTCGCTCGCCGGACAGATCTACGTGCAGAACTTTGGCGCGACGTCCGCGACGAATGTTTCGTGGGCCACTCACCGTGGCAATGCGCGGCGCGACGGAAATCTCGGCAAATCATTGTTCCCACCGAACACACCGCTCGTGACGAAGCGCGTCAGCGGCTCGAATAAAGCATCCTTTGAATGGAGCAGGGGGACGAACGGGGTGGTGCCGAGCGCCTACCGCATTTATCGCGCGGACACGGCGCAGGGGCCATTCAAACTCATGATCACTCTCGGTGGCGGAACGACGAATTACAGCGATTACGGATTGCGCTCCGGTTGGCAATATTTCTACGAAGTCGCCTCCGTGGTGAATGGAAAGGAAACTCATTCCGCGCCATTTGCGGTCGTCTCGCTATTGAATGGCAATTTGATTGCGAACAGTGCGTTCGAAGAGAACGACAACAGTCACTGGGACAAATGGGATAATGGCAATCTCGCCTGGACGAACATGATCGGTTCGACGAATGCCTACGGAGGCAAACAATCGATGCAGGTCAATCTCCACAACGACACGACCACCGATTCGATCAATCAATATGTGGTTTACGGCACGCCGCGCTCTTATATGAAGGTGACGCCGGGAACGCTTTACAGTTTCGGCGGATTTATCAAAAGCAGCGGCATGACACAGCCGACGCGCCAGTGGTTTGAATGGACATCGTCGCTGACCGGCGAGAATACGAACGCGCGTCCGATGTTTCCGTATCCAGATTATTTCACGCCTGAACTTGCGCTCGGCACTGGGGCGACAGGTTGGACTTATTTGAATCGCGTTTTCACGATGCCCGTAGGATTTCCGAACGCCGAGTTACGACACCGCTTTTCCACGACGTCTCCCGCGAGCGGCAGTCTTTTCATCGACAATGTTTTCTTTCGCGCTTTGCCGCCGATGAATAGTACGCAATGGACGAATCTGTTTCCGTTTGGATCGACTTGGAAATATGCGACGAGTGGAGCCGGGGCGAATTGGTATGAGGCCAACTACAATGATGCCAACTGGTCGCAAGGCGCGGCGAAGTTCGGCGCGGGCAGCGGACCGACCAATCTTGTGACGCAACTGACGAGCGGGAAACCTACTTATTACTTCCGCAAGACATTCACGATCGCGCAAATCAACTTCGAAGAACTTCTCCTCGCCGCCACCTGCACGGATGATTACGGCGGGACGATTTATCCGATGCGGGTCTGGCTGAACGGCACGGAGATCCTGAGCTCAGGAATCGAAGCGGTCAGTTTCGATGGCAACCCGGTGAAGTATTTCGATCTGACGCTGTTTCAGCAGTTGCTCGTGAACGGGGTGAATACCATCGCCGTCCAGTTGAGTAATACGTGGGATCCGGATTGGGATAACGTCGCCTTCGATGTGGCTTTGAAAGCGGTTCCTTCGGCGATGAACTCTCGGGTGCAATCGGTGCTCCGGAACGGAAATAATGTCACGTTGCAGATCACGGCGCCGATCGGCAGCACGATTCGGGTGGAATCGTGTGACGGTCTTGGAAATCCATGGCAGTTGATGCAGTTGCTCGGGATCACGAACAATCTGACGCCGGTCAGCGATACCGGACAGAACGGACGTCTATCGCCGAGCGCCGCGCCGATGCGATTTTATCGGGTTCAGCCGCTATAATCGGGTAAAAGGCGGTCAAACACCTGTTTGGGCTTCTTTATCGTTACATTTGCTCCCTGATCTTCCGCCGGTGGTCAAAAATCGACAGTTAGCGTCCAAAATCCTGAAATTTGGCCGAAAGATCGTCAGAAAAAGGCTTTTTGCGGGGATTTTAAATTTTGAATCGCCAGAAAAAGCCTTTTTCTGGCGATCTGAAAAAGTAAATCGTCGCAAAAAGCCTTTTTCTATCGTCCCAAAATTTAAAATCCCCGCAAAAAGCCTTTTTGCGCCGATAAAAAATTTAGAATCATCAGAAAAAGCCTTTTTCCAGCGATTCAAAATTTTGAATCCACAGAAAAACCCTTTTTTCGACGATAAATTGTTTCCGGAGCCAGGTTTTTGACCAGAAGTCGCGCATATATATATGGCCATCCCTTTTCGTTTGCCAAAAAGAACGGCGTCTTTATATTTCGTCCGCCCAGTGAAGACGAATACGACAACTTTTTAGCGTCTGTGGAAAACCCACGGACGCGAACGCCTCGATCCTGAAAGTCGGGGCGTTTTTGTTTACGAAGACGGAAATCTAGACACGAATTACACAGATTAACACGAATTTAAGAAGACTGCGGTGGTAGGGCGCGTCACTCCTGTGCGCGCCGTGGGCTGACGAATCCGAACGGCGCGCACAGGAGTGACGCGCCCTACCAGTTCCGGAAAAAATTCGTGTTCATCTGTGTAATTCGTGTCGAAAAAAGAATTTATGGCAGAAGAAAATCAGCAGCAGCCGAACCAACCGGTGGAACCACCGAAAGAACGTAAGACGCTCGATGATCGCGCGAAAATGACCGATCTCGAACGCATCCGCCATTCCTGTGCGCATGTGCTCGCCACCGCGATTCTCCGACTTTGGCCCGATGCGCAATTTGCCGCCGGTCCGCCAGTCGACAACGGTTTCTACTACGACGTCGAGCTGTCGCACCGGATTACGCCGGAAGATTTCCCGAAGATCGAAGAGGAGATGAAGAAAGAAACGAAGGCGAACAGCGTCTTCGAAAAAGTCGTGGTCACGCGCGAACAGGCTTTGGAAGATTGCCAGAAAGGTCGCCTAGCGGCGCTCGGCGAACGCGGTGTGCCGTCGAAGTTCAAATTGGACATCGTGCAGAACATCCCGGAGAACGAACCGATCTCCTACTTTAAGAATGGCGATTTCCTTGATCTTTGCGCCGGACCGCACGTCATGCGCACCGGCAATATTGGCGCCTTCAAGCTGACTCATGTCGCGAGCGCCTATTATAAAGGGGACGAAAAGAATCCGCAGCTCCAACGCATTTATGGCACCGCCTTCAAGAACAAGACGGAGATGGAAGCCTACTTCAACATGATTGAAGAGGCGAAGAAGCGCGATCACCGCAAGATCGGCGTTGAGATGGGATTGTTCGCGATCGACACCGAGTATGTCGGGCCTGGCCTTCCGTTGTGGCTACCGAAGGGGACGGCGATCGTCGAAGAATTAGAGAAGCTCGCGAAGGAGACGGAATTTCAAGCCGGTTACGTGCGCGTGAAGACGCCGCATTTGGCGCGCGAGAAGATGTATAAGACGAGCGGGCATTTGCCGTATTACGCGGAGAGCATGTTTCCGCCGATGATCTTAGATGAAGCCGCGAAACATCGCAGCGAACTTACCGATAGAAAACAAACGTTGTGGGACAAATGTTGGGCATCGGGCGCAGTCGCAGCGTTGAAAATTACGGAATTTCACCAGCATGCACTCAATTCGATTCAAGAATTGCAAATGCTCGAGCGCAGAATCGGTGATCCGTGTGGAGATATTCCGCAGGATCACCTGCGCCTTCTTGAGGAGTTGAGGGACGTAACGAAGGAGTTGTTTCAAATGCCGCCCGCGGAAAGCTACTACCTCAAAGCCATGAACTGTCCGCATCACCACCGCATCTTCGCGGCGGAAAAGCACAGTTATCGTGACTTGCCGTTGCGCCTCGCGGAATACGGCACCTGCTATCGCTACGAACAATCCGGTGAGCTGTTCGGTTTGATGCGCGTTCGCTCGCTCAACATGAACGATGCTCATATCTATTGCACCGAAGACCAATTCGCCGAGGAATTTCGCGCGGTGAACGACATGTATCTAAAGTATTTCAAAATCTTCGGATTGGAAAAATATCAGATGCGTTTCTCTACGCACGACCCGGCAAAGCTCGGACAGAAATTCGTCAACGAACCGGAGCTTTGGAAAAAGACCGAAGACATGGTGCGCCAGGTCTTGATCGAATCCGGCATCAACTTCGTGGAAGTGGCCAACGAAGCCGCCTTCTACGGCCCGAAGATCGACGTGCAGGTCTGGAATGTCATCGGCAAGGAATTTACGATCGCGACTAACCAGGTGGATTTCGCCGTGCCCGCGAAATTCGGTCTCACGTATCGCGCCAAAGACAACACCGAGAAGACGCCGCTTTGCATTCATCGCGCGCCGCTCGGCACGCACGAACGTTTCATCGGTTTCCTGATCGAACATTACGCCGGCAACTTCCCGCTCTGGCTCGCGCCGGAACAGGTGCGCGTGCTGACGTTGAATGATGATCCGGCCTTGATCGCCTACGCCAAAGACATCACGCAACAACTGCGCGCTGCCGAAGTGCGTGTCCAATCCGATTTCGGCCAGGACCCTGTCAAAGCCAAGATCGCCGAAGCCGAACAAGCAAAAGTCCACACGATGCTCGTCGTCGGCAACCGCGACATGGAAGCCGGTCAAGTCAGCATCCGTCTCCACGGCAAAGGCCCGCAAGGTTCCAAGCCGAAGGCGGACGTGATCGCGGATATTTTGGCGTCCATCAAAGAGCGCAGAGCATAATTATGCCAAGACGGGAGTTAAGACATCCGAAGCAGGTTGAAGAATGGTTGCTTGAGATGAGCCAGAAGCTCAGCGGTCCAGGCCGAATCATTTTAATTGGTTCTGGTGCATTACTCTGGCACGCCGCGCAACGTGGAATTTCCGAGCCCTTGCCGGAAAACAGCATGGATGTTGATCCAATCACTGACTCCGACGAAATTGCGCGGCTTTGCTACGATGCGTTGATCGGAAGTGAGTTCGAACAGAAACACGGGTGGCATGTGAATCTCATGCCAGACTTGGTGCTGCGCGAGTTTCCAGCGGATTGGGAGATCCGTGCCGTGAAAAAGAATTACGGTTTCCTGGAGGTCGCCGTTCCCATTCCGAAAGATATTCTAATCCCGAAACTAAAACGAAATGAGCCTCGTGATCGTGCACACGCCGCTTGGGCAAAACAAGTCGGTCTGGTAGAGTGATCTCGTGAAGACTGTATTGGAAAACGAAATGGCGGCGACTGTCTGGGGTCCTTATCCAAATTATGATGACATTGCCCGTTTCGAATATGGCCGTCGGATGTGGCGGCTGCCCGAAATGAAAAAGCGCCTGTTGTCCCATTGGCTGGACGAGCGGCATCCGTATCGCACTCGATTCGAGGAACAGCGAAATGTGGTGGAGGAAATTTTAATTTCTGACGCGGATGAGACCTCTTTGAATACTCAGATGCTCCAACGTGGTAGCAGTTTGCGTTGCGTAGTTCGCGAAATCCCGCCGGTATTCGGTAGCTTTTTCAAGTGACTTGAAAAGGGGAGTTTACGTCAACTTATTTCGCGCCCACTGGCTTGAGTTCCCCTTGCTCCAGGGCGAGTCGGACACGCAACACTAACTATTCTTAATAAATTCGCCGCTCATGTCGGCGATTCCAGCCTCATGCTAAATAAATTTCATCCCGGTCAACGCTGGGTCAGCGAGAGCGAGCCGGAACTCGGGTTAGGCTCGGTGCTGCGTGTGACGGATCGCACGGTCAGTGTTGTGTTCGGTGCCAGCAGCGAGAAGCGTGAATACGCTTTGGACAATGCGCCGTTGCGCCGCGTGCGTTTTCATAAAGGAGATGCGATCAAGAATCGTGCGGACAAGTCGCTGGTCGTGGAGGAAACGACGGAGCGCCGTGGGCTCATCTATTATCGCGCCGAGGGACAGGAACTCTGCGAAACGGACCTGAGCGATGCGATCAGCTTCAACAAACCAGAGGAGCGTTTGCTCGCGGGGCAGGTCGATTCGCCCCAAGAATTTGATCTGCGATTCGCTGCGTTGAAGCAACAGCATCAGCGTCGAAAATCAAAGGTGCGCGGGTTTGTTGGTGGGCGGATCGATCTGATTCCGCATCAGCTTTATATTTCTTCCGAGGTGTCCGGACGGCTCGTGCCCCGTGTGCTGTTGGCCGATGAAGTGGGACTTGGAAAAACGATTGAGGCCTGCCTGATTCTCCATCGGTTGATTCTGACTGGCCGCGCGCAACGCGCCCTGATCCTGGTGCCCGAATCGCTGGTGCATCAGTGGTTCGTGGAATTGCTCCGGCGGTTTAATCTCTGGTTCCACATTTTCGACGAGGAACGTTGCGCATCGATTGAAGGCGCAAATCGGGAGACCAATCCTTTTCTCGATGATCAATTTGTGCTCTGCAGCATTGGCCTTTTCACCGGGAATGACCGGCGATTGCAACAGGCGCTCGCGGCAGGTTGGGATATTCTGGTCGTCGACGAAGCGCATCATCTCGGTTGGTCGCCGGAAGCGGTGAGTCCTGAATACGCTGTCGTGGAGACGCTTGGTCGGAAGATTCCAGGGCTGTTGCTTCTGACCGCAACGCCGGAGCAACTCGGCATGGCGAGTCACTTTGCGCGATTGCGGTTGCTGGATCCGGATCGGTTTTTTGATCTCAATGAATTCGTCAAGGAAGCGGAACAGTATCGGGATGTAGCGCGGATCGCGGATAAGCTTCTGAACAATCAGAAACTGACGCCGGCGGATATTAAAATACTCACGCATATCCTGGCGGACACGAAAGAGAACGTCCGGTCGAAACTCGACAAAATTGCCGGGGGCGAAAATAGCGTGCGCGAGGAAATGATGCGTGCGCTCCTCGATCAACACGGGACGGGTCGCGTGATGTTTCGCAATACACGCGCCACGATCACTGGGTTTCCTAAGCGGATCGCGCGTCTACATGCACTGGATGCCGGTGGTGATGCTGAGGTGTTTGATGTGCTTGCCGAGGAATTCGATGCGGACACGAATCCGAAAGCAGTGACGACCTTTCAACCAAAGTTCACCAATGATCCCCGCATGCACTGGCTCGTCGATCTGTTGCGAACTTTGGATCCGGAGAAGGTGCTTCTGATCTGTCGCACCCAGCGCAAGGTGGAAGCCATTGATACCGCATTGCGTCAGTTAATCACCATTAAGATGGGAGTGTTTCACGAAGGCTTGCCGTTGGTGCAGCGTGATCGGAACGCGGCGTGGTTCGCCGAGGAGAATGGCGCGCGCATTCTGATCTGTTCGGAAATTGGCAGCGAAGGGCGCAACTTCCAATTTGCCCATCATCTGATCCTGTTTGATTTGCCGCTTGATCCGGAACTGTTGGAGCAACGCATCGGGCGACTCGATCGTATTGGGCAGACATCGGAGATTCAGGTCCATCTTCCCTTCGTGATCGGCAGTTCACAGGAAGTATTAGTCCGTTGGTATCACGAGGGCTTGAATTCGTTCCAAAAGAATCTGCACGGTGGACGTGAATTGCTGGAGCGCTTTGGCAGACAGGTGCATGATCTGGCGCAGGACTTTCATGAGACTGAGAAAACAGCGCGAGCTGAATTGGACGGATTGATTGCTGAAACGTGCGTAGCCCGCAAAGAGTTGACCGTGCGGTTGGAGCAGGGGAGAGATCGCCTGCTGGAGCTGAACTCATTCCGATCAGACATTGCGACGAGACTGGTTGAAGACATTGGACGACAGGATGGCGACCAATCGTTGGATCAGTTTATGGTTTCGGTTTTTGATCACTACTCCATCCATGTGGAAGAATTGGGGCAACGCAGCTTTCAGCTTGGCTCCGCTGGAGTTTTTGCGGATTCGTTCCCGGGCTTGCCCGCGGAAGGACTCACGGTCACCTGCGCCCGGCAACGCGCACTTTCGCGCGAGGACGTTCAATTCCTCACGTGGGACCATCCGCTCGTCACAGGCGCCCTGGATATGTTGCTTGGCTCGGAAAAAGGAAACAGCAGCTTTGCCAAATGGCCTGATGTCAAAACTCCCGGTCTGTATCTTGAAGCGATTTATCTGCTTGAGTGCATTGCGCCGCCGCATCTTCATGTGGACCGATTCCTTCCTCCGACTCCTTTGCGTGTGCTCGTGGATCATCGCGGTAACGACGTCGGAGCTTCCATTGCTTCGGAGATACTCACGAGGCATTTAAAAAAAGGTGAGGCTTACACGTTGTTGGATCGACCCGAATTGCGGGAAGACCTGTTCCCAAGCCTTGTCGCAAAAGCGCAAGCACTGGCGAGTCGTCAAATCGCGGGTCTTGTGACTCAGGCGCGCCAGGAAATGGCGAGGCAACTTGAACAGGAAATCGGGCGCTTGAAAGAATTGCAGCGAGTCAATCGCAGTGTGAGATCCGAGGAAATCGAGTTACTCATTGAGCAGAAAAGCGCGTTGGATCAGCATTTGACTGCGGCACGCCTGCGGCTCGACGCGATTCGATTGATTCAGCGGGGCCCTGTTTAATCATCGTGCTGGGAGCCGTCGACCGGGGCGTTCGTTCCTGGTTGCGGGTTGATTCGCCGCGGGCAACTGAATCCAAAAGCGACTTCCTTTCCCGGGCTCCGAGAAGGCGCCTACGCTTCCGCCCATTTTCTCGATGGACTTCGCGACCACCGCCAGGCCGATTCCGCTCCCTTCGTATTCTTCCACGCTGACGCGTTCGAACATTTTAAAAATCCGTTCTTGATCCTCCGGGGCGATGCCGATGCCATTATCTTCGACCCATAATTTGACCACGGAACCGGTTTTCTCAGCCCATACGCGAATCTCGGGTTCGCGGCCTTTAACAATGAATTTCACCGCGTTGCCCAAAAGATTGGCAATGGATTGCGACAGGAGAGCCTGGTTCCCGATGACTTTGGGCAATGGAGAATCCACATGGAAAAAATGCCGTTGGTCCGGTGGCAATTCGTCGATCAGTTGGGGAAGGAGGTCATTCAAGTTAATGGGGTGAAGCGGCAACTGCAAGCGTGAAGCCTGACTGTAAGCCAGGACATCGCAGATTAACTTGTCCATGCGCGCAACAGAGACATTGATGCGATGTAGATAATCCTGGGCCGTTTCATCGAGTTTCTCGTTGTAATCTTCTGAAAGGGCCAGAGCGAAGCCACCGATCGTGCGCAAGGGGGACCGCAGGTCATGGGAAATCGAATGCGAAAACACCTCGAGAGACTGGTTGATCTCACGTAACTCAGCCTCGACCTCTCGACGAGCGCGCATCTGTCTCCTGATGGAGCGATTCCACCACAATAGGAGCCCACCGAGGACGATCCCTACAATGACGAGCTCCCACCATCGTCGGTGCCAGACTGCACCTCGTTTGGAAGCCTGAAGGCCGGAGGGGAGATAGCGACTGGTGATATCGTCAAGCTCCTCGTCGGAGATCGATGCCAAAGCCTTGTCGAGAATTGAAACCAAAGCGGGCGCTTCACGGCGCACCGCGAGGCGAAGTGGAAATTGGTATCCAGTGACCCCGCAGATGACGAGGTTCAATTGCGGGTAGTCATTTAGGTAGCGGCTGGTCGCAACCATGTTTGCAACCGTTGCGTCTGCCTTTTTCTGGGCAACGAGTTTGAAACAGTCGAGCAGCGTATCGGCTTGAATAAAGTGCGCGTTTGGCAAGCGATGTAACAGTTCGGTGGTCGTGACATGATCTCGTGGCGTGGCGATAATTGCGCCTCGCAAGGCCGAGACATCGTAAAATCGCAAATCGTGCTCCCGCGAAACAATTACGACGGGTGACTCGTAATACGCGCGGGTAAAGTGAAAGAGCCTTTCTCTGTCGGATGTTTGTGCGGTGCCCGTGGTTAAATCTATTTTCCTGTCTTTTGCCAGCTTCAATGTTTCGTCCCACGAATCGGTGGCTACAATTTCAAAACGCAAACCCGTTCGCCGGGCAATGACGTTAAGCAAGTCGACATCAATCCCAGCAGGCGTGCCATGAGCGGCCCAATAGGAAAACGGTGCCCAGTCTGGAGTTATTCCAACGCGAATTTTTGGATGTTCAGCAATCCATCGACGCTGTTCGGCTGTCAAGGCGTTGGTGCCCGAAAGGTTGGAATCCGAATACGCGGACAACATCATTTCGCTCGCGAGCAATACCGCTAGTAAAATGAACTTTCGCATGAGTTCCCCTTTATCCAACGTCTCACGGAAACATCACCATGAAGCACCGCAAAACGCTATAGGCACTACACGTATTTAACGCTCAAGCACAGCCTGCGAAGGCACGCTCGAGAGTGGTTTTACGCCACGCAAAATGAAAAATGGCGGGGATTCCGGTGGATGGTGACCAAGAACTTTCCCGCAAACGCAATTGACTCGCATTTTTGAGGTTCGCTATATTCGCACCCCGTTTGCAGAGCGTTTAACCAGCTCTAAATCTGAATATGTCATTAAACAAATCGAAAAAATACGTTTACTCTTTTGGAAATAAGAAAGCCGATGGCGATGGCACAATGAAGCCGCTGCTCGGTGGTAAAGGCGCAAATCTCGCAGAAATGACGCGCATTGGTCTCCCGGTCCCTCCCGGATTCACCATCACCACAGAAGTTTGCACCTATTACTATGCAAACAAACGCACCTATCCAAAAGAACTCCAATCGCAGATGCAGGCAGGCGTCGCGAATATGGAAAAGATCATGGGCTGCAAATTCGGTAATGCTTCTGGCATGCCGTTGCTCGTGGCCGTGCGCTCCGGCGCGCGTGATTCCATGCCCGGCATGATGGATACGATTTTGAATCTCGGTCTGAATGACACGACGGTTCTCTCCCTCGCTGCGGCGACGAAGAACGAACGTTTCGCCTGGGATTGCTACCGCCGCTTCATCCAGATGTATGGCGACGTCGTCCTCGGTGTGCAGAAGCGCGAAGGGGAAGATCATGAACCGTTCGAAACGATCATTCATGAATTCAAACATGCCACCTATCACAAGGATATCGTGGACAGTGAATTGACCGCCGCTGACCAGCAAGAGTTGGTGAAGCGTTTCAAGGCGCTCGTCAAAGACCGCACTGGTAAAGGTTTTCCGAACGATCCGTGGGATCAGCTCCGTGGCGCCGCTGGCGCTGTGTTTGGTTCCTGGATGAACGATCGCGCGAACGTGTATCGCCGCAAATATAATATCCCGACGGATTGGGGAACGGCCGTGAATGTGCAGGCGATGGTCTATGGTAACACGGGCGAGTCGTCCGGTTCCGGTGTGGCTTTCACCCGCAATCCGGCCAATGGTGCCAACGAATTCTACGGCGAATTTCTCATCAATGCCCAGGGCGAAGATGTCGTCGCTGGTGTTCGTACGCCGGAGCCGGTATTGAAGTTGAAGGACGTGATGCCGAAGTCGTATGCGGAATTACTCGAAGTCCGCAAGAAGCTCGAAAAACATTTCAAAGACGTGCAAGACGTCGAATTCACGATTCAAGAAGGCAAGCTGTTCATGCTCCAGACGCGTAACGGCAAGCGCACCGCGATGGCGGCCTTGAAGTTCTCGATGGACATGGTGAAAGAAAAACTGATCGATGCCGAAACCGCTGTGATGCGTAATCCAGCCGATCAGCTCGATCAATTGCTCGCGCCCGTGTTCGACCTCGCTGACGTGAAGAAGGCGAAATCGATTGCCACTGGTTTGCCCGCCGGTCCTGGCGCGGCTTCCGGTAAGATCTATTTCAATGCCGATCGTTCCGTCATCGCTGCTGAAAAGGGCGAGAAGGTTCTCCTCGTGCGCGTCGAAACGTCTCCGGAAGATTTGCGCGGCATGATCGCAGCTGAAGGTATTCTCACGGCTCGTGGTGGCGTCAGCTCACACGCAGCGCTGGTCGCTCGTCAGATGGGTAAAGTTTGCATCTGCGGCGCCGCGGCGTTGGAAGTGAACTACGACAAGAAGACCCTCACGGTCGGCGGCGTGGTCTATAAAGAAGGGGATTTCCTTTCGATCGATGGAACCGCTGGAACAGTTTACGCCGGCGAATTGAAGACGGCTCCTTCGGAAATCATCTCTGGCTTGATCGACGGCAACAAAGCCGCGCAAGCCACGGAGAAGTTCAAGAGCTTCAATCAATTGATGAAATGGT
>JAQGOU010000094.1 GCA_028293445.1 Verrucomicrobiales bacterium | reverse complement strand
TCAGGAGAATCACGCCGCCAATGAAATACGCTTGATAGCTCAACATATTGACGCGAGGCAAAGCCATGTCCGGCGCGCCAATCTGCAGCGGCCCCAAATAATTTCCGAAGGCAGCGAAGCCGAGCGGAACCACTCCGAGAAAGACCATGATCGTCCCGTGCATGGTGGCAAAAGAATAATACAACTCCGGCGACACCACTCCGTTGCTGGCAAACTTGCCAAATGTTTTTGCGAGCAGAGATCCAAAGACCGGGATCGGTTTTGTTGGATAAGCGAGTTGCCATCGCATCAGCATCATCAGAAAAAATCCGCCGAGCAGAAACAGAAGCGCGGTGATTCCATATTGAAGCCCAATGATTTTGTGGTCGGTGGAAAAAACATAAGTACGCAGGAAATCGAGTTTGGGATGAGCATCCTTCGCCCCAAAGTCACTCCGCATCCTGTTGGATTCCATAGTCTGGCAGTTCGATACCGCCGGTCCCCTCCGTGTTAAGGATGATTAGGAGAGATCGCCGTTTCGCTCAATCAGGGAAGGTTCTATTCGAGTTGACGTGCGGTAGGTGCTTTCGAGGTGCGTTGGAGACTTTCTCGCCCTTTCAGGGCGCCATATGTTTGTCGTTCGCTAACCCAGGGCATCGCTCCGCTCAGCCACTGGGCTATGTTCTGGCGGGTCGTTGAGCCGCTGAAAGGCGATCAGAGTTGCTCGTCGTCTCAAAGCTAGAAGCGGTTATTTTTTCTTCGGTGCCGTTTTTGTCCGTTTCTCTTTGATCCAAGCCGCTTCATAGAAAACGTCTACGTAAATACAATCGTTTGGGGCATCTTCGAATCCTTTGGAGCTATGTTTGCACACCCCAAGCTGTTCTTTTTCGTTCCGACAGTTTTCTGGAGTATCCACCTCCTGACGCATGATAATGTGTTGAAACCCTCGCGCTGTGATGGTCCCGTCCCCGTTGCGATTTTTGACGAAGTGAACCGGTTCACCCCACGGGTCGTAAATCTTACTTTTGTGAATTTGGTAACCACCGACTTTTGGTTCAAAGATCCCATCAGCCGCGACGAAGTCGGCAAAACCATCAATTTCAATCTCTTCATCTTTGCCAACGTTATGGAACCGTTCGGGATGCAGGGCATAGTATTGGCAAAGCAATCCAGTGATTCGATGTCGAAGTTCAAACCAAAGAGTTTTCCGATCTTCCTGCACAGAATCGTCCACTGTTGATGATGAAGTTTCCGTATAGAGAAGGGTTTTTCTTAACTTGTCGCGTTCGGCCAAATCGCGTCCAAGGAAGCAAAACGGAACATCAATCACGTCGTTTGTTAACCTGACCGAAGTATTAAGAAGATCCTTGGTGTCTGTGAGTCGTGCTTCCTCCAAGGAAAGGACTTTAACATTTGTGATTGTCGTGCGGGTGCAATGATCAAGGCGCGACGCCACAACGAGATAGACAATTTGGTTTTGCGTGAGCGTCACGGCTTTATTTTTCTCAGCCTCCTTCTCTTGGGCTGACGATAGAAATAACAGGCAAGAAGTCGAAGCGATCCGACCATTCGTGATCTCAATACCAGCTTTGGTATCGAAGGCGATTAATGCGAGCGCCACTACGATATGAGTAATCTGAAACAGTCCTTTCGTCGTGTTCATATTTGTTTCGCCTTTTTCTTCTGCGTCAGTGTCAGACAATTCTCATTCGTCACAAGTTTCCGGGCCGCTTTCTTTTTCATTTCGGTGCGGTTTTTATTTGCAGTGCGGTTGCTGGTGATGCCGTTACTCTTCTCCGGTAACGCTTTGAATCCCTAAAGTATCAACCCCACACTTCGGCCGAGCGCAGTTGTTTCAAAAGAAGATCTTCGAGTGAAGTATCGGAGCGGACGCTGAAAAAGCTCATGCCGCGGCCGGAACAATATTCGCGGAGCCGTTGGCAATAATTGTGCACACTTTGCTGGTAGGCCTTCAGACGATATTTGCCGAACGTGACTTCCTGCGTCGATCCGGTTTCGGAATCGATGAAGCGCATATCGCCATAAGTGCTCGGGTCCATCTCTTCGGGAGAAAGAATCTGCACCGCGTTCACGTGAAAGCCGCGTGCGACCAGAGCGCTGAGTCCCGATTCATAGCCGCGTGGATCGAGGAAATCACTGAGCACAATGGCGAGTCCCGCCTGACGTGCTTGAATCGCGCCGCGACGGAGGGAGTCGTTGAAATCCGCGCTGCCTTTGGCCGTGAGCTTGGAAATGTTTTGGAAGAATGGCAGCGCTGCTTTTCGGCTGCGCACGGAACGCAACGCGCCGCGAGCGACCGCATCTTCGGCGTTATCAGGAAAGGTATAGATCGTGACGCGATCGAAGCCGCACAAGGCGACGTAACCAATCGCGGCGGCTACTTGTCGGGCGAAATCAAATTTGCGCGGGGTTCCGAACGCCATTGATTCGCTCGCATCCAGAAAAATGCGGACCGGCAATTCGCGTTCTTCTTCGTAGAGTTTGAGAAAAAGTTTATCGAGCCGACCGTAGAGATTCCAATCGAGGTAGCGGAAGTCATCGCCGGGAACGTAATTGCGGTGGTCAGCGAATTCGACGGACTGCCCGCGGGCACGGCTGCGGCGTTCGCCTTTGGATGAGCTTTTCGCGCGACGGGATGCCAGGAGTTGGAACTGTTCAAGGCGCCGGAGCAATTCAGGTGTCAGCAGGGAACTCATTTCGACCGCCGTGAGAATGCGACGTCCAATGAGCGGTGACAAACCAAATCTACCGCGAGCATTTGCAAACCATCTGAAAGAAACCACGAATGGACACGAAGGCACACGAATAAGAACTGAAGAGGAAAACTCTTCCTTGCATTCGTACTACAATGCTTAGCAATCGCGCAAATTGAACAAGATTCTTTGGACCGCGCCTGTGTGCAAAGCACCAGGCGCAGCGGGTTGCCATGCCAACGATATAGATATTTCGAGAGCGTGTTCTTTATTCACCTGCTGCGGCTGGTCTGCGACACAGCCGCGGTCCGTTAGAATGCGGTTCCACCGCCCTGGGTTGATTCGTGTGAATTCGTGGTTTCAATTGCTTCGTTCCGTTTTAGAATATGTATTCCAACATGAGCAACGAACCTTCCATGGCCGAAAAGCTTTGCCTCTCCTGCGGCATGTGTTGCAACGGCGTGATCTTTGCCGATGTGCAATTGCAGCGTGGCGATGCCCCGGGCGGATTGAAGGCGAATGGTCTGCCGTTGCGCTTGCGTGGAGGGAAGACCGTTTTCCCACAGCCGTGCGCTGCCTTTCAGGATTGTCAGTGCAAGATCTACGCGTTACGTCCGAAGCATTGTCGTGACTTCGAATGCGCCTTGCTCAAAAGCGTTCTTGCCGGCAAAACCGAATTCACGGCGGCGCGTAAGGTAGTTCGCACCGCGCATCAACGGGCCGAGAAAGTTCGCCAACTGTTGCGCGATCTCGGTGACACCGAAGAAACGCTCGCGCTCAGCAAACGGTTTCAACGGGTGAAAAAGCAAATGGACTCCTCCGGCTTTGAAGAAGAACGGGCTGACACCTTCGCTGATCTTTCGATGGCGGTGCACGAACTCAATGTGCTGCTCAGTGAAGGATTTTATCCGGGGGCGTAAGCCGGGCAGGCCGTGTGAGACATTCAACGAGACGAAAGATTTTCTTCGCCAACGCTTACCGCATCTCCCAGCATCGCGCCTGTGTCTTCCGGTAAAACCAAATTGATATTCAGGATCGCGGCGCTGGTCGTTCTTTCGGTGGCGCTTATAATCCTGTGGCTGCGTTCGAAATCCAACGAACCTTCCTATCACGGGCGAAGTCTTAGCCAATGGCTCGATCAGCTCGACGACGGAACAGCGCAATGGGGAGTTCAATGGTCGACGTTGCCGAAGAAAACGGCGGAACAACTGGAAGCGGCCGAAGCGATTCGCGCCATCGGTACCAATGCGATTCCTTCTTTACTGAAGGGACTTTATGTGACCGACAGTTTCTTCTACGACAAGAAGGAGGAACTTTTAGATTATCTCAAGAGCACGCGCGAACATCTCATGAGTCCCGCTCAGTTGACCCGTTGGAAATCGGCGTTGGCTCTCGAGGCGCTTGGACCCCTCGCTGAGCCATCAGCCCCAGAGTTGGAGAAGATTCTTATCACGGAAAATTCCATGACTGGTTCCGGCAAAGAGGCGGCATACGTTTTGGGTGGAATGGGGCCGAAAGGAATTTCGATTCTTACGAACGCAGTGCAGGCCGGCACGGATTGGGCGGTGACCTGTGCGCTTTGGTCTTTGGGACAACATCCTACGCGAGCAACCAATCTGATTTCTTTTCTGGCTGCTCTAACCGCGCACACCAATTTAAATTATGCCTACTCATCCATCTGGGTGCTTGGAGAAATTCATGGTCATCCCCGCAAAGTCGTTCCCGCTTTGCTGGCGTCGTTACATGATCCGAGATCGAATGTGCGTGCCTTCGCCGCAATGGCCTTGAGGAGGCATGGAGCCGAGGCAAAAGAGGCTCTTCCGGAATTGAATGAATTTCTCAGTGACACGGCGATTGCGGGTGAGGTCGAACTGGCCATCGGAGACATCGAACTTTCTATCAGGATGGCAGAGAAAACAAAAGCGTCCCTCAAGTGATCACGTCGCCAGCCTCACGAATCAATTAACAGTGCGATAGATAATGGTGGTGAGCATTCTCACGTGGAGCTAAAGAATATCTTCGCCAACCATTCCATTTTCTCTCAGCATCACCCCAGTGTCTGACGGAAAAACTAAATTCATCTTCAGGATTGCGGTAACACTGATCCTCCTCGCGCTTGTCGGTCTCATTTTCTGGCTGCTTCCGAAACGATCCGACCCACTGTCCTATCGCGGGCGAAGCCTGAGCCAGTGGGTCGAAGAAATGGATGGCGGCAGCAAAGTCCGAGGGGTCGAATGGTCGCCTTTGCCCCAGAAAACCGCAAAACAACTGGAAGCGGTGGAAGCAATTCGCGCCATCGGAACGAATGGGCTTCCTTTTTTGCTGCAAGAGCTTCACACGGACGACAGTTTCTTTTACACGAAGAAGCAGGAACTTCTCAGGTATATCGAGAGTAAGAAAAGCGCGAAGAATGCATTTCTCCAAACGCCCGTCAGCCCGGCCGAGAAAACGCGGTGGAGAGCGGCGTTGGCGCTTGAATCTCTGGGTCCGCTCACGGAGTCCGCAACGAATGATCTGGTAAAACTTCTCATGACGCCAGGCGGCAGCGAAAATTCCGCGAAGGAGGCTGCCTTTATTCTCGGTGGCATAGGGCCGAAAGGCATCTCTCTTCTTACCAATTGTGTGCGGATCACCAATAGCTGGGGTAGCATGTGCGCGATCTGGTCTTTGGGCCAGCATCCCGCGGCAGCGACCAACATGGTTCCGTATTTGCTCAAGATGAGCAGGGGTAAGGACGAAAATGTGGCTTACTCATCGGTTTGGGCACTTGGGGAAATTCATACTGATCCAGATATTGCTGTCCCCGCTCTCATTCGGTTATTGCGAGATCCTCGGAAACACGTGGCCGGCTTCGCGGCGGGGACGCTCGGCCGTTATGGTGCCAAAGCCAAAGCGGCCCTTCCTAAACTGAAGGAGCAGGTGGATGATTCCCCCGCTACCATGAGTGCAAAAGAAGCGATCAAGAAAATCGAGGCAGCGATCGCCGCAGAGCCGAAAACGACCGATACCCACCAGTAAACCTGGCAGGGCGACAGGCCTTAAGCTCCTTGTTGAAAATCTCTCAATACGTCACGGCCTCGACCCTCGTTTATCCTCAAAGTGTGCCAATTTGGCACAGTTGGCGACCAATGCGGTGGTTCGACGAATACTGGCGGAAACATTGCTCACGGCCGGGGCAGATTTCTCTATAAAGCATTCAGCGAGAGTTGGTAAGCGCCGTGGCGGACCAAATTTATTGCCAATAAATGTCGTCCGCCGATCGGCGGACGTGATTTATTGGCAATAAATGGCGTCGGAAAATCGGCGGACGACAATTATTGGGAATAAATGACGCCAAATTATTGGCGGACGTCATTTATCCGGGATAAAAGAGGACCGCCGATCGGCGGACGTGATTTATTGGCAATAAATGACGTTGGAAAATCGGCGGACGACAATTATTGGGAATAAATGCCGTCGGAAAATCAGCGGACGTGATTTATCCGGAATAAATGAAGCCAAATTATCGGCGGACGCCATTTATTCCGGATAAATGACGTGGAATTTTTGGCGGGAGACATTTATTGCGGATAAATGAGGCCAGATTTTCGTGCAGAAGGAACTTTTAACGCCAAAATCCGCCCGCCACGCGTCACTTCCCCTGATGCTCGAAAAAGTGTGCCAATTTGGCACACTTACCTCGGCAAAGTCTCCGGCGTATCGGCGACGACACTCGTCACCAGCCCAAGCTTGTAAAGTAACTCCGATACAGTGCGACTCCGAAACAGGTCGCACCAATAACGCCCGCGGATGCATAAAACATCCGTCCTTTAACTACTGAAGACAAAGCCATCGTAAGGCCGAGGATTCCCAGGACGATAGACAACGGATATTGTAACAGGCCCCAGCCGCCTACTAAGGAAAGCAGGTGCCCTTCGGCCCGCGAACGAGGCGCTTTAAGCGAAAACTTCCGTTCTATTTCTGCAAGACCGACGGGAGGAATCGATTGATCCCAAAGCAAGTCGTTTTCAACGCGATAATCAAGTTCAAGCATTTTTCTCAGACCGAAATCACTCGTTCCACGCCATTTCCTGTTGCCATGAGTCGGCATATCACGCGGCAAGATATTTCCAGCCTGCACATTCGCTATTTCAATCCGGATGCAGGTCTGAAGGATGATAACTATGAGAACGAGGACAATGGCCGGGTAAATTGTTGATTTCATTTCGGTCCTAATCCAGTCAGGCAACTAGAGGGTGTGGTTGGTAACTACCTCGGCAACATCTCCGGCATGTCCGCGACGACATAGGCCATTACCGCCACCGTCGCCGTGCAGAGGTTTAGTTCGTGGGAGTCCACTTTATCGACGGTGTCGGCTTCGGTGTGGTGGTACCAGAAGTACCGTTCCATGTTGTCGGCGAGATCCATCATCGGGACGCCGTCGGGTTGCATCTTCGAAATGTCGGCGCCGCCTGCGCCCCAGAGAATCTGGTTCGCATTGATCGGTTTCAATAACTGAACGATATCCAGAACCATGTCGGCAGCTTTTTGACTGCCGGAGAAAGCGAAGCCGGTTGGCTTGAAGGTGCCGTCGTCACATTCGATGGCGAGGACGTGCTTGGCCATCTCACTCTTGTGTTCTTCGTGATAAGCGCGCGCTCCTTTGCCGCCGTTTTCTTCGTTCGTCCACAACACCACTCGGACGGTGCGACGCGGTTTGAGTCCGAGCTTTTTCATGAGGCGCACTGCTTCCCACGCTGCGATGCATCCGCCGCCGTCGTCCATCGCTCCCTGGCCGACATCCCACGAATCGATGTGCCCACCGAGCACGACGACTTCGTCTGGTTTCTCACTCCCGACGAGTTCTGCGATGATGTTCCGCGAGGGAGCGTCCGGTAATTCCTTGGCCGACATCTTCAGTTTCACGACAATCTTTTCGCCACGGTCCTGCGCGCGTTGCATGAACTCCGTGTCTTCCACCGTGATGGCGCAATGCGGAATCGCTGCAACGTTCGTATCGTAGTGGCCCATCGTTCCGGTGTGAGGCGTCTGCATGGAATAAGGTGTGACGGAGCGAATCATGCTGGCCACTGCGCCTGCTTTCGAGGCTTCGAAGGCACCCTTGTAACGCAGGACAACCGTGTCCTGGTAGCGCGTAAACGGTTGATTGAACAAAACGATTTTCCCTTTCGCTTCCGCCGCCCGTTTCTGCAGGTCCTCGAAATTAGCCACGACAAGGACCTCCGCGGTGATGCCTTCGGGCGGTGTGCCGATGCTGCCGCCAAGGCCGAGCAGTTTCAGTGAGCGATTGCGGTGTGAAACTATTTCGAGCGATTCCGCGCCGCGAACCCAGTGCGGCACCATGACTTTTTCGCCGCGCACGTTCGCGAATCCATCTTTCTTCATTTCGGCGAGAACCCAGTCGATGGCGTTCTCAAGATTCGTGGAACCACTGAGCCGATGTCCGAACGTATCGCACAACGCGGCGAGGCGTTGATGGGCGAAATTGGAATTCGTGGCGGCGCTGATCAGTTTCGCGGCCGTATCCTTATAGGTATCCTCCAAGGAAGCGGCGTTGGTTTGTGCGTGCAGCGACAGCGTCGCCGCGAGAATGAAAAGAGAAGTCAGGACCCAGAGCCGTTGTTTCATAAATGTTTGCCGCAAAGGCGGAGTATTTATAGTCTGCGACCAAGTGGAAATGAAAAAACAACTCGTCCTTGGGATCATGTCGGGCACCAGCATCGATAGTGTTGACTATGCCCTTTGCGAAATCGACGAACGCCAGGTGCGCCTCGTCGAACTGTGGAATGCCGATTTTCCCAAATGGATGCAGAACGATTTGCACGCGGCTGCGCGCGGTGAATTGCCCAGCTGGGAGTTTTCACAGCTGCATCATGAGCTCGGACGTTTCTACGCGCAGCACGCGGTCCGTGGAAAAAAGAAGCCGACGCTGGCCGGTTTGCACGGGCAGACGGTGTTCCATAATCCTTCGAAGAAAAATCCGGCAACGCTGCAACTCGGTGAACCGGTGTATCTCGCGGCCAAACTCGGCGCGACGGTAATAAACAATTTTCGCGTCGCCGACATGGCCCTCGGCGGACAAGGCGCGCCGCTGGCGACGATCTTTCATCAATTCGTTTTCGGCGAAAAGGGGAAGCACGTCTGTGTGAACAATCTCGGCGGGATCAGCAACGTGACGTCACTGAACTGGAGCAAGGGAGCGAAGCCGTCGGTGATGGCGTTTGATACGGGACCGGCAAATGTTTTAATCGATATGGCCATGCGCCATTTCTCCAGTGGCAAAAAAGCTTTCGATAAAAATGGGGCGGCAGCCGCGCGCGGCAAAGCGAACGAAACGCTTTTGCAGGGTTGGTTGCGTCATCCTTATTTCAAACAAACTCCACCCAAAAGCACCGGCCGCGAACTCTTTGGTGAACCGTTCTTCAAAGAGATCTTTGAGAAGCTCCGGACCCTGGGCGATCACGATGCTGTCGCGACGCTGACGGAATTCACGGCGCGTTCGGTGGCGCTAAATTATAAACTGCACCTTCCGAGTGCGCCCGATCGCGTCGTGCTCGCCGGCGGCGGCGCAGCGAACCCGGTTTTGGTGCGAGCGATTGGTCGAGCGTTGAGCGAGGCTTTCCCGAAGAAGAGCGTTGAGTTGAAGACGAGCGCTGATCTCGGTTGGCCGGTGCAGGCGATTGAGCCCGCGGCGTTCGCGCTTTTGGCGTGGTTGCGCGTGAATGGACGTCCGGGAAATCTTCCGGAAACAACCGGAGCGCAACGAGCCGTTCTCTGCGGGCAGATCACACAAGTTTAATCCGGGTGTTGAAGTATCCCGCCGTGAGTAATGAACATCGCTTCGGTCTAACCCTCGATGAAACTACACGGCCTGCGTGATTGGATTAGCGAACACAGAATCGCCTCGGCGTGCGGATTGGCGTTGTTGTTGATTGTATTGTTGTTGTTCGGAGTCCGTTACCGGGCGATGTGGCGATTGGCAGGTTACAAAAAGCAGTTGGTGGCGCAGGGCGAAAAACTAACCATCGCTGAACTGATTCCTCCATTACCGAAGGCTTCCAACGGCGGTCCTGCCGTGGTGAGTGCTGTTAATTTCCTTCCTCGCAGTTTGCCTGAGCCGCAAGGGATGAGATTGATCAGTCCGGGAGTTGCGCGTGTGGCGTGGCGAGAGACGGCGTTGTTTGAAATCCCGGTATCCACTGGAGTGCCGGTCGTCAGTGTGACTACCAATCTTTGGCCGTTGTTGGAGGAAGGGTTGCAGGATTCAGAAAAGACTTTTGCTGAGCTCCGTGCCGCC
>JAQGOU010000091.1 GCA_028293445.1 Verrucomicrobiales bacterium | reverse complement strand
CAACCCACCGGGACGATCGCCAGCCCGGTCACCTGCGCCAGCGAAGTAATGCCGTCCTGAATTTTGTAGCACGGACCGCGTGGACCGTCAGGAGTGATGGCAATGTCAAGACCACGTTCCACCCATGTCGTTAGCTCCAATAACGCCTGAGCGCCTCGCCGACTGGAGGAACCGCGCACAGGTTGAGAATCGAACAGTTCCAGAATCCGCGCCACAATTCCGCCGTCCTTGCTCGCGCTGACGATCGCCGCCAATCCGCGTCCGGGTCCTATTTTCTGGACGTGACGATTGATCATCATCGAAAGGGCCAGGCGATTGTGCCACGAACAAAAGATAATGGGTGACCGCTGCTTATTCGTCATTAGGCCTGACGAATTGCCCCCCCAATGTACCCGCCAGGTCGCGCCGATTCCGCGCATCAGGGCATAAATCAGCGTGGCCGCCAAGTGCTGATGCCATTTCAAAGGATGCGGCA
Source organism: Verrucomicrobiales bacterium (assembly GCA_028293445.1). Classification (GTDB taxonomy): domain Bacteria; phylum Verrucomicrobiota; class Verrucomicrobiia; order Limisphaerales; family JACDHS01; genus CBHWET01. Next base: position 13,480 of record JAQGOU010000091.1, on the reverse strand, counting down.
CCACGATCCCGGAGGATTTCTGGTCTTTGGGTTTGGACATCGCTCGCAGTCTAGCCGCCTTTCTTCAACGCGGCGCGCACCAGCGTCTCGACGGACGCGTCGACCCCAAGGACAGCTTGTGCGGCGCGAACGCCGTCGTGGGCTTCGTTCTGTTTGAAACCAAGCGCGAGTAACGCAAGAACCGCGTCATTGATCTTTTGATCTCCATCGGACAGCGCCCGTTCTGCGCTGCTGGCTTCCCATCCACCCACGGCTCCGATCTTATCTTTCAATTCTACCACGATGCGTTCCGCGGTTTTCTTACCGACACCCGAAATTTGCGAAAGCGCTTTGAAATCACCACTCGCGACCGCGCCACGAAACATCGTCGGGTTCATTCCGCTCAGCACATTGAGGGCAGTCTTTGGCCCGATGCCACTGACGTTGTTTATGAGGAGGCGGAACAACTGGCGCTCCGCCGATGTCATAAAGCCATAGAGCACATGCGCATCTTCCCGAATGGCGAGGTGAGTCAGCAACTTTACCTCCTTGCCGGGCGCAGGCAATTTGTCGAAGGACGAAATAGGAATGAGGACGTCGTAGCCCACTCCATTGACATCGAGGGTCACTTGCGTCGGGAGCGCTTCAACTACTTTGCCCTTTAGAAAAGAAATCATATCAATCAAAATCCGAACAACTCATGAAATAGTGGCAGCGCGGACAGCGCAACTTGCATTTTTCATTGTGTAATTCATGCCCGCACTGCGGACACCAGCGCCAATGCTCGCCAGTCGTATCACCCGGGAGCGAACAGCTTTGTTCCGCAGGTTTCGAATCAGGTTGGTCTTCGCTCGGCATAGCCGCCACGAACTTTTGAATCAAACCGTCAAAATTGCAACCGTTACGAGACCAACAATTCAGTTTTTTACCACGGATGGACACAGATAGACACGGATAAGAGGCGGAGGGAAACGCCAAAATCCAAAGACCAAACACCAAAAAACTTCTAATTCTCAAAGCTCGAGGTTTCTCGTTGAGGTTTGAAGTCGGATTCGAACCACGTTCCAGCGTGCTGTATTTTAAAGGCTCTTTAAACTTGGTGTTTGAAATTTCTCTGGTTTTTGGATTTTGGTGTTTCTTCTCCCCTCCGTTGTTTGACAGCCACCCTTCACTCTCTTACGCTGGCTGAAATGTCGTTGCGCGGAAAAAAACTGGGAATCCTGATCTCCTGCCGACCGGATGAACCCAATTTCAAGCATGGGATAAATCTGGCCCAGACCGCCCTCGCCGAGGGAGTCGACGTTTACGTTTACTGCATCGACGATGCCGTGAAGGGGGTCGAGAGCTCAGCCGTCCAGAATTTGAAGGAGAACGGATTAAAATTGTTCGCTTGCGCTTACGGTGCGCATCGTCGCAATTATCCTCTCAGCGACAAGGCAGCCTTTGCCGGTTTAACCGTCGTCAACGACATCATTGCCGGAACAGATCGCTTCGTGAGTTTCAACTGATGAATCCGCAAGTTCTTTTCATTGTCACCGGCGACCCGCGCACCAGCCCCAAACCGGCGGAGGCGATTCGTATTGCCGCTGGCGTTGGCACATGGAAGAAAGCGGACATCACTGTTTATCTTCGCGACGCAAGTGTCCTGGCGCTAAGCGAATTTTGTGATGAATTTATCGACGAGGATAATTTCACCCGTTACCTCCCGATCGTGCGCGACTTCGGTCGTCCGATCTATGTGCAAAAAGGTGCGCCGCTTTTAAACGAGATAGGCGAGTCACCGTTGAAGTTCGAAGAAATTTCAGACGACCAACTCGCGGGCCTGGCCGCCAAAAGCAATTACGTGGTGCGATTCTAATGAGAACCTTTCTCCACATCCTGACGAAGCCCGAGGACACACTCGCGAACGAACTGATCGCCAAGGAAAACGCGTTGCCGGAGGTAAAAACCGAGATCGTTGATCTGAACGCGGGCGAACCAGATTACAAAGCGCTGCTCGAAAAAATCTTAGCTGCCGATTCAGTTCAAGTGTGGTGAGTTTTTAACCACGGATCAGCATCTGCGAGCGGTGCAGCCATTATCTAGTTCTGACTACACAGATAAACAGGGAAAACGGCAAACGCAGATGGTTTGCTTACCCTGAAGTAGCCGAAAGTGTCTTCCTGAATTTCTATTGTCCGTGTTAATCCGTGTCCATCCGTGCTTAATCCATCTCCGCCTACGGCTGACGCATCTTGATATTGCGGAACCAGACTTCGTCACCGTGGTCTTGCAATAGAATGTGACCCTTCACCTTCTCGCCGAATCCTTTTACAGCTTTGAATTTGCTGTCGGCGATCGCGGCTTTGGTTTCCGCACTGCCCAGTTCGTATTGCACCGTCTTGGCACCGTTCAACCAATGTTCAACGTGGTTCCCATGCACCACGATCCGTGATTGGTTCCATTCGCCGACTGGTCTCGGATGCACATCCTCCTGCGCGGGGATCACATCATAAAAAGAAGCCGTTCCGCGTTTGGTCCCGTTCTTGGCATCCGGATGATTATCATCATCGATCAATTGATATTCGTGACCAATCGCCTGACCTCTTTCCGTCAGAATAAAATACTTCAATCCGCTGTTCGCGCCTTTGGCGATCTTCCATTCGAAACTCAGATCAAATTCATCGAATGACTCATCCGTGATGATGTCTCCGCCGCCGCCTTTGGGAAGATGATGCAATACCTTGTCTTCGATCACCCAGCCTTCCTTGGGAAACTCCGGGCTCTTGAAACTGCGCCATCCCTTCGTCGTTTTGCCATCGAACAACGGTTTCCAATCGGCCGCCTTCTCAGCGCCAATGCCAAAGGCTGTAAAGGCGAAACAAAGCGTCAGGCTGCAGAAGCGGGCTTTCATATTCATTGAGCGTAATGGATGAAATTAGAGGCGACGAATTTTGACGTTCCGATACCAGACTTCGTCGTGATGATGTTGCAGAACGATATGGCCGGAGTTGTTCCTGGCAAAGCGCGGTTGGTCTTTGAATTTGCTCTCGGCGATTAACTTCTGCACTTCCGGACTACCCCATTGGTATTCGACGACTTTGGAGCCGTTCAACCAATGTTCAACGTGATTGTTTTTAATGACGAGCCGGGCCTGATTCCATTCGCCGACGGGTTTCAACGTCTTGTTTGTTGGCGGGATCAGAGCGTAGAGCGCGCCCGCGGATGTCTTCGGGTTCTTGCCATCGTTATGCTTCGTGTCGTCGAGCACCTGCATTTCCGGGCCGGTATTCCACGAGCGATCGAAATCTTCGGTCACGCGATAAATCACGCCGCTGTTACCGCCGGGAGAAATCTTCCATTCGAGGCTGAGTTCGAAATCCTGAAACTCATCTTTGGTGATGATATCGACGCCATCCTTGCCGGGAATCGTTTTCAACGTTCCATTCTCAATTTTCCAACTGTTATTCGGGAACGACTCCTTTTTATAGGCGCGAAAGGCCTCGGTCGAAGAACCGTCGAACAACGTGGTCCAGCCTGATTTCTGTTCTGCGTTCCCTGACGACGCACAACCAACAAGCAACGACAGAGCGCAAGCAAATACTATTGAGAAGGCAATTGATTTCATGTTTTGAGTGAGCCGAGACTATTTACCCGCGACGTCCAAGGCAATGAGGTTTTCGAGGCTGCGACAATAAATTCTTCCATTCGCCAGCACCGGCAGGCTCAACGTTGTTTTACCGCCGAGCACCTGCGCGGTCGAAATTTCTTTATAGCCATTCGACGTTGCCTCAGCGGTGGCGAGACGCCCGTTGTCACTGTAAATAATCAATTTGCCGTTCGCCACGATGACCGAGCCCTTGCCAAAGATCCCTTCACTCCACTTGACGGTTCCGGTGCCGAACTCGATGCACTTCAACTCTTTTTCGTCGAAGCCATAGAGAAAACCTTTCCAGAGGACGCAGGAATTCACGTGGTTACGCATCTCTTTGTTTTGCCAGACAACCTTGGGAGGAGTCGTCGAGAACTGAACCAGCGCACAACCGGCGTTGTAACCGGAGGAGATAAATACTTTATCATCGCTCACGATCGGTGTCGCGGCGTTCACGTCATACATTGTTTTCCACTCATGCCGCCAGAGTTCATGTCCGTCTTTCGCACTACGGCCGACAATGCCGTTCGCACTCAGGATGGCCAGGTCCCGTTGGCCTTTCCAGTTGAACGCCACGGGTGATGAGTAGCCGACTTTGTCGTCGCCAGACTTCCAGAGTTCTTTGCCTGACGTTTTGTCGAAAGCCACCACAGAGGCGCCAGAAGATCCAATCTCGACGATGAGCATGTTCTTCTCAACGAGCGGCGACGTCGAGAAACCCCATTGCGGCACTTTCGCGTCGTAGTCCGTTTTATAATTCTTTTTCCAAACGACATTGCCGTCGGAAACTTTGAGGCAAAACAACTGGCCGTCGCGGCTCACGGTGTAGACGAACTTCCCATCGACCGTGGGCGTGCAACGTGGTCCTGGATAGCCATTGGGATCTTTGGAGGAACAGGGATAGGAATGTTTCCACAGTTCCTTGCCGGTTTTCGCATCGAGGCAATAAACATTGTCCACCTCCTCGACATTGCCCATGGTGAAGACGCGATCTTTGGCGACCGACATCGAGGAGTAGCCGACTCCAACGCCCGCTTTCCAAATCTGTTTGGGACCTTCCGCCGGCCATTGCGTCGCCCAGCCTTTTTCCTGCGAAATCCCATCACGATTCGGTCCACGCCATTGGGGCCAATCATCAGCCATCGCGCTGAAGCTCAAGAGTGAAGACAAACCCGCCAGAAGAAAAAAACCTCGTCCATTCATGGCGCGAGAATTGCACCAACCTTTTCGCGTGTCAAACCGGCTCAGAACGGGGTGTTTGGACCAATAAAGTTTCGGACTCGAAAAGCCAGTTTCTGGGAAAAAGACAAAATTACTGACATTGATCCGTGGTTGATTCATAAGGATTGTAATGGTTCGGGTCTTATCTGCCCTGTTTTCCCTCTGTTTTCTGAGTTTGACCTTGGGAGTCGCTGCCCCATGCCTAAGCCGCACGAACAACAATTCCCTGCGGCTGCCCGATTCGCTGGATTCATTGGATTACACGACGCTGCCGGCTTTTCCCGGTCTGAAGTTTGATAGCCCGGTCGCGATAGCCTCCCCGATGGGAGAGACCGATCGATTGTTTGTCTTGGAAAGAACGGGTTCCATCTGCGTCATTACAAATTTAAAGGCCCCTAATCGCTCCGTATTTCTGGATTTAACCGATCGAGTCAGCCATAAAACGATGGAATCCGGCCTTTTGGGTTTGGCCTTCCATCCCGGTTATCGCACGAATGGATTTCTCTACGTTTTTTTTACCAGCGCTACTGACGGCGGGCGAGACTGCATCGCCCGGTTTTCAGTGGATCCGAAAAACCCGAACAAGGCGCTGCCTGGTTCCTACACGGAAATTCTTTTTCAACCAGACACAACCGTTAACCACAATGCGGGCGATCTCCATTTTGGGCCTGACGGATATTTATACATCTCACTCGGAGATCCTTTTTCACGAGCACAAGAACTGTTCACTTTTTTTTCAGGAATACTTCGAATTGATGTAGACCGTAAACCGGGAAATCTCGCGCCTAATCCAGGACTCGGTGTGTCGACAAATTATCGCGTGCCGGCAGACAACCCATTCATCGGAACAATGTTTAAGGGAGTGCCACCCGTGAGAACAGAATTTTGGGCATCGGGCCTTCGTAACCCCTGGCGTTTCTCTTTCGATTCTCTAACGGGAGATTTATATTGTGGCGATGTGGGTCAGGGGATCTGGGAAGAGGTTAATATTATAAAAAAGGGGAAAAACTATGGGTGGAATCTCGCCGAAGGCCCCAGCACAAACGTTCTGTTTGAGTCCCCCATTTACGCCTATGAGCATAAGTTGGGGCTCGCGATCGTAGGTGGCGTCGTTTACCGGGGCTCGCAAAATCCTGACTTGTATGGGTCGTATGTTTTCGGGGATTACGTCAGTGGGAGAATCTGGGGCTTACATTATACAAATGGCGTCACATCGGGTGTCCGAGAACTTTGCAACTACCCGTCGACGACTTGCTTTGGAATTGATCCGCAGTCAGGCGATATTCTCCTCGCCATTGCTGACGGGACGCTTCGCCGACTCACACACAGAACCGCCCCGACCGCTCAGCCAATACCTTCTCTCCTCAGCGAAACCGGAGCATTTACTGATTTGACCAACCTCATCACCCATCCGGGAATTGAGCCATACGATGTTACCGTTCCGTTTTGGAGCGATAACGCGGAAAAGAGGCGATGGTTTATGGTGCCAGCCTCCAAAACTATCGACTTCAAAGCCAGGGAGAATTGGCAATTCCCAAACGGCACGACCTTCATAAAACATTTTGATCTGGAAACAATCGCGGGCGATCCATCATCCAAACGCAAAATAGAAACTCGTTTTCTGGTGATGACCGATGATGGTGCCTATGGGCTTTCTTACTTCTGGGATGATACGCAAACCAATGCGTTCCTGGTTCCTGATGCTGGAATGACGAAAGATATTTTGATTACTGCAGGCGATGTAATCAAAACTCAGCAATGGATCTATCCGAGCCGGACGCAGTGCCTCACTTGCCACACCCGGCATTCTGGTTTTGCCCTGGGGTTCAATACTCAGCAACTCAACCGGAATATCTGGTGCGGCAGTAACTCTGTGAACCAACTCGAAGCTCTTAGCGACGCCGGTTATTTTTTAAAACGTGTTACCGACCTCCGTTTGCTGCCAACCCTGGCCAGTCTTTCGGACACAAACAATAGTTTGGCATTTCGTGCCCGTTCCTATCTTGCGGCCAACTGCGCCCATTGCCATCAAGGTGTAGACTGGGGCTTTGGGAATTGGGATGCGCGCTTCGACACCTCGATGACGAACAGCAGCTCGATCGCCAGCAGACTCTTGGCAATAGACCAATTGAGCCGCATGCACAGGAAAGATTTTGGCCGCATGCCACCCCTCGGCAGCTCAATTCTCGATAACAGTGGCATTAAGCTAATCAGGGACTGGACAGTAAGTTTACCGCGTTTTGACACAGATGAGGAGGAAGAGAGCAATTCAATTGGTTCACTTCTGGCAGGGACAGGCGGTGTCTTTGGCCTTTCCCTTTGGCTTGCCCGAAATATGATTTTCAAGCGCAAACGAAACCGCTCAACGAGCCTGGATTGAAAAGCTGAAGATTTGGATTCTCGAATTTGGCCTGACCAAAAAATCACTTTGCCTATAGGCATCGGATTTCCAACGGAACATCAGACCTTCCTGGGCAACTCGCCTTATGTTCTTAGAAAGTAAACAGCCCTCGACAAGTCCTCCCGCCTTTTAATACCGTTTGTCCGTGCACCCCGAAGGGAAAACGAGCCTCTCGCCTCGAATCGTCGACGCGTTCATGGCTATTGTTGGGAAAGAAAACGTCGTTTATGGCGAACAGGAACTACTCGTTTACGAGTGCGACGCCTATACGCTCGAAAAGAATCTCCCGAACGTCGTCCTCCTCCCACGCTCCACGGATCAAATTTCCCAGGTTGTAAAGATCTGTGCGCAGGAAAAACTTCCGATTATCCCGCGTGGCGCAGGAACCAGCCTGAGCGGTTCGGTTTTAGCCGTCACCGGCGGCGTCATGATCTGCCTCTCGCGGATGAATCGCGTCCTCGACATCGATTTTCGGAATCGCCGCGCTCTCGTCGAAGCTGGTTGCGTCAACGCCTGGGTCACCAACGCCGCAAAGCAAAAAGGGTTTCTTTACGCGCCCGATCCTTCGAGCCAATCCGCCTGCACGATCGGCGGCAATGTCGCGATGAACTCCGGCGGCCCGCACACCTTGAAACGCGGCGTGACGACCAATCACGTGCTCGGCTTTGAAATTGTTTTTCCTGACGGCGAAATCGTCTGGCTCGGGACACGTCCGGACGGCAGTGAAGATGTTCCAGGCTATGATTTGCGCGGCGCGGTCATCGGATGCGAAGGCATGTTCGGCATCGTCACGCGCGTGCTGGTGAAGCTAATCAAAGCACCACAAGCCTATAAGACTCTCCTCGGTATTTTCGAAAGCGTCGATGAAGCGAGCCAGACCGTGAGCGATATCATCGCCGCGGGCATTGTTCCCGGCGCGATGGAAATGATGGATCAGATGATCACGCAAGCGGTCGAGGCGGCATATCATTTTGGTTTTCCACTCGATGCCGGCGCAGTGTTGATTGTTGAACTCGATGGACTCGCCGCCGGTCTGGATAAACAAGCGGATCGAGTCGTGGAGATTTGCAAAAAGAATAAGGCCCGCGAAGTGCGCATCGCCAAGAGCGAGCAGGAGCGGATGGATCTATGGAAATCGAGGAAGCGCGCCTTCGGTGCGATTGGACGGCTCAGTCCGAATTTCCTGACGCAGGATGGCGTCGTCCCGCGTTCGCAACTTCCGGAGATCATGCGCTTCATTCGCCAGACGAGTGATAAATATGGATTGCGCATCCCCAATGTTTTTCACGCCGGCGACGGAAATATTCATCCGCTGATTCTTTACGATGAACGCGATCCGCAGCAGGTAAAGAACGCCGTCGCGGCGGGCAACGATATTTTGGAACGCTGCATCGAACTGGGCGGCAGCGCTACCGGCGAACACGGCATCGGCGTGGAGAAGATTGATTTCATGGCCAAACAATTTTCGAAAGAAACACTCGATGCGATGAAGATGCTGCGTCGGGTGTTCGATCCGGAGACGCGATGTAATCCGCACAAGATGTTTCCCGGTTCAAAACGGTGCGGCGATTTCGCAGGGAAAAAGCAGATTTCGGCGTAGAATAGGGATCAACACGGATGGAATTAAAACCGAACACCATAGCCGAACTCAGCGAACTTCTCGCCTGCGCAAATACGCGCGGAGAAAAGATTTCCTCCGTTGATCTCGCTGCCCTGAACCGCGTGCTCGAACACAAGGCCGAGGACATGACGGCCACCGTCGAAGCCGGAATGACTTTGGTGGCCTTTCAAAATGAACTGCGCCAACGCGGTCAATGGCTGCCGATTGATCCGCCGCATCCGGAAACTTTGACGATTGGCAATTTGCTCTCGGCCAACTCCAGCGGCCCGCGCCGCTTCGGGTATGGAACGATCGGCGATTATTTAATCGGGATGAAAGCCGTGCTCGCGGACGGTCGACTCATCGCGCCCGGTGGCAAAGTCGTAAAGAATGTCGCCGGCTACGATCTCGCGAAAATATTTGTTGGCGGACAGGGCAGTCTCGGCGTGGTTGTCGAGGCGACGTTCAAACTGCGTCCCCTTCCCGAACGAGAAACGTTCGTGCAGAAGAAATGCAATTCGCTCGCAGAAGCTGGAACCCTCATCGAGGCCGTTCTCGATTCCGAACTGACACCAGTCGTCCTGGATTTGCACAACACTTCGGGAAGCTATTCGTTCGTCCTTGGATTTGCTGGAACGAACGAAGAAGTGGCGTGGCAGTTAGACAAAGCAAGCGCGCTCGGCGTGAAAGAACCTGCGTCGCTCGATTACGATAGGGAGTTCTGGTTGCAACGCACCACTGCGAACAAGATTGCGGTGTTACCTTCGAAAATTATCGAAGCGGTCCAGGGATTGAATGGTGCCTCGTTTGTTGCCCGCGTTGGAAATGGAGTTATTTTTCACAACGATACCACCGCGCCGAAAAAAGCCGATTTGCCGCTGCATCTTTTCCAGCGCTTGAAAGATGAATACGATCCGAAACATATTTTGCCGGAGTTAACGCTGTGAGCACTCAAGCACCAGAACGTTTCCTGGATTACGACAAGTCATTGGCGTGCATTCATTGCGGGCTCTGCCTCTCCTCGTGTCCGACTTATCTCGAAACGGGGAACGAAAATGATTCGCCGCGCGGACGCATCTATTTGATGCGCGCAGTGCAGGATGGACGCTTGCCGGTCGCTGGTGCGGCCGTGACGCATATCGATCGCTGTCTCGGTTGCCGCGCTTGCGAAGCGGTTTGCCCGAGCGGCGTGCAATATGGAAATCTTCTTGAGCACACCCGCGATCACATCGAGAAAAAGCATCAACGCAGTCCGTTCCAAACTTTTCTCCGCCGTGTCGCCATTGAAAAAGTATTCCCCTTTCCGAATCGACTGAAGGTGGCCTTGCTCCCCGCGAGAATCGTGAAAAGCCTCGGGGTCGAACCGATGCTGCCGAAGTTTGCGCGCGAAGCTCTTTCGCTGGTTCCAGACAACGCCAACTCGGCGACGTTGCCGGAAGTCTCCCCAGCACGCGGCGAAACGCGCGGACGTTTGGGTTTCATCAGTGGTTGCGCGATGACGGCGATGTTTGGCGAAACGAATCAAGCGAGCGTTCGCTTGCTCAATCGCGCTGGCTACGAAGTGGCTACCCCGAAGACGCAGAATTGTTGCGGCGCACTTTACGCGCACAGCGGCCAACTGGAACTGGCCCGCGAATGCGCGCGAAAAAACATCGCCGCGTTCGAGGATGGAAAATTCGACGCGATCATCATCAACGCGGCCGGATGCGGCTCCACGTTGAAAGAATATGATCACCTGCTTCATGACGATCCCGTTTGGGCCGAGCGTGCGAAAAAGTTCAGCGCCAAAGTAAAAGATCTCACCGAATGGATGGCCCCGGAAATGGCGACCTGCAAAACGAAGCCGAGCGATTGCAAAGTGACCTATCACGACGCGTGCCATCTGGCCCACGCTCAGCGCATCACAAAACCGCCGCGAGAGATTGTCAAAGCTGTCGCCGGCAACAATTACGTGGAGCTTGCTGAATCCGATGTTTGCTGCGGCAGTGCCGGGACGTATAATTTAACGGAGCCAGAAATGGCCGAGCGCCTGCAAAACCGAAAGATCGAGAACATTCTCAAATCCGGCGCGCAGATCGTGGTCACCAGCAATCCCGGTTGTCTCCTTCAAATCAAAGCCGGTTTGAAAAAAGCGGGCTCAACGGTTGAAGCGGTGCACATCGCAGATTTTCTGGATCGCGCGGCTTGCGATTGAGCACAGATTACTTCTTCTTCGCCCCATCCACCGACACCAGGGGCTTGGGCCGCTCCGGCAACGCGATGTGTTCCAATTTGAACCGTGTTGTTTCGATTGCCTCTGGCACGGAAAGATAAACAACTAAATGCAAATCCGGGGGCGGCACTTCGTTGAAATAGAAGAAGGAAAAGTCGGCCTCATTTTTGTCAGCAACCATTCGAATGGATTCCACACCTTTGTGGCCACTCGTTTGAATGGAATGTTTGTCACTCCGTTCGAAATCCAGTTTCAATAACTTCGTCTCCGGATCATCGATTTGAATGGCAACATATTTTCTGGGAAAGGCTGCCGACTTGCCCAGAATCCCTGAAAAGTGATCTCTAACATACTCCACATCCGTCTTCACGTATTGTGAAGGGTGTTCGCCTCGCCAGGATTCGAAACTCTCCATCGTGTGATAGGTCAATTTGATCTTGTACCGATCGAGCGCTGGGTGTTGAAGGGGTTTGCCCGGCTTCGACATGAAGTTTTCCAACACGACGCGTCCGCCATTGCTGGTCGTCGGAGTAAAGAAGTCCACGTCGGCTTCAAGTCGCTGGATTTCGTTCGCCTGAGGAGATGGACCTTTCAGTTCGATCATCTCCCAAAATGCTCCTTCAAACGTGCGTCGGAATTGCGGATGTGGCCGGAAGCCGGGAATCGTTTTCACCAGGTCCTTTCCGGTATTGTCTATCGCGAGAATACGATGTGGAAAGGACATTGCCATGGCATTGGAGGTCATCGCGCCAAGAAACATCAAGTGAATCGAACAATCGATGTCGCTTACGTTGCCGTGGAAATAAATGCCTTGCGCCCGTACCTTCAAAGGTTCGAGCTGACCCTTGGCCGTCAGCCCGAGAAAGTTTACGAAGGCCATCAAGAAGATAGCCCCAAGTCGTAGTCCTCGTTTTCTGAATCGCGGTATCAACGCTTCTTCTTCGCCGCGCCATGCACTTGCGAAGCGACGCGCAGGCGTAAACCGTTCAACCGAATGAAGCCCGTGGCGTCATCCTGGTTGTAAGCTTTCGTCGGGTCGGCTTCCATCGTGGCAATCTGCGGATTGTAAAGGCTCACCGGCGATTTGCGTCCGGAGCAGATGATGTTGCCCTTGTACAATTTCACACGCACGGTGCCGGTCACATTTTTCTGCGACTCTTCCACCAGCGCTTGCAACGCGTAGCGTTCCGGTGAGAACCAAAAACCGTAATAGACCAGTTCCCCGTATTTCGGAATCAACGAATCGCGCAGATGCATCACTTCACGATCCATCGTGAGCGTTTCGATCTGGCGATGGGCGAAATGCAGAATCGCGCCGCCCGGAGTTTCATAAACACCACGCGACTTCATCCCGACGAAACGATTCTCGACGAGATCAACACGGCCGACGCCATGTTTGCCGCCGAGTTTGTTCAACGTCTTCATCACGGCGAGCGGCGAAAGAGCTTTGCCGTTCACCGCGATACAATCGCCCTTGTCGAAATCGAGCGTGACGAACTCCGGCTTGTCCGGTGCGTCTTCCGGGAATACGGAAAGCGTATTGAAATAGCCGCGATTCTTTTTATCGCTGGCATCGAACCAGGGGTCTTCGAGGATGCCAGCTTCGTAGGAAATGTGCAGAAGATTACGATCCATCGAATACGGCTTCTTCGCAGAAGCCTGCACTGGAATCTTATGTTTGGCGCAATAATCAATCATCTCCTGCCGCCCTGGGAACTCTTTGCGAAAACGTTCATCGCGCCACGGAGCAATGATTTCCAATTCAGGAGCGAGCGCAGCGGCCGTGAGTTCAAACCGAACCTGGTCATTTCCCTTCCCCGTAGCGCCGTGGCCGATAGCGTCGGCTTTTTCTTTTCGGGCAATTTCAATCATCCGCTTGGCGATGAGCGGGCGGGCAATGCTGGTGCCGAGAAAATATTGGCTCTCGTAAACCGCGCCGGCGCGCATCATCGGATAAATAAAATCGCGCGCGAACTCTTCCTGCAAATCGTCGATGTAAATTTTGGAAGCGCCGGTCTTCTTGGCTTTGGCTTCGAGTCCCTTGAGTTCATCTTCCTGGCCGATGTTCGCGCAGAAGCAGATCATCTCGGCGTTGCCGTAGGTTTCTTTAATCCACGAAAGGAGGACGGATGTGTCGAGGCCACCGGAGTAAGCGAGAACGATTTTCATAAAAAATAGTGGGGCGAATAAAAACAAAACGCCGTGATTAGAAAAGAAAAATCACGGCGTCAGGTAAATGAAATTTTATCGATTGGCGGTTTGCGATGCTTTCCCGGCGCCGACATAAAGAAAGGCTACCGCATCTGCGACCACAACCGCAGCCTGTTCCTCAGTATCGTTGAACAGGCGCACGAAACCTTTTTTGCCCGCTTCAAATTCTTTTCCCGCAGCGAGCGGAACCCAACCGTCGCCACCAGTCTGTTGGCTTATCTTCAC